>JAYVRZ010000313.1:0-63889 GCA_043775965.1 Sphingomonas sp.
GCTATATCCCGGCGCTGGCACGGATGCGCGAGGACCGGATGGCGCTGCTACTGAATGCCGCGCCGTCGTTCGCGAGCCCGAAATCGGTGATGGTCGTGGCGATGCCGGTGATCGAGACGGGGACGCCGCAGACGCCGACGCTGCGGCGCGCGGAGGCCGACCGGCTGGTTTGCGCGGCCAAGCCCGACCTGGTGCTGCCGGTCGAGGGTGCGCCGCTGATCTACGCGACCAAGTTCGCGCACGACATGAGCTTGCGGGTGACGACGCCGCAGGGGGGCGTGGTCGAACTGCCGGTGCAGGCCGATGCCGAGCGCGGCGGCTATGTGCTCGATCAGGTGGGCATACGGACTGCGGGGTTGAGCGCGGTGACCGATGCGACGCTGCACGGGCGCTGGGGCTTCACGCCGTTCGACGGGCCGCGGTTCCGCTTGCAGGTTCCGCGCGCCGGCGGCTGGCAGATGGTCGATACCGACCCGGAGAACCTGGTGGTCGGGCGCGACAACGCGGTGGCGCTGGCCGGGCCGACGCCGAGTTGCGTCGAGGCGGTGACGCTGGTCGGTGCCTCGGGCGAGGTGCCGCTGGCGTGGACGACGACCGGCGACCGGATCGGACTGACCCTGCCACTCGCGAAGACCGCGCCGGGGAAACTGACGCTGCTGGTGAGGCAATACGGGATCGACGCGCCCGAGAAGATCGCGCTTACCGCGCTCGCCGAGGCGGGGCGGATCGATGGCCTGACGTTGTATGCGGGCGATGGCGCGGGGACGCTGGCGGGAACGCGGCTCGATCTGGTCGCGTCGATGACCGTCGATGGGGTAGCGTTCAAGCCGGGCGAGGTCGTGCGCGCGGACAAGGGCGATCTGCTGCCGCTGACCGCCGATACGTCACCGGCGTTCGCGGCGGGGCAGACCAAGACCGCGCTCGTGACGCTGACCGATGGGCGCAAGCGGTCGGTGAAGTTCACGGTTGCGGCGGCGCGGCCCAAGGCCACGCTGATCGCCAAGAGCGTGGCGTCACCGCCCTCCCCCGGCCTTGCCGTGACGTTGGCGGGCGACGCGGCGATCGCGCAGGATGCCCGACTGACCTTCTCGCTGCGTGCCGAGGAGACGACGCGGTTCGCGGCGGGGGACAGCGTCGAGATCGGCGCGGTTGCCGGCGGGCCGACGACGAGCGTCGCGTCGGGACGCGGGCTGACCGTGCAGGACGAGCGGATCGCGGTGGTGTCGGTCGAGCCCGGCAAGGCGCTCGGCGTGTCCGCGCATGGGGCGCTGCGGTGGCGGCTGGTGCAGGACGGGGTCGCGGGCGACTGGGTGCCGTTGACGAGCCTCGTGCGCGTGCCGGCGCTGACGGGGGTGACGTGCAAGGACGTGTGTACGCTGGCGGGAACGGATTTGTTCTTGATCGAGTCGGTCGCGGCGAATTTGGGGTTTGCGGACGCGGTGAAGGTGCCGGAGGGGTTTACCGGGGGGATACTCGGGGTGCCGAAGCCGATTGGGGGGATGCTGTTTCTGAAGCTGCGGGATGATCCGGCGGTAGTGGCGACGGTGGTGGTCAAGCCGTAACCCCGAAGCTCACCCCTCCTTCCGTCATCCCCGCGGAGGCGGGGACCCATATCCTCCAACCGTGATGCACGATCGCAAGGCCAGCCAGTATGGGTTCCCGCCTTCGCGGGAATGACGGAATGGAGCAGCGATATTTACGGGATCAACCGGTCCATCCTTAGTTCAGCGAAGAGGTCGAAGAACGCGTCGTCCGTGGGCTGGTATTCCTTGAACCCCAGGCGTCGGCTTTTGCTCATGTCCGTCACCACTTCGATCGGCCGGCCGAGGTCGGCATCCGTATGCCAGGGCGAGGCGAGCCGCGACAGGTCCGCCTCCGCCAACCCTTCGCGGGCGGCGATCTCGCGCCAGATCGCCGCATCGTCCTTCATCTGCTCTTCGAGCGTGAGCACCGTGCCGTCGAACGGCGCGGCCTCGATCCCGAACCATTCGGCGATGCGGCTCCACATCCAGCTCCAGCGGAAGACGTCCCCGTTGACGACGTTAAACGCCTCGTCACGCGCCGCCGGCGTGGTCGCGGCCCAGATCAGGTGGTCGGCGAGCAGGCTGGCGCTGGTCATGTCGGTGAGGCCGTTCCACTGCGCGGCCGAGCCGGGGAAGCGGAACGGGCGGCCGGTCTCGCGGCACAGCGTCGCATAGACCGCGAGCGTGGTGCCCATGTTCATCGCGTTGCCGACCGCCTTGCCGATGATCGTATGCGGGCGGTGGACGCTCCAGCCAAAGCCGTCGCGCTCGGCGGCTTCGAACACCGCATCCTCCTGCGCATAATAGAAATTCTCGACGTCGAGCCGACCCTGCTCCTCGCGGAACGGGGTCTGCGGCAGGACGCCCTTGCCGTATGCCTCGAACGGTCCGAGATAATGCTTGAGGCCGGTGACGAGCGCGACGTGGCGGACGCTGCCGGCGGGGCTGAGCGCGCCGAGCAGGTTGCGGACCATAGCGCCGTTGACGCGAATGTTCTCCGCCTCGCTCTCCTGGCGCGACCAGGTGGCGATGAACACCGCGTCGGGGGTCACGCCCTTCAGCGCGGTCTCCAGGCTGGCGGGATCCTGCAAATCCGCCGCGACCGGCTGGACGCCGTCCTGCTCGCTCGGGCGCCGCGCGAGGCCGTGGACCGCCCAGCCCGCCTTGACCAACGCCGCCGCGGTCGCACTGCCGACGATCCCGCTCGTTCCCACTACCAATGCCGTTCCGGCCATCTTGCGCTCCATCGCTGTGTTCCAAGTCCAGCTAGGCATCGAACGCGCGGGCTTCTAGAAGGCACCCGTTGGGGACATAGGCACCGAAAGGTAACCAGATGAAGCCGGGTTCGGCCGAAGAGGAATGGCGCGAGGATTGCGCGCCACGGCGGACGCTCGAGCTGTTCGCGACCAAGTGGACGAGCATGATCCTCCATACGCTGCACGTCCGCCATGATGGCCCGGTGCGGACCGGCGTGCTGCACCGATCGATCCCCGGCATCTCGAAGAAGATGCTGACGCAGACCTTGCGCGAGATGGAGGCGTCGGGGCTGGTCGCGCGGCAGGTGCACGGGACGGTGCCGCCCGCGGTCGACTATGCGCTGACGCCGCTGGGGGCGCGGTTCGTCGAGCCGGTCGAGCTGCTGTACGACTGGGGGCGGCGCAACGGCGACGCGCTCGACGCGTTGCAGGCCAAGCCGACCTCGCGGCGCGAGCCGTGACGCTGTTTGCGATGGCGACAGGCGTGCGCTTTTCGCTATGGGGCGCGGATGACCGCATCGGAACTCCAGAGCCTGTTCGTCACCGACCTCGTCCGGCACAACAGCGGCGACCGGCGGCGGTGGCGTCTGATCGTCGGCGACGTGAAGGTCTACAGCCTCGCCACGCACGCGCATTGCAACTGGGCGGTGACCCCGTCGGGCAGCGCGAGCGAGGTCGACGCGGTCGAGCGGCTCGCCGACCGGTTGCGTGCGGATCACCCGATCATCACCGGCGGCTGACCGCTTTTTATCTACGCAGGAGCATCACATGGCGAAGCAATATTGGGCGCAGATCATCGAGCTCGACGAGGAGATGACCGCCGCGACGATCCCAGGCGCGACCGATCACGAGGATGCCGCGGATTCGTTGGTGGCGGACTTCGTCGGTGCGATGGGCGGCGAGATCACGTCGGGCGCGGTGCGCGTCTGGGTGCAGGGCGGCGTCGAGAAGGTGTACGACTGGAAGGCCGACTTCACGATGCCCGACATGGACGAGATGGACGACGAGGACGAGATGGAGGTCGAGGGCGAGATCGAGCTGATCGAGCGGGTTTGACGATCCGCTTGGACCGCCGCGTTCGTCATTCCCGCGGAGGCGGGAACCCATATTGGCTGAGCGTCGTAATGATCACGGACGGCTGAGTTTATGGGTCCCCGCCTTCGCGGGGATGACGATCATACGTATGGGCGGCGTTAAGGCACCGTCTTCCCGGCCGGTGCCAGCTCGTGCCAGACATGGCCGTCCTGCGCCAACAGCGCATCCGCCGCCGCCGGGCCGAGCGTGCCCGCCGCGTACACTTCCGGCGCGCCGCCGTCCGCCCACAAATCGAGGAACGGCTGCACCGCAGCCCAGCCCGCCTCGATCGCGTCGGCGCGCTGGAACAGCGTCTGGTCGCCGACGAACAGGTCGTAGATCAGCGATTCATACCCCGTCAGATGGCCGATATCGAACGCGTCGGCGTAGCGGAAATCGAGCGCGATCGGTGCGGTCGCGACCTCGAGCCCGGGACGCTTGATGTTGATATCCATCGCCAGTCCCTCGTCGGGCTGGATCTGGATGATCAGCCGGTTGGGCGGGAGCATGTCGGCGGGCGCGCCCGGGAACGAGGCGAACGGCACCGGCTTGAAGGTGATCGCGATCTCGGTATCGCGGCAGGTCATCGCCTTGCCGGTGCGCAGGTAGAACGGCACCCCCGCCCAGCGCCACGTGTCGACCATCAGCTTTAGCGCGACATACGTCTCGGTATGGCTGTCCGACGCGACGTCGGCGGTGGCGGTGTACGCCGGGACGTCGTGACCCTGCACCTTACCGGCGGTGTATTGCCCGCGGATGCCGTTACGCTGCGCCTGCTCGGGCGAATAGAGCCGCACGGCTTTGAGCACCTTGCCCTTTTCGTTGCGGACCGCCTCCGCGTCGAAACTCGCGGGCGGCTCCATCGCGACCATCGCGAGCAGCTGGAACAGGTGGTTCGGCACCATGTCGCGCAGCGCGCCGGTCGCATCGTAGAATTTGCCGCGCGTACCGACGTCGACCGCTTCGGCGGCGGTGATCTGGACGTGCGCGATGCAGTCGGCGTTCCAGACGCGCTCGATCATCATGTTCGCAAAGCGCGCGGTCATGATGTTCTGGACGGTTTCCTTGCCGAGGAAATGGTCGATCCGGTAGACCTGCGCCTCGCCGACCTTCGACAGGATGCGCGCGTTGAGCGCCTGTGCAGAGGCGAGGTCGTGGCCGAACGGCTTCTCGATCGCGATCCGGCGGAACGCGCCGGGCGTCTCGGTCATCAACCCGTGCTCGGCCAGCTTGTCGACGATATCGCCGAAGAATTTGGCTGGGACCGCGAAGTAGAACGCCAGGTTGCCGCTGACGCGCGCCTTCAACGCCTCATAGACTGCATCCTGCGTGAAATCGCCCTGAAGGTAGCCGACCCGGTTCTTGAGCCGCGCCCAGGCTTCGCCCTTCGCGCCTGCCCCCTCGCCGTCCTTCGCATCGAAGCTGCCGAGCGCGTCGCGGAGAATCTGATCGTTCCCCTCGTCGATACCGACGCCCATGACGTGGAAGTCGTCCCCTACGAGGCCAAGCCTCGTCATGTTGATCAGCGCGGGCATCAGCAGCCGGCGGGTCAGGTCGCCCATCGCACCGAAGATGACGAGCGTCGTTGGCGGGGCAGGTTCGACGGCCGGCTTGGCTATGCCATCGGCGCTCTTCACAGGCTGGCTCACGAACGCGTCTCGATTTCGAACATGGATGACCCTTTGTCGTTCGCTTCCCCAAACAGCGGGACGCGCGTCGATGTTCCGTACTCGCCTGCGCGTTAGACGTCAGGTGGCCTTGAGGACATTGTCGCCGAATGCGCGGGCGTCGACTTCGGACCAGTCCAGCTCCTCCTGCAGGCGGCGATAGATGTCCTCGGCGATCTCCCCCTCGTCGCGCATGCGGTGGAGCGTCACGCGCTGGCAGGCTATCATCTCGAGGTGGAGTTCGTCGAATTCCGAGGTGGCCTGCGGATCGTCGGCCTCGACCGTGACCTTGCCGGCAGCGCCATAGCGGAAGCGCAGGGCGTCGGCCGCCTCGCCGCTCTTCTCGGGAAGAACCCCGAGACCGGCCTCGATCAAGCGCTTGCGGGCCGGTGCGAGTTTATCGGAAAGCCCGCCATCGTCGCCCAGGCTCATTCGCCGGATCATCGGGCCGAGCGTCAGCCCCTGGATTACCAGCGTGCCGATGACCACGCCAAAGGCAGCGAGCACGATCAGGTTGCGGCCCGGCACGCTCTGGGGGAGCGCGAACGCCGTCGCCAGCGTGAGCAGGCCGCGCATGCCCGACCAGGACAGCACGATCGACGCGTTCCACGGTGGCGGCTTCGGCAGCCAGGCGGGCGAATAGCGCGCGGCGATCACACCCTCGACGAACCGCACGAAGAAGACCCACGCAACCCGCGTGACCAGCACGGTCGCCAGGATCGCCGCGGCAAAGCCGATCGCAGGCCAACGCTCTGCGGCCGGCAGATCCGCCAGGACGTCGCGCGATTGCAGCCCCATCAGCATGAAGGCGACGATGTTGAGCACGAGAACCGCGGCCGACCAGACCGCCTGGCTCTGGAGCCGGTCGCGCGCGGGCTGATCGATCGGACGGCGCTGCGACAGGATCATTCCGAATATGACGACCGAGAGCACCGGCGAAATGTGGAGCCGTTCGGCCGACAGCCAGATGGCGAAGGTGACGGCGAAATCCGCAAGGCTGGACCCGAGCGTTCCTGCGAACAACGACACGATCCTCAGATACGCCCACGCTGAGATCGCGCCGAAGACGATGCCGCCGGGTATCGCTGCCGCCAGCGCCCACGGCGTGACGGGCGTATCCGAATGCGTCGCGAAGGCGGTCGCGAGTCCGAACAACAAGAGAGCGGTCGCGTCGTTGAGCAGGCTTTCGCCTTGTAGCAGGAGCAGGCCGCGACGGGGAATGCCGACTTCGCCCAGCACGGCCTCGGAGGCGGCGGCGTCCGGCGGGGCGACGATCGCGCCCAGCGCGAACGCCGCGGCTAGTGGGAGCCCGCCAAGCGTCATGCCGACCAGCGCGACCGTGGCGCTGGTGACGAGTACCGCGAAGACTGCCAGCGACAGCAGCGGAAACCAATACCGCCGCAGCGCGCGCGGGCTGGTGTGATAGGCCGCGTGGAGCAGGGCCGGCGCGATGAACAAGGCGAGCGCGAGGTGCGGCTCGACGCTGATCTCGGGCGCGAACGGGAGTGCGGCGAAACCGAGCCCCGCGGCGGCGAGCAGCGTGGGATACGGGACGTTCAGCTTGCGCGCGAGGACCAGCAGGACCAGCGCTGCGAGAAGGATTGCGTCGAGGCTTTCGAATAGGTGCACGCGCACGCAACGGGTGGCGGGCGGCTATGGGTCCGACGATCGGCGCGCGGCTGTCCCGTCCGGCGCGTGTCGCCGTGGGTGACGGAGGGAGAGGACACGGAACCGAGGTGACCGCTTACCTCCCCCTTCGTCTGGCAAGCGCCAGCCACCCCCCCCTGGCGGGGGAGGATCGCGCGTTTAGTTTTGCGGGCGTGGGTCCGAGGACGAGGTCACCCCACCGCCGAGCGCGCGGTACAGCTCGACCGAGTTCGTATCCCGCGTGAGGCGCGTGGCGAGCAGGCTCTGTTGCGCCGTGTAAAGCGAACGCTGCGAATCCAGCGTGTTCAGGAACGTGTCGATGCCCGCACGAAAGCGCAGTTCCGACAGCTTGTAGGCGCCGGCCGCGTTGTCGCGCAGCGAGGTCTGCGCCTGGAGCTGCGCGCCAAGGGTACCGCGACGGGCAAGCGCATCGGCAACTTCGCGGAAGCCGGTCTGGATGCTCTTCTCATAGGTCGCGACCGCAGCGTCGCGGCTGGCCTGCGCATAACGGAGATTGCCCTTGTTCCGACCGAAGTCGAACAGCGTCTGGCTGACCGTCGGTGCGACCGACCAGTTCTGGCTGCCGCTGCCGAACAGGTTCGACAGGCCAAGGCTGATAGTCCCGAACGCCGCAGTGAGCGAGATGTTCGGGAAGAACGCCGCACGGGCTGCGCCGATGTTCGCATTGGCGCCGATCAGCTGGTGCTCGGCCGAGGCGATGTCGGGACGGCGCAGCAGCACTTGCGACGGGAGGTTTGACGGCAAGTTCTCAAGCGTCGGGCTGGTCGTGTCGAGCCGCGCCGGGAGCATGTCGGCGCTCAGCGTCGTGCCCGCGAGCAAGTTCAGCGCGTTCTGGTCCTGCGCGATCAGCGTGGTGGCGTCGGCGATGTCCGACCGCGCCTGATCATAGCTGGTGCTGGCCTGGCGCACTTCGAGCTCGGAGGCGATACCGACGCGGAACCGGTCCTGCGTCAGCTTGACCGTCTGGCCGAACGCACGCTCGGTATCGCGCGCGATCTGGAGCCGGTCCTGATCCGCCGCCATCGTCAGCCACGCGGTCGCGATCTCGGCGACGAGCGAGACCTGAGCCGCGTTGCGGTTTTCCTCGGCTGCGAAATAGGCTTCCTGCTGCGCCTGGGTGAGGTTGCGGATGCGGCCGAAGAGATCGATCTCCCATGCCGAAACGCCCAGGCCCGCCGAATAGATGTCCGTCCTGCCGCTCGACGTGGTCGTCGTCGTGCCCGTTCCGGTACCCGTCCCGGTGCCCGTACCCGTGCCCGTCGTGCTGCTGGTGACGGCGTTGAACGGCGATTTCTGGTAGGTCGCGCCGGCGTTTGCGGCGAGCGTGGGGAACAGGTCGGCACGCTGGACACGGTATTGCGCACGCGCCTGCGCGACGTTGGCGACCGAGACGCGGAGGTCGCGATTATTCGCCAGCGCGGTGCGGATCACGCGGCGCAGGCGATCGTCGGTGAAGAACGTCTCCCACGCGGTATCCGCGGGCATGATCGCCCCCGCCGCGTCGGTCGCCGCATAAGCGGGACCGGTCGGCGACGTCGCGGGCACCGACAATTCGGGCCGGACGTATTTCGGGGCGAGGTTACACCCGGCGAGCGTGAGCCCGGCGGCGAAGACGAGCGCGGTGCGGCTGGATATTTGGCGAGAGAACATCTGGATCAGGCCTCCTGCGGCCGCTGGTCGTGGGGCGTGCCATGATCGTCATGGGCGCGGTCACGGTTGTCGTCATCATGATGCCCGCGATCGTTCTGATCGGCCGGCCTGTCCTGCTTGAAGACGCGCTTCACGAGCAGGAAGAACAGCGGCACGAAGAAGATCGCGAGGATGGTCGCGGACAGCATGCCGCCGACCACCGCCCAGCCGATGGCGTTCTGGCCACCGGCGCCGGCACCGCTCGACAGCGCGAGCGGCAACACGCCGAAGATGAACGCGAACGACGTCATCAGGATCGGGCGAAGGCGGAGTTTCGCCGCCTCGACCGCGGCATCGGCCGCATTCATCCCGTCCCGCATCTTCTCCTCGGCAAATTCCACGATCAGGATCGCGTTCTTCGCCGCCACGCCGATCGTCGTGATCAGCCCGACCTGGAGGTAGATGTCGTTGTTGAGCCCGAAGAGCGTCGCCGCGAGCACCGCGCCGAGGACGCCGAGCGGCACCACCAGCAGGACGGCGATCGGGATCGACCAGCTTTCGTACAACGCCGCGAGACAGAGGAACACGATCAGCAGCGACAGCGCATAGACCGTGGTCGACTGGCCGGACGACAGGTTTTCCTCGTAGCTGAGGCCGGTCCATTCATAGCCGATGCCGGGGGGCAGCTTGGCCGCCATCTCCTCCATTGCCTTGATCGCGGTGCCGCTGCTGACGCCCGGCGCCGGCGAGCCCATGATCTCGAACGAGGCCACGCCGTTGTACCGCTCGAGGCGTGACGGGCCGTACTGCCACTGGGTCGTCGAGAAGGACGAGAACGGCGCCATCGCGTTGCTGGTGGTGCCACGGACGTAGAAGTTGCCGAGATCGGCAGGCGAAGTACGGAACGGCGCGTCGGCCTGGACATACACCTTCTTCACGCGACCGCGGTCGATGAAGTCGTTGATGTACGCGCCGCCGAACGCGGTGCTGACGGTGGTATTGATGTCCGCCTGGCTGAGACCGAGCGCGCCGGCCTGCGCTTGGTCGACGTTCAGTTTCAGCTGGGGCGCATCCTCCAGGCCGTTCGGACGGACCTGCATCAGGCGCTTGTCCTGGCTGGCCATGCCGAGCAGCATGTTGCGCGCCTCAAGCAGCTTTTCGTGCCCGACGCCGGCATTGTCCTTGAGCTGGAAATCGAAGCCGTTGGCGTTGCCGAGTTCCTGCACGGCGGGCGGCACGAAACCGATCACCATGCCGGCGCGGATGCCGGCAAGTGCCTTGTTGGCCCGCGCCGCGACCGCGGCGACGGTGTTTTCCTTGCCGCTACGATCGTCCCACGGCTTGAGCTGGATGAAGGCGAGGCCGACATTCTGGCCCTGGCCGACGAAGCCGAAGCCGCTGATGGTGAAGATGCCCGCGACGTTCTTCTTCTCGTCGATCAGGAAGTGATCGCGCAGCTTGTCCATCGTCCACGCAGTCTCCTCCATCGTCGTGCCCGTGGGCATCGAGACCTGTGCGAACATCAGGCCCTGGTCTTCCTCGGGAAGGAAACCCGACGGCAGGCGCAGGAAGACGAACGCCATCGCGACGACGATCGCGGCATAGACCAGCATCGTGCGGACCCAGCCCTTCTCGACGCGGCGCAGGCCCTTGCCGTATTTGCCGACGCCCTTGTCGAAGGTGCGGTTGAACCAGCCGAAGAACCCCTTCTTGTCGCCGTGATCCTGCTTCGACGGCTTGAGGATCGTCGCGCAGAGCGCGGGCGTCAGGATCAACGCGACCAGCACCGAGAGGGCCATTGCCGACACGATGGTGATCGAGAACTGGCGGAAGATCACGCCGGTCGAGCCGCTGAAGAACGCCATCGGCAGGAACACCGCCGACAGCACGAGGCCGATGCCGATCAGCGCGCCGCTGATCTCGTCCATCGACTTCTTGGCGGCCTCCTTGGGAGAGAGCCCCTCTTCCTGGATGAGGCGTTCGACATTCTCGACGACGACGATCGCGTCATCGACGAGCAGGCCGATCGCCAGCACCATGCCGAACAAGGTCAGCGTGTTGATCGTGAACCCCGCGACCTGCAGCACGGCAAGCGAGCCGAGCAACACGACGGGGACCGCGATCGTCGGGATCAGCGTCGCGCGGAAGTTCTGAAGGAACAGGAACATCACGAGGAAGACGAGGACGATCGCCTCGACCAGCGTGTGGATGACCTGTTCGACCGACAGCTTGACGAACGTCGAGTTGTCGACCGGGAAGGCCACCTTGACGTCGGGCGGGAACTGCTTGGCGATCCGGTTCACCTCCGCCTTGACCAGCTTGACGGTGTCGAGCGCGTTGGCACCCGGTGCCAGCTTCACGCCGAAGCCTGCTGCCTGCTTGCCGTTGTAGCGCGCCTGGAAGCTGTAATTCTCCGAGCCCATCTCGACGCGCGCGACGTCGGCGAGGCGCACGGTCGCGCCGCTCGTCGCGGACCGGACGATGATCTCGCGGAACTGTTCGGGGGTCTGGAGACGCGACTGCGCGGTGACGGTGGCGTTGAGCGCCTGGCCCTTGACGGCAGGCAGGCTGCCGACCTGGCCGGCCGAAACCTGCGCGTTCTGCGCGGTGATGGCCGACGTGATGTCGGTGACGGTGACGCCGAGGTTCGACATCTTGAAGGGATCGACCCAGATCCGCATCGAATATTGCGCGCCGAACACCTGCGTGTCGCCGACGCCCTTGATACGGCTGATCGGATCCTGGAGCTTCGACGCGATCAAATCACCCATGTCGACCTGATCGTGCGCGCCATTGTCGGAATAGGCGGCGATCACGAGCAGGAAGTTCGCGGTCGCCTTGGTCACGCGGAGCCCCGCCTGCTGGACCTCCTGCGGCAGCAACGGCGTCGCCTGTTGCAGCTTGTTCTGGACCTGAACCTGCGCGATGTCGGGGTCGGTACCCTGCTCGAAGGTGAGCGTGATCGCGAGGTTGCCCGAGCCGTCCGACGTCGAGGCGAAGTAGCGAAGGTTGTCGATGCCCTTCATCTGCTGCTCGATGATCTGCGTCGTCGTGTTCTCGAGCGTCTGTGCGTCGGCGCCCGGATAGGACGTCGCGACCGTCACCTTGGGGGCGGCGATCTCAGGAAACTGGGCGATCGGCAGCGAACGGATCGCGAGAATGCCGGCCATCATCAGGATGATGGCGATGACCCATGCGAAGATGGGTCGATCGATGAAATAGCGTGACATGAGCGGTTACTTCCCGCCCTGCGCGTTGCCGGCAGCAGGGTCCGACGCTGCGGCCGGGTCACCGGCACCCGCGGCGGCCGTACCCTTGGTCTTGCCGACCTGCTGCGGCGCGGCGGGCTTGACCGTCGTTCCGGGACGCAGGTTCAGCAAGCCCTCGACGATCAGCTTGTCGCCGGGCTTCAGGCCGCTGGTGACGATCCACTTGTCGCCGATCACGCGGTCGGTGACGACGTTGCGCTGCTCGACCTTGTTCTGAGCGTTGACGACCATTGCGACGGCGCCGCCGCGCGGATCGCGGGTGATGCCTTCCTGCGGCGCCATGATCGCCTGGCGGCGCGTGCCTTCGACCAGCTTGGCGCGGACGTACATGCCCGGCAGCAACAGGCCGTCGCGGTTGTCGAACGTTGCGCGCAACGTCACCGCGCCGGTGGTCTGATCGACCGTGACCTCGGCGAACTGCAGGCGACCCTCGGTCGGATAGACCTGGCCATTGGGGAGGATGAGCTGGACGCGTGCGCTGCCATCGGCGCGGACGACGCCGCCCGACCGAAGCTGCGCCTTCAGGTCGAGCAACTGCGCGGCGGACTGAACGACGTCGACATACACGGTGTTGGTCCGCTGGATCGTCGCGAGCGCATCGGTCTGACCGGTCTGGACCAGCGCACCGACGGTGTAGATCGACCGACCGATACGGCCGGAGATCGGCGCCTTGATGCGCGTGAAGTTGAGGTTCACGCGCGCCGTCTCGACTGCGGATCGCTGCGCTGCAACATTGGCGCGCGCCTGTGCTGCGGAGCCAACGGCGTTGTCCGCTTCCTGCTTCGACACGGCGTTGAGGGCGACCAGTTCGCTGTACCGTTGCGCCTGGAGCCTGGTGGCGTTGATCTGCGACTGGGCAGCGCCGAGCTGACCCTGCGCGGTGCCGAGCGCGGCCCGGTACGGCGCATCCTCGATCTCGTAGAGTACCTGCCCCGCCTGGACCATCGACCCCTCGGTGAACAGGCGGCGGCGGATCACACCGCTGACCTGCGGACGCACTTCCGACGTCTCCGCCGCGGCGACTCGGCCCGGAAGCTCAGTCGTGAGCACGACGGGCTCCTCGGTCACGTTGACCACGCCGACCGTCGGGGTCGGGGATGGCGGCGGCGCCTGTTCCTTGCCGCAAGCCGAGAGCAGGGCGATGGCACCAAGTGCCGCAGATCCCTTGAATTTGGTCCAGCGCATATTTCACGTCCTCACGCCATCAGGCGACAATCTTACTGAATGAGCGTTCATTCTGCTTGCGGACCCGCTAGGATCGTGTACCCGCCCGGTCAAGCCAAAAAGTCGGCCGGAGAGCAGTTTTGAGTGCAGTGCAGCATGAATTGGTAGGGCGCGATCGGATCGTTGCGACCGCGCGCCAGTTGTTTACCAACCAGGGCTTTCACCAGACTCCGATGTCCGAACTGGCCAGCGAGGCCGATGTCAGCGTCGGCCAGATCTATCGATTTTTCACCGGTAAGAGCGCGCTGATCCGCGCGATCATTCGCGAGGATGCGACCGCGCGGATCGCCGAGATGACGGCCGTGCGCGCCGAACTGGACGCCGGACATATCACGGTCGAGGCCGCGCTGACGGAGCTGTGCCTTCAGGCACTGCAGAACGGCAACGAGGCGCTGTCGTTCGACATCCTGGCCGAGGCACACCGCGATGCCGAGGTGGCGGCGACGATCGCGGAATTCTGCCGCGCGGGTCGATTGGTGATCGGAGGGCTGGCGCTGGCGGTCAACCCGGACGTGAGCGAGGTTCAGCGCGAAGGCGCGGAGGAGATGATCCTCGCGCTGATGTTCGGCCTTGGCCACCGCACGCTGTCGCAGCCGAGCATGACCCCCGAAGAGACGGCGAAACGCACCGCCGACATGGTCTATTCGGCGTTGCGCGCACTCTAGTCCCGGCCCGTACCGGGCTGCCACCGCTCGCGGCGTGGCGGCGGTCCGGCCGGTCGGATCAGCAGCCCACGACGTCGGCGATGAACAGATAGCCCTTGCCGCGAACGGTGCGGATGATCTCCGTCGAGTCGAACGAGGCCAGCTTGCGGCGCAGGCGACTGATGTTCACGTCGATGGTGCGATCCTTCGACGAACTGTCGGCGCGACCCGGCAGCGCGATCATGTCCTCGCGACTGTGGACCGCATGCGGCTGCGTGACGAAGGCGTCCATCATCTGGAACTCGCTTTCGGTCAGCGACACGACTTCGCCGCCGGGCGCCTGGAGCGAGCGCATCCGGCAGTTGAGCGTCCAGCCCGCGAACCGATAGGTGGTATACATGCGCGCAGCGCCGCCTGCCGACGATCCGCCGATCTCGGTGCCGATCGGCGTGCCGGCCCCCGCGTGCCGGCTGCGGCGGCGCAGAACGGAACGGATCCGGGCAAGTATTTCGCGCGGCGTCGAGGGCTTGGTCACATAATCGTCGGCGCCCATCTCGAGCGCGACGACCCGGTCCACTTCGCTCGACAAGGCGGACAACATGATGACGCCGGGCGGATCGTCGGTCTGGGTCAGCGAGCGGAGCACCGAGAGGCCGTCCTCGCCGGGCATCATCATGTCGAGGATGACAAGATCGCAGGGTCGCTGCGTAAGGCGCGCGCGCAGGGCAACACCGCTCGACACCGCTTCGACGCCGAGGCCGTTATTGACCAGGAACTCGGTGAGCAGCTCCCGCAGACCCGGATCGTCGTCGACGATGATGATCCGCGCGGCGAGGTAGCCGACGTCGTCGTCCGCATTAGACCCGGACGCCGGATCGGAGGCGGCATCGTCGTGCCACTGCGGCATCGCCGGCGGCTGGCCGCCGGGTTCGAAGCTTACCGGATAACCGCTGGAATAGCTGGGCGAGACGTTCATCGTCGGCGACTTTCGTGTGGAGGGAGACCGTTACGTCCACGGAGAGCCCCGAGTGGGGACTCAGCGACAATATCGACCCTCGATGTGCACCGGCTGTTTGTCCGGGATATTTCCCAATGTGACCCCCGTGCGACTATTTCGCATCTTTCGTCAAAATCCCGTGCGCAAGCGTGAAGACTGCTGCACGCTGAAATATCTGGAACACACACGGTCGGTACGACAACAGCATGATGCCGATCCCCGCCCCCGATTCGCCCAAGCCCACGCTACTGGTGGTGGACGACGACCACATGATCCGAACGCTGCTGGCGCAAAGCCTTGGCATGCATGGATATAATGTCGAGACCGCGACCAATGCGCAGGACATGGACACGATCCTGGCACGCCAGTCGGTGTCGCTGATCCTGCTAGACGTCATGATGCCGGGCGAGGACGGCCTGTCGGTGTGCAGGCGGCTGGCGCGCACCGCGGGTCCGCCGGTGGTGATGCTGAGCGCGCTGGGCGACGAGCCCGATCGGATCCTGGGTCTTGAGATCGGCGCAAGCCATTATCTGACCAAGCCGTGCAGCCCGCGCGAGATCCTGGCGACCGTCCGCGCCGCGTTGCGCGCGCGGGAGATGCAGGATGCGAGCGAAGGCCGGACGTATGGATTCCTCGGCTGGCGAGTCGATTTCTCCGCGCACGAACTGTTCGACGCCGAGAACACGTTGATCGACCTGACCGACGGCGAGTTCGCGGTGCTGCGCGCGTTCGTCGAGCGGCCGCGCCGCGTGCTGGCGCGCGACGCGTTGCTCGAGGCGGCGCGCGGCCCCGACACCGACGCGTTCGATCGCGCGATCGACGTGCAGGTCAGCCGGTTGCGGCGCAAGCTCCGGTCGCGCGGCGACGACATCATCCGCACCATCCGCAACGAAGGCTATTTCTTCGTACCGCGCGTGGTACGCCTGTGAGGCTCAACCTTCGGGGCACCGGGCAACCGCGGTCCTGGCCGCTGTTCCTGCGGATCTTCGCGCTGATGCTGATCACCGTGCTGCTGGTGCAGGTGATGAATTTCGCGGTGGTGATCATGATGCCGCCGCCGACGCCGGTGATCTTCACGACCAACCGCATCGCCGTGGTGGCGCGGACCGGACGCGATCCGGCTGGGCTGCTGTCGGTCGAGACGACGAACGTGCGCCCCGATCCGAGCGACGACGGTCGCGACCACCGCATCGCCGAACTGATCGCGGCCGACTTGGGGCTGCCGATGACGGCGGTCTCGGTCGAGGCCCATCACTCGGGCCTGCCGATGTTGGCCGGCGCGCTGCGTCCGCCGATTCCGATGGGCATGGGCCGCCCCCCGCAGCGGCTCCCGTGGCTGGAAAACGCGCTGTTCGGGCCGTTCGTCGTCTCGGTCCATATCGGCGAGAACCGGTGGCGCGTGATCCGTCCGGCGGGCGGCGCGACCGGACCGTGGCGAATGCGGATCATCCTGTGGTTCATCGTTGCGATGGCGGTCGTGGCGCCGATCGCCTGGGCACTCGCACGCCGGGTCGCCAAGCCGATCGGGCTGTTCGCCGCCGCCGCCGAACGGCTCGGTCGCGATCCGCGCACCGACCCGCTCCCGGTGGCGGGGCCGCCCGAGATCGCCGAGGCCGCGATCGCATTCAACGTGATGCAGGAACGGCTCAATCGCTATGTCGAGGACCGGACGACGCTGATCGCCGCGGTCGCGCACGACCTGCGCACGCCGTTGATGCGACTGTCCCTGCGGCTCGAGAAGGCGCCGGACGCGATCCGCATCGCGAGCGAAGAGGACATCCACGAGATGAGCCACCGGATCGGATCGGCGATGGCGTTCGTCCGAGACATGACCCGGCACGTCCGTCGCCAGCGGCTCGACCTGCGCTCGCTCGCGGAAAGCGTGACCGACGAGTTCGGCGACAATGGCGACGACGTTATACTCCAGCCCGGCGAACCGTTGACGATCGAGGGCGATGCGCCGTCGCTGAAGGCGCTGATCGGCAACCTGGTCGGCAACGCGGTGAAATATGCCGGCCATGCCGAGATGCTGCTGCGCCGCGAGGACGGCATGGTCGTGATCGAGGTGCAGGATCGCGGGCCCGGCATGGCGCCGGCGGACCTGTCCCGCGCGTTCGAGCCCTTCTTTCGCGCCGAACAATCGCGCAACCGCGATACCGGCGGGATCGGGCTTGGCTTGGCAAGCGTCCGTGCGGTCGCGCGTGCGCATGGCGGGGATGCGACGATCGAGGCGCGCGTGGGTGGCGGTTTGTGTGCGCGCGTTTTGCTGCCCGTCTGATCGCCGCCCCCCGACTTGGATCGCTCCAAAGTGGACCGACCCGGGCCGGACCGGACTATTCAATACGGACCGATCCAACCCAGCCCCCCTACGCGTCACCCCAGCGAAAGCTGGGGTGACGCGTAGGGGGGCGAATTCCGGCGCGACCCAATTCTGTTTCTTCGAGGCGTCTCTATGCAACGCGTCATTCTGATCGGGATCGCCGGCCTGCTCGCAGGGTGTGCCGCGCACGCGCCGCTACACGAGGGCGGTCCGCCGGAACATGGCCGCGGCCAGCTGTTCGTAAGCCCGATGGGCGAGCCGTTTCGTACCCTCCTGAAACCGGGCGCAGCGCAGGCATTGTGGTTCGACGGCGCGGACGCCGATCACGATGGCCGGATCACGCTGGCTGAGTTCCAGCGTGATGCGTCGCGGTTCTTCGCGGTGCTCGACCGCGGCAAGGACGGCGAGATCGATCCCGGCGATCTAGAATATTACGAGAATGTGCTGGTGCCCGAGATCCGCGTCGCAGGCGCGCGCGGGTCGGCGCGGGGCGGACGCCCGTCGCGTGGCGAAGGGGGGCGCGATGGCGGCGGTGGTCGCGGCGGTCGTGGCGGCAGCGGCAGCGGCGGCGGCGGTCAGGGCATGCAGTTCGGGAACGGCGGCGACGACAAGGCCACGTCCGGCAAGCAGACCCAAGAACGGCTGGGCGCGGCACGCTACGGGTTCTTCGACCTGCCGGAACCGGTGATCTCGGCCGACCGGAACGGCAATCGCGGGGTCGACGCGGCGGAGTTCGCGACGACGGCAGCGACCCGGTTCGAGGCGCTCGACCGCAACCACGACGGCGCGCTCACTCGCGGCGAACTGCCACGCGCAGGCGCCGAGACGTGGCGCAACGGATCGGACCATCCTTCGGACATGCGTCCCGGACCGCCCCCCGGCGGCGAACCGGGCGAGCGCGGCGACCGCTGAACGTCGCCGCGCGCCGTTCGTGCTCCGGCATCGTGGCACGAACGGGACCAGGTCAGCGCTGCGGCGGCGGCCCGTCTGATGGTGGCGGGCCGCCGCGCGAGTCGGCACGCGGGCCACCACGCATCGGGCCGTCGTGCATTGGGCCGTCGTGCATCGGGCCACCCGGCGGTCCGCCTTCGCGACCACCGCCCATCATCGGCGGCCCGTGGCGCAGCCGCATCAGCGCTTCGAACGCGGTGCGCTGCGTCGGATCGAGACCGTCGTAGAAGGTCCGCGCAGCGGCGATACGCCGGGTATCGTCGGCCGCGTGGCGAGTCGATGCTTCGGTCATCCGCTGCAGATGCTGCGCGAAGCCATCGCCGGGCGGGACACCGTCGCGCGGCGGACGGTCGCCCTGCGGCGGTTCGGGCGGCGCGAGCGACTGGAGAAATGCCGCGAGTGCTGGGCGCTGGGCCGGACGCAGCGCCAACAGCAGGGCGATATCGTCGCCTTCGCGCTGTTGCATCCTGGCGAAATCGGCGCGCGGCGGCGGACCGCCCTGACGATCCTGCGCAGTCGTGATGCTCGGCACCGCCAACAGCAGTGCGAGTAGCGGCCAAGTCTTCGTCTTCATTACGTGCTTCCCCTCTTATGATTAGTTGGTGTGCGGCGTCAGCCGAGCAGGCCTGAGACGATCCAGCGTCGGCTGACCGCGGATTTCGTGATCGGCGCGCCGCAGCGCCGACAGGCGGACCGCTGGATCGGCTCGCCGAGGATGTCGCGGTGACGCGAGCGCGGCGTATGCCGACCGAGCGCGCACTCGGCCGAAGCTATTGGCTGGATATGCAAATTCGCCCCCATCGAAATCCTGAAGGCTCAATGATCCACGAATCTGTCCGCAGTATTTCAAGGAGATTGCCGACCGCGCGCGAACGCCCGCGCGGTGGGGCCGTCGCCACGAAGGCTAGGCGAGGTCGACCGAACTGGCGCTCACCGAAGATTCGAGTCCGATCTACCGTCGATCGGTCACATCTTGCGGTCGAACGCCAATCTTCAACTCGCCGAAACGCCGCGTTGGGTGGGAGCAGAAGTTGCACGTAGATGCGGTGGACCTTACGGCGATCCAATGAGGATCAGACGCTTGCCCGTTGCAGAATCGGTGTTGACGGCAGTTTGCCTGTTCGGCGCCGCAGCTGTGTTTGCTACGACGCTGCCCAATAAGGCTCGCGCTCTTCCACTCGTGATCCGATTTTTACCGCCGAGCACCTGCGAAATCGGCGTTGCCGACCAGCTATTCAGGTTGCCGGCTGACGAAGATCGCATGGTCGCAGCGATGCGGCAATTACGTCGCACGTGGAAATCCGCGCGCATAGTAGGCGGGACCGAGATACCATATCGTTGCATCGGGCATGCGATCTTCGTCGCACAGAGGGGCGGGTTCAAGAACGTTGGGTTCGTCGCGGCCTCTCCCGAATAGCGAATTCAGGGCACCGACCGCTATTGGCGATCGCGGCCATTTAGCGGGGCGGTTCGCTGATGAAGCCGATCACTCTTGCTTCCGTACTCCTCAGGCGCTCAATCAGACATTTAGCTTGTTCTGCGTGAGCCGGTGAGTAGCCCCGAAATCCGATGGACGTTGGGTCGGATTTGAGAATGTAGGCGTCCGCTGCGCTACATGCTGCTTTTGCCGCCTTGAAGACGGACGGCGTGAATGCGCTTCGGGGAGCAGTGCAGCCGCTCGTCGCGATCGTCATCATAATGGCGAGAACGACGAATGTTGGATTCTGGCTGCGGCTAATAAGTGCTCCCCTGCGACACCGATGCCATTCGGCACGAACGTCCGCAATCAGGCGTCCGCAATCAGGCTAGCCGGCAAGTATTCGAAAGGCCGAAGCTGAGCGCAGTCGAAACCAACGTCGGTATCAGGATCGAAGGCAGATAGACGCCCCCCCGGAACAGCTGCAAGGTAACGATGCATCCGGCTCTTTAAGCGACGTGATCGGCTGGTTGAACGGTTAACGACGAACCCGCGAAATCGTCTGCGGCGACTGCGTCGATCTGGCGTTCGATGCCGCGTGTCAGCGCCGCCGGGACCGTCACCACGAAACCGCGGGCGATCAAACCTTCGACGGCCCAGCGGACGCAATAGTCCGCCGCTACGCCGATGACGCTCACCTCCATGACACCGCTGGCCACTAGGTCCGCGAAGAACGCATCGCGGGGAATGGTCGGTCTGGTCGGATCGCGCGCGTCTTCGATGGCGAGGCCGGGTTCGGCCCACATGTCGAACACGCCCTTCTCGATACGCCATGCCGGGATCGCTCGGTCGACCGCACCGACGTCGAGCATGTTGCCCCAGCCCTGCGTGCCGCGGACGCAGTGGATCGGGAACATCTGCGCCTCGGGCGAGGCCGCGTAGGTTTCGCGGAAATGCGTGTCGAAGGTGAAGAGGATACCCGCCACGTCATCCGGGGCGAGCGCGGACAGCCAGGCCTGCATCGGTTCGACCAGCGCCTCGGCACCGGCAACGCTCAGCGCCCCCTCGCCTGCCATGAAATCCCACTGCGTATCGATGACGATCACGAACCGCGCCACGGCCTGTCTCCTTTTGCGGCTGCTTGACACACTCGCGTCTTCTCGGACACCCGCTCCGCCAGCAACGCAGGAGCACAACGATGGCCGTGACCGATATCGCCACGCGCACCTATAATCATAATTTCCGGCTCGATCCGATCGTGCGGAGCCTGCTCGATACCGATTTCTACAAGCTGCTCATGCTGCAGATGATCCGGCACGTGTATCCGGAGGTGAGCGCCACCTTCGCGCTGATCAACCGGACGAAGACCGTTCGGTTGGCGGAGATCGTCGACGAGGCGGAGCTGCGGGCGCAGCTCGATCACGCGCGGACGCTGCGGTTCGCCAAGAAGGAGCTGATCTGGCTGGCGGGCAACAGCTTCTACGGCAAGGCGCAGATGTTCGGTCCGGATTTCCTCGCCTGGCTCGCCGACTTCCAGTTGCCCGCGTACGATCTGCGGAAGGTCGACGGGCAGTATGAGCTGCATTTCGAGGGGCCGTGGACCCACACGACGATGTGGGAGATCCCTGCGCTGACGATCATCAACGAGTTGAAATCGCGCGCGGCCCTGCGGAACCGGGGGCGGTTCGCACTCGACATCGTGTACGCGCGGGCGAAGGCGAAGCTGTGGGAGAAGGTCGAGCGGTTGCGCGAGCTGCCCGACCTCGTTCTGTCGGATTTCGGCACGCGACGACGGCATGGGTTCCTGTGGCAGCGCTGGTGCGTCGAGGCGCTGAAGGAAGGCCTGGGCGATCGCTTCATCGGCACGTCCAACGTGTTGCTGGCGATGGATGCGGACCTGGAGGCGATCGGCACGAACGCGCATGAGCTGCCGATGGTGGCCGCCGCGCTGGCCGATGGCGACGCAGCACTGGCCGAAGCGCCCTATCGCGTGCTCGAGAAGTGGCGGCAACATTATAACGGCAACCTGCTGATCGCGCTGCCCGACGCGTTCGGGACGACCGCGTTCCTGCGCAACGCGCCGCACTGGCTGTCGGAATGGACCGGCTTCCGCCCCGACAGCGCGCCGCCGATCGCGGGCGGCGAGCAGATCATCCGGTGGTGGGAGGAGCAGGGCGTCGACCCGAAGACCAAGCTGCTGATCTTCTCCGACGGAATGGATATCGACACGATCGAGCAGACCTATCGCCATTTCCATGGGCGGGTACGGATGAGCTTCGGCTGGGGGACGAACCTGACCAACGACTTCCGCGGTTGCGATCCGGACGGCGCCGCGGCGCTGGAGCCGATCTCGCTGGTTTGCAAGGTGATCGCCGCCAATGGCCGCCCTGCCGTGAAGCTGTCGGACAACCCCGCCAAGGCGACCGGCGAGCCTGCGGAGATCGCGCGCTACCTGCGCGTGTTCGGCGAGGCGGACCGGGCGACCGCACCGGTACTCGTCTGATCGAAACCGTTGCGCCAACGCAACATAATCGACACATTTCGCAATAATCTTGTTGTCACGCGTAAACTTGCCTTGCTTCGTTACGCCCCTCGGCCATCATCCGCGCAGAATATAAGCGAGTGGATGATTGCAGGGCGCGAACAGGGGGACAGGTTCATGCGGGCGATGAAGACGTTGAAATTTGCGGGTGCCGGGGGCTTGGCGCTGGCGACGATGCTGGTGGCGACGCCGAGTTTTGCCCAGGCGGTCACGACGCCGGCAGCGCAGGGCACGCTGCCAGCCGACCAGGCCGCTGGGGCGGATGCGGGCGCAGGAACCGGCGGAGACGAGATCGTCGTCACGGGATCGCGCATTCGTCGCAATCCGCTCGACCAGCCGTCGCCGGTGATCACTGTCGACGCCGAATCGATCCAGCGTACCGGGCTTTCGTCGATCGCCGACGTGCTCCAACGACTGCCGAGCGCGGCCGGTGGGCTCAATTCCAAGGTCAACAACTCCGGTAACATCGGCAATCCGCCCGACGGCGGCGGCGTCGGCGCAGGGTCGGCCGAAATCGACCTGCGCTATCTGACGGCCAAGCGGACGCTGGTGCTGGTCGATGGCCTGCGCTTCGTCAACGGCGCGTCGGCGAGCGGCATCCCCTCGACCGTCGATCTCAACACGATCCAGGTCGGCTCGATCGAGCGGGTCGAAATCCTGCAGTCGGGCCAGTCGCCGCTCTATGGTTCGGACGCGCTCGCCGGCGTCGTCAATATCATCACAAAGTCGCAACAGAAGGGCCTGAAGGCTTCGGCGCAGTTCGGCACCTTCCGTCAGGGCGACGGCCACACGCAGGACTATAACATCAGCTACGGCATCCAGGCGCCGCGGACGAGCGTGGTGTTCGGCGGCAGCTATGTGAAGCAGGAAGCGGTCCGCACCGGCGATCGGTCGATCTCGCAATTCCCGAACCCCGGCCAGACGAGCTGCACGGATCCGATCGGCGGCTGTTCCAGCGCGACGGTCAACGGCTTCGTCCAGCTGACCGGTGCGGCGCTGACGCTCAAGGCAGCGCCGATCCTAGGACGCCCGCGCTACGACGCGGCAAACCCGACGGGCCCGAACAGCGATTTCCGGCTGCTCACCACGTCGGATCGCTTCAACTTTGCCCCCCTGAATTACTTCCTGACGCCATCGGAGCGCTACGGCTTCTTCGTCAGCGCCAAGCAGGAGCTGACCGACGCCGTCAATCTGCGCGTGAAGTTGAACTATACGCGCCGCAATTCGCAGAACCAAGCGGCGTTCCTGCCGCTGTTCCTCGGTCCCGATGCGGGCAACGGCAATCTGCTCGATACGATCTCGATCGACGCGACCAACCCGTACAACCCGTTCGGCTATACATTGTCGGCAGGCGGGGCGGGCAATGCGCCGGCAAATTACTCGACGGTGCGGCGTCGCCTGGTCGAGGCGGGGCAGCGCACCTATACGCAGACCGTCGACACGATGTCGGCGACCGCGACACTGGACGGGTCGTTCGACGTCGGCAGTCGTAAATTCTACTGGGATGCCAACGCGGTACTCGGCTTCAACGACGCCAAGCAGCTGTTTACCGGCAACCTCAACGCGGCGTTGCTGCAACGCGCCTTGGGACCGGTCGCGAACTGCACCGGGGCGTGCGTGCCGTTCAATATCTTCGGCGGTGCCGGATCGGTTACGCCCGCAATGCTGGCATATGTGACGTTCGACGAGCGGGCGAAGAGTTCGCAGAGCCTGGAAGATTACACCGCCAACATCTCGGGCGACCTGTTCGACCTGCCGGCCGGCGCGGTCGGCCTTGCCGCTGGCTATGAGCACCGCGTCCAATATGGCAGCTTCACACCGGATCCGATCATCACCGCCGGATTGGGCGCGGACATCCCGGCCCAGCCTGCGCGCGGCCATTTCAATTCGGACGAAGTCTACGCCGAGTTGCGCGTACCGCTGATCCACAACACGCCGTTCATCCAGTCGCTGGAAATCGGCGGCGCGGTGCGGCATTCGAACTATTCGACGAGCGGCAGCAACACGACCTATACCGGCAGTGGCCTGTGGAAGCCGGTGACCGACCTGTTGCTCCGCGCCTCCTATGCGCAAGGGTTCCGCGCACCGAGCATCGGTGAATTGTTCGGCGCTGCATCGCGGTCCGATGCGCCGATCGACGATCCGTGCACCAACGTCGCGGGATCGCCTTACCAGACGTCCGCGACCGTCCGCACGAACTGCACCGCAAACGGCGTCCCCGCGAGCGGCAGCTATCAGGAACCGAACGGTGGCCAGTTGAGCGTCCTTACCGGCGGTAATACCCTGCTGAAGCCCGAGACGTCACGGACGTGGCTGTTCGGCGCGGTTTATGCCCCCAGCTGGGCACGAGACAGCGGCTTTGCGAGCCAGTTCAGCCTCGAAGGCAATTATTACGACGTGAAGGTCGACGACGCGATCGCCCCGGTTGCCGCCCAGCTGACGCTGAGCCGGTGCGCCGAAACCGCGGATGCGTTGAGCTGCGCGGCGATCACCCGCACGCCGAGCGGGCTGATCTCGCGGATCAACGCGCAGTTGCAGAATATCGGCGGCATCCGCACCCGCGGCGTCGATGTAACGGCCGTTTACCGCTCGCCCCGGACATCGGCCGGCACGTTCGGGCTATCGCTCAACGGCAACATCCTGCTGAAATACGCAGAGACGTTTCCCGCGGCAGTCGGCTTCACCACCACCAACTACCGCGGCACGACCCGCGGTTTTCCAGACCAGTCCTATCCGAAGTTCAAGGGCAATGCGGTCGTCGACTGGGATATCGGCGCGGCCCGCGCGTCGTTCACCGGTCGCTATATCAACAGCGTGAAGGAAGCGGACGGCAAGAAGCTGGACAGCACTTTCTACGGCGACGTGCAGGTGACGCTGTCGCCGGACTGGCTCGAGAACCGGCTGGGTCTCACCATCGGCGTGAACAACGTGTTCAACCAGGACCCGCCGGCATGCTTCAGCTGCACCGGGCCGAACTATGATCCGACGACCTACGACGTGCCTGGGCAGTTCGGGTATATCCGCCTGTCGTGGGGGCTTTGATATAAGCCTGTCGTTCTCGCGCGAAAGCGGGGATCTGGGAGCCCGAAGCGAACCTGCTCAGGGCCCTGGACCCCCGCCTTCGCGCAAGAACGGCCCTCTACGCCCTAGGGTGCAATTTTCGGAGCGACGAAGCCGACGCGATTCAGTCCTCGACGAGCTTCATCAGGCGGCGTTCGATCGGGGCGAGCAGCGGGCCGAGTTCGTGGCCACGCTTCAAGACCGCGCCGGCCTCGCCGATCAGCGCCCACATGCCCTGCTTGTTGCGGAGCGACGGACGTTTCTCGATGCGGAATTCGGGGCGTTCGGCGGCACGGCGAAACGCGCCGAAAACCGCCGCATCTTTGCCGAGGTCGATCGCATAGTCGCGCCAATGGCCGGCCGCGACCATCCGGCCGTAGAGATCGAGGATCCGCATCAGCTCAAGGCGTTCGAAGCCGACCTGGCTCGGCTTCGTCGCGGTCGGGAACGGGGTGACGACACCCATCAGGCGCGACGTTTCATCATGCGCGGTCGCGGCGGTCCTCTATGCGGTCCTCGACACGGCCGTCGGCCAGCAACGCATCGAGCCGCTTGCGCATCGTTTCCAGTTCGCAGCGCATGATCTCCATCTTCTGCGTGGCAGGATCGAACGCCTCGCTGCACGGCGTACCATAGGGGACGAAGCGCGGCATTTCGGGGGCGTTTCCGCCCTCGATCGTGGTCGCACGGGCGGGGATGCCGACGACGGTCGTACCCTCGGGCACGTCGCGCGTGACGACCGCATTGGCGCCGACCCGCGAGCGCTTGCCGAGCGTGATGGGTCCGAGCACCTGCGCACCCGAGCCGATGATCGCGCCATCGGAGATGGTCGGGTGACGCTTGCCCTGGACGCCGTTGTCGGGGCTGGTGCCGCCGAGCGTGACGCACTGGTAGATCGTGACGTCGTCGCCGATCTGCGCGGTCTCGCCGATTACGACGAAGCCATGGTCGATGAAGAAATTGCGCCCGATCGTCGCGCCGGGATGGATGTCGATCGCGGTCGTGAAGCGCGACCAGTGATTCACGCACCGCGCGAGGAAATAGAATTTCGACCGGTACAGCCGGTGCGCGATGCGGTGCCATCCGAGCGCCCAGACACCGGGGTACAGCATGATTTCGGCGCGCGAATGCGGAGCGGGATCGCGCGCGCGGATCGAATCCAGATAGGCCAGTAATCCGCTCGACATGCGCAGTCCCCTTCGCGATCCGTGTATCTAGGAGATGGAACGGTCGATTTCCAGAACCGTACTACAGAAGCGACCCTTGCGAATTGCCCGTCAATTGACCGCAACGGGATCGGGGTAAAGCCTATCTTTGTTGTGGGATTTGCCCGCGCGTTGCAGTTTGTCGTCGATACGATCCGGGGATGCCAATGTTCGACCTGACGACCTTGAGTTTCGAAACGCTGCTGCCGTTCATTCTGGTCGGGTTCGCCGCGCAGATCGTCGACGGCGCGCTGGGGATGGCGTTCGGCGTGATCTCGAACACTTTGCTGCTTTGGGTCGGCGTGCCGCCGGCCGCGGCGTCGGCGGGCGTGCATACCGTCGAGACGTTCACGACCGCGGTGTCGGGCATCAGCCACGTGCTGCACAAGAACGTGAACTGGACGCTGTTCCTGCGGCTGATGATCCCGGGCGTGATCGGCGGCGTGCTGGGGGCGTATGTGCTGTCGAACATCGACGCGAGCACCGCCAAGCCGTTCATCCTGGCGTATCTGACGTCGATCGGCGTGTACCTGCTCTACCGCGGGCTTCGCTATCCACCCAAGCAGAAGGAACCGAAGATCGTCGAGCCACTTGGGCTGATCGGCGGATTCCTGGATGCTGCAGGCGGCGGCGGCTGGGGACCGGTGGTGACGTCCAACCTGCTGGTGCAGGGCGCGAGCCCGCGGACGACGATCGGCACGGTGAATACCGCGGAGTTCTTCCTGACCGCGACGATCTCGGCGACGTTCATCACGCAGCTTGGCTGGGCCGCGTTCACGCAAGCCACCGTCGGCCTGCTGATCGGCGGGGTGATGGCCGCGCCATTCGGGGCGATGCTCGCGAAGCGCGTGCCGGCCAAGACGCTGATGGTGATGGTGGGCGTGATCCTGACGATCACGAGCCTGTTTGGCCTGTACCGCGCAATCTGGCACTAGGCGCGACACGAACACCGGCCATTTCGGTTGTGCGTTGCAGCATAATGCCACTGGCGTAATCGACCTCGCACGCTATCTGTGGTGCGATGATCGATAGAGGCGATTAATGGCAGCCACCTACCTACCCACGCTTAAGCAGCTTCAATATCTCGTCGCGTTGAAGGACCATGGCCATTTCGGGCGTGCGGCGGAGGCGTGTTTCGTCACCCAGTCGACACTGTCCGCCGGCCTGCGCGAACTGGAGACGCTGATCGGCGTGGTGCTGGTCGAGCGCACGCGCCGCGTCGTGCGGTTCACGCCGCTGGGTGACGGGATTGCCGACAAGGCACGTCGCGTTCTGCGCGAGGCGGAGGAACTGGGCGACATGGCGCGCGCCGCCGGCCAGCCGCTGTCCGGCGACATGCGGATGAGCGTGATCCCGACGATCGCACCGTTCATGCTACCCCGCATCCTGCCGAAGCTGCGCAAGGATTACCCGGACCTGAAGCTGTTCCTGCGCGAGGAGCCGAGCGGCCCCGCCTGCGAGGGGCTTCACAATGGCCGGACCGACTGCGTGCTGCTCGCGCTGCCCTATGCGTGCGGCGAGGTGACGTCGGAGACGCTGTTCGAGGACCGGTTGTTCGTCGCGTATCCGTCCGGCGAGGCGCCGTCGGCATTGCCGGCGATCCCGGCATCGGCGATCGACGAAGCGCGGCTGTTGCTGCTCGAAGACGGGCATTGCCTGAAGGATCATGCGCTGGGCGCGTGCAACCGCCCCGAGCTTCGTGCGGAAGCGACGATGCTGGGCACGTCGCTGCACACGATCGTCCAGATGGTCGACAACGGGCTGGGTATCACGATGCTGCCCGAGATGGCGATCAAGGCGGGTATCCTGGACAACACGAACATCACCGCGCGACCGCTCGACGAAGTGAATGCGGTACGGCGGATCGCACTGGTCTGGCGGCGGGCGAGCCCCCGCGAAAAGGATTTCAGGTTGCTCGCGCGGGCGTTGGCGGACGTGCAGTAAACGCCGCGCGCTGGCGCCAATCAGCTTGGGATCAGCACGGGGATCGGCACGGCTGCGCAACCAACGCGGCGTTCGATCGTATGTTTTTCAGATTTCCTGGAGAGACCGATGTCGAAGACGTTTCCGCTACTCCTGATCACGAGTGCGCTGGCGCTCGCCGCGTGCAGCGGCAAATCCAAGGACGATGTCGCCAGCGCATCGACCACGCCGGCCAATCCAGCCCTCGCCGTGCCGAACGGCCCGCCGGCGGTCGCCAACCCAACCGTCGGCGGCGTACCGATGATGGCGACGCGGACGATCGTCGACAACGCGTCGGCGGCGCCCAACCTCTCGACGCTGGTCGCCGCAGTGAGGGCGGCCGACTTGGTCGGCACGCTGTCGGGCCCCGGTCCGTTCACTGTGTTCGCGCCGACCAACGACGCGTTCGGACGGCTGGCACCAGGCATGGTCGACACGCTGTTGAAGCCCGAGAACAAGGCTTCGCTGGTCAAGGTGCTGACCTACCACGTCGTACCGGGCGTCGTGACGGCGGACGACCTCCGCCAGCGGATCACCGCGGGCGGTGGTACCGCGACGCTCACGACCGTCGAGGGCGATCCGATCACGGCCACGATGATCGGCGCCGTGATCGCGTTGACCGACGTCAACGGCAACAAGAGCTATGTCGAAACGGCAGACGTGCGTCAGTCGAACGGCGTCGTTCATGTCGTCAACGGCGTAATCGTACCGAAGTTGAGCTGATCGGCAGAGTATTCGGCTCGGTTCATCGTATCTTTGCCGCGGACTGTCCGCAAAAACGTTGAGGAAACTGGGCCGATACCCAAATCATTGCGTTCGAGTTTCAACCTGTCCCATCCATAAAACCTGGAGCTACAGATGACTATCAAGACTAACATCGTTCTTGCTACCGCATCGACGCTGATCTTTGCTGCTGGAGCGACTGCGCAGACCGCCGCCCCTGCGGCCCCGACTGCGCCGGTTGCGACGACCGCTCCCGCACAGGCTATCCCTGCCACGCCAGCGGCGCCTGCTGCAGCGCCCACCACGACCATCGCGGCCGCACTTCCCACGCTGCCGAACCGGGCGACGCTGGCCAAGCTGGTGACGGCGGCGAAGCTGCAGACCACGCTGGCAGGCCCGGGCCCGTTCACGCTGTTCGCCCCTAGCGACGAAGCATTCACGCGTCTGCCGGCCGGGGCGCTCGACACGCTGCTCAAGCCCGAATCCGCGCCGACGCTGGCGACGATCATCAAGTATCACGTCGTCGCCGGTGCGATCACGGCGGACCAATTGAAGGCGCAGATCACGGCCGGCGGCGGCAAGGCCACGCTGACGACGCTTGCCGGCCAGCCGCTGATCGCTGGCCTTGGTCCGAACGGCAACATCGAACTGACCGACACGGCCGGGATCAAGTCTTATGTCGACACCGCCGATATCAAGGAGACGAACGGCGTGATCCACCTGACGAACGGCATGAGCGTTCCGAAGCTCGGCTAAATACTAAGGCCGCTTCCTCTAGCGAGGGGGCGGCCTGAATGCCATCCCGACGACAATCCGATATTTCCCCGCGAAGGCCTAGGGCCCAGACCAGGCTCTTGCGTTTGCGGTAGAACGAGGAGGCTCAGGGATTAAGCTGGGTATCGCAACGATCGGCTAGGCCGGCTCTGCATCCCAGCGCGTTGCGGCAACATCGTCGCCGTGACGTGCCTCGACCCAGTGGGCCTCCACGCCGCGGGTCTCGCGCTTCCAGAACGGCGCGTCCGTTTTCAGCCGGTCGATCAAATACGCACATGCCTCCAGCGCAGCGCCGCGGTGCGGCGCCGCTGCCGCGACGAAGACGATGCGCTCGCCCGGTTGCATGGCGCCGATACGGTGGACGATCAGTGCAGCGCTCAAGTCCCAGCGTTCGATTGCGCCTTCCGCGACCCTGTGCAGCGCCGCTTCGGTCGCGCCGGGGTAGTGTTCCAGTTCCAGCGTGCCGACTCCGTCGTCCGCTCGGACCAGTCCGGTAAACGTCGCGACGGCGCCTGCGCCCGCGGTTTCGGCACGCGCCATCTCGGTGGCGATGTCGATTGCCGCGTGCTGTACCGAGATATGGATCACCCGCCCGTCACCGGGGGAAAGATCGCGATCTCTCGCGCGGTACCGATCGGCGTGTCGAGCGGGACGAAGTCCTGGTCGATCGCCGCGCGCAACCGGGAACGATCCTCGAACGCGCCGGCGTGCGCGGGGCTGGTCTCGGCCAACCAGTCGACCAGGTCGGTGATCGTCACGACCGATGCCGGCGGCTCGATCAATTCCTCGCTTGTGCCGATTCGTTCGCGCACCCAGGCAAAATACACCATGCGTATCGTCATGGTCAGTCCATGTGCTTCAAGCCGACGCGGAGATAATCCCAGCCCGTCAGCAGCGTTAGGACGGCCGCGCCCCATAAGGCGACGATGCCGACGCTATGGACCCACTCGGTATGCGGCACTGATCCGCCGAGGATGATGCCGCCGAGCGAGACGAGTTGCAGCGTCGTCTTCCACTTGGCGAGCTGCGACACGGGCACCGACACCTGCACCTGCGCCAGGAATTCGCGCAGGCCCGACACCGCGATCTCGCGCAACAAGATCACCAGCGCGGCGATGACGTGGATGCCGGCGATGTCGCGCGTCCCGACCAGGATCAGGATGACGGCCGCGACCATGATCTTGTCGGCGATCGGATCGAGGAATATCCCGAGCCGCGACACCGCACCGCTGGAGCGCGCGAGATAGCCGTCGAAATAATCGGTGATGCCCATCAGGCAATACAGCACGAAGGCGATGCCGTAGCCGGCCTCCCAGTCGGGCCACCACAGGAACCAGACCAGCAGGGGCACCGCGACGATCCGCGACAATGTCAGGAGGTTAGGTAAGCTCAGCACACATCACCTCTATACCGGTCCCTCGCGGGGCGAAACCGGTTTAAGCGTTGGCGCGGGGGTGGCTCTGGGCTAAGGCTTTGCAATATTATCGCAACGATCAGGGCTATTTCCCGTCATGCTCAATGCCCTCGGGTTGCTGAAGCAACGTCGCTTCCTACCCCTGTTCACGACGCAGTTTCTCGGCGCGTTCAACGATAACCTGTTCAAGACGTCGATGGTCCTGTTCGCCACCTATGCTGTCTTCAACGATCCGAAGATGGAGGCGAACTTCAACGCGCTGGCGACCGGGCTCGGCATCCTGCCGTTCTTCCTGCTGTCCGCGCTCGCCGGGCAACTGGCCGACAGCGAGGACAAGGCGCGAATCATCCGGATCGTGAAGACGGTCGAGATCGGGATCATGTTGCTCGGCGCGACCGGACTGATGGTGGCGCGGTTCGGCCATCCGACCCTCGGGATCGGGCTGATGCTGGGCGCGGTGCTGTGCCTGGGCGTGCACTCGACGTTTTTCGGCCCGATCAAATACGCGATCCTGCCGCAGCATCTGGCGCCGTGCGACGTGCTGGGCGGGACCGGGCTGGTCGAGGCCGGCACGTATCTCGCAATCCTGATGGGCACCGTGCTCGCCGGCTGGATCCCGATCGAGGGTGCTGCGGCCAGCGTGCTGATCGTCGCCGGGATCGGCTGGTTCGCCGGGCGGCAGGTCCCTCCGGCGCCCCGCGAAGGGCCGCCGCTCAAGCTCGACTACAACCCGTTCACCGCGTCGTGGCGGCTGATCAGCGCGACGCTGCACATCCCGCGGCTGTTCCTGGCGATCGTCGCGATCAGCTTCTTCTGGACGATCGGCGCAGTGCTGATCATCGTGTTTCCGCCGCTGGTGAAGAACGTGCTGACCGCCGACGAGCGAGTCGCGAGCTTCGTCATCGCGGTGTTCTCGGTCGGCGTGGCGATCGGCTCTGTGGTGATCAACTCGATGTTGCGCGGGCGGATCTCTGCAAAATTCTCGCCCGCTTCGGTGATCGCGATGGGGGGCTTTGTCGTGCTGTTCTCGTTCCTGGCGCGGAACTGGACGCCCGCGCCCGCGGGGCAATATTACGACTGGGCCGGCTTCATCCACCAGACCGGCGCGATCCCCGTCCTTGCGACCTTGCTCGCCATCGCCATCACCGGCGGCATGTTCGTCGTACCGCTCTACGCGTTCCTGACGACGACCGTCGAGAAGGACCAGACCGCGCGGACCGTGGCGGCCAACAACGTGGTCAATTCGGGCGCGATGACGATCGGGTCGGTCCTCGTCATCGGGATCACCGCGATGGGCGTCACGCCGGAGGACATGCTGTTCCTGGTGGCGGCGATGTGCCTCGTCTCGGCATGGCTGGCGCAGAAGCTGCACCGGGCTTGCGATGACGATGCGGTGGGATGCCTGCCTACGTTGAGGAAGTAAGCGCCGGTGGTCCGCTATCCCGCGCGCTTTCACTACGCGTTAGTGCGGAGCGCAGTCGAAGCCCTTGCGCCTGGGTCATGGCCTTCGAATTCGCCAGGGGCGAACGGCGAGGGCGCAGCTCAGAAAATGAAGCTGTAGAAGCAGGTAAAGAAGGCGGCGAAGCTCAGTACGAACAGCTTGAAGTCGTGATCGTCGCTCCTGCGCGCGATCACGACCGCGGGGGGTGGGAGCGTCCGACGGAAGGGATGCCGCGCGGCTTCGTTGGTAAGGACTAGGCGTCTGGTCATGATGCAAACGTTAACGCGGCGTTTACTATTTGGACCAGCCGCAAAGGTGGTTAAATCCGGGATGTCCGGGAATGGGACAGATTCGAACGGTCGGTAACGACGGTCGAACCCCGGATCGAAGCGCTGTTCGAATACGGAAAGCGAGTATAAGCTCGCGCCACCGCTCGCAATTTCGCGACGCCCGAGGACCCGGACAATCCAGCAGATCGGCGCCCTCCCCTATGTGATCGACAGTGACGGTCACGCGCGCGTGATGCTGATCACCTCGCGCGATACCGGCCGCTGGGTGATCCCCAAAGGCAACCCGATCGTCGGCCTCGCGAGCCACGAGGCGGCTGCCCAGGAAGCCTATGAGGAAGCAGGTATTCGCGGCATTCCGTGCCCCACCGCAGTCGGCGAATTCGGCTATCGCAAACGCCGACGCACCGGTCGTTACCGCGACATGATCGTCACGGTGTTTCCACTCGCCTTCGTCGAGCAACTCAACGACTGGCCCGAGCGAGAACAGCGCGACACAAGGTGGTTTACGCTTGATCGCGCGGCAGACGCTGTCAATGAGCCCGGCCTGAAGGCGCTGATCACCGCCTTCCGCGAGCCGCCGATCCCGGCGTCGTTCGCGCAACGCATCTTACCCGTCGTGCGCGGAAGCGCGAAAAGGAGAATTCCGATGCTGGGCTGGTTCCAGTCGCTGATGCCGAAGCAGGGGCGGTTCTTCGAACTGTTCGATGCGCATGCCGCGACCCTGGTCGCCGGCGCCGATGCGCTCGCACGACTGCTCCACGGCGAGGGCTCGATCGAGAGCCAGATCGCGGAGATCGTCAAGCGCGAGCACGAGGCCGACGATATCACGCGCGAGGTGTTGCAGGACGTCCGACGCGTGTTCGTGACGCCGTTCGACCGCAGCGCGATCACCGACCTGATCGGCGTGATGGACGACGCGATCGACCAGATGAACGGCACTGCCAACGCGATCGCGCTGTACGAGGTGACCGAGTTCTCGCCCGAGATGCGCGACATGGCGGGCATCATCGTCGAGGCCGCGCGGATCACCGCGGAGGCGATCCCGTTGCTCCGGTCGCTCGGTACCAACGCGGGGCGGCTGCACGATCTCACCGCGCGGCTGATCCAGATCGAAGGCCATGCCGACGACATCCACGACGCGGGCCTGCGCGCGCTGTTCCAGGCGTCGAAGATCTCGGCGGACCCGATGACCTTCATCATCAACCGCGAAATCTACAGCAGCCTTGAGAAGATCGTCGACCGCTTCGAGGACGTCGCGAACGAGATCCAGGGGCTGGTCATCGACCATGCTTGAGTTTAATTGCTCTGCCAATACTCCCCCCCGGCGAAGGCCGGGGCCCAATTGGGAGACAAAAATAGCCGCGGACTGCGTTCCGTTACTGCGACCTTTCCAATTGGACCCCGGCCTTCGCCGGGGGGGAGCAATGACAGTGGATTGGGCGGCAAGCGCATGATCCTCTCGCTCCCGCTCCTTATCGGCCTGATCGGCATCGCGTTGCTGTTCGACTTCCTGAACGGCCTGCACGACGCGGCGAACTCGATCGCGACCGTCGTCTCCACCCGCGTCCTGAAACCGCAATATGCTGTCCTCTGGGCCGCATTCTTCAACTTCATCGCGTTTGCGGTCTTCGGCCTTCACGTCGCGCAGACGGTGGGCACCGGGATCGTCCAGGCACACGTCATCGATGCGCAGGTGATCTTCGCCGCGTTGATCGGCGCGATCGCGTGGAACGTCATCACCTGGGTGCTCGGCATCCCCTCGAGCAGCAGCCACGCGCTGATCGGTGGCCTGCTCGGCGCCGGCATCGCCAAGGTCGGCTTCGGCGCGATCGTGTGGAGCGGCGTGATCAAGACCGTCGTCGCGATCTTCGCCTCGCCCGCGATCGGGCTGATGCTCGCGCTCGTGCTGGTGCTCGCGGTCGCCTGGACCAGCCTCAAGCTCACCCCGCTCGGCGTCGACAAGCGCTTCCGCAAGCTGCAGCTCATTTCCGCCGCGCTGTATTCGCTCGGCCACGGCGGCAACGACGCGCAGAAGACCATGGGGATCATCGCGGTACTGCTCTATTCGCAGGGACTGATCGGCGGCAGTTTCCACGTACCGCTCTGGGTCGTGCTGTCGTGCCAGGCCGCTATGGCGCTTGGTACGCTGTCCGGCGGGTGGCGGATCGTCCATACGATGGGCTCGAAGATCACGCGCCTGACGCCCGCTCAAGGGTTCTGCGCAGAGACCGGCGGCGCGATCACTTTGTTCGCCGCCACGTTCTGGGGCATTCCCGTGTCGTCGACGCACACGATCACCGGCTCGATCGTCGGCGTCGGGGCCGCGCGGAGACTCTCCGCGGTCCGGTGGAACGTCGCCAGCAACATCGTCGTCGCCTGGACCCTGACGCTGCCCGCGGCCGGGCTGATTGGCGCAGGCACGTATCTGCTGGTCGGGCTGTTCGTCTAGACGGGCCACGGTTCGCCGATGTCCTGCCTGCCGACAAGCGACGGCCGTCTATTGACGAAGACGTAAAGCGGTCCGACACTCCGGGTAGAGCGAGGGACAATGATCCCTCGCCACCAGGGGAGAGGACATGACAAAAGCGATCTATGCGACGGCATTGCTGTTGGGCACCGCGCTGGGCGTGGCGGGTTCCGGGCAAGCGCACGCGCAAACCAATGCGGTGGCGACGAGCGAACCCTATGATCGCGTGATCGTCTTCGGCGACAGCCTTGCCGATGGCGGCTATTACCTGACGCTCGATCCGCGTTTGGCGCGCGACGCGGGCAGCTTCACGACCAACCCCGATCCGGTCGCGCCCGAAGTCCTCGCCGCCCGGCTCGGGCTGTCGCTGGATCCGGTCTATGGCAAGGGCGGCACCAACTACGCGGTCGGCGGCGCGCGCGTGACCGCCGCGAATGCGTTGTCGATTCCGGTCGCGAGCCAGATCAGCAACTTCCTCAACGCAGGCGGAAAGTTCGGGCCGCGCGACCTCGTCTACATCCAGGGTGGCGGCAACGACTATTTCGCCTATCAGGCTGTGGGCAGCACCGACCCGACGATCCTGACGACCGCCGCGACGCAACTCGCCACGCAGGTCGGTCGCCTTCAGGCCGCCGGGGCCAGCCGGATCATCACGCTGGCAGTTCAATCGGGCGGCGCGGCCGGGATCCAGCTGTTCAACCGCACCTATGCTGCAGCGCTGGCGGCGGCGAAGGTCAATGCGCTGTATTTCGATACCGACCGGCTGTTCGGCGAACTCATCGCCAGCCCCGCGGCCTATGGCTACACCAACATCACCGGCGTCGCCTGCACGGTGCCGTCGTCGCTGGCCTGCACGCGTGCGACGCTCGTCACGCCCGACGCCAACGAGACCTATATCCTCGCCGACAGCGTCCACCCGTCGGGCAAGACGCAGCGCATTGAGGGGCAGGCGCTGGCCAGCCTCGTCCAGGCGCCGGACCAGATCGCCGGCCTCGGCTACGCGGCGCAGGCGATGTTCCGCGGCCAGCGCGACCTGCTCGAAGGACCCGAGCGCGGCGGATCGCAGCGCACCGGCCAGCGCCTCTCGGTGTTCGGCGGGGCGGCCTATCATTATTATTCGAGCGGCACTTCGGCGCAGCGCGTCGGGCTGACCGAACGCGGGTTCAGCGGCACCGCTGGCGCCGACCTGGCGATCGGCGAGGCGTCGGGTGTCGGCGTAGCAGGCGGCTATTCGGACGGCACCGGCGACTTCACGACCGGCGCGGGCAGCTACAAACCGCGCGCCTGGTCGGCGAGCGGTTACGCGCGTGGTGAACTCGGACCGGTCCGGCTGCTCGCCGACGCGACGTACGGCGAGATCGACTATCGCCGGATCAGCCGCACCGTCCAGCTCGGACCGGCGATCCGCTCTCACGATGGCCAGACCGACGGCGATTACGTCGCCGGGCGGGTCACCGGCGCGTTCGACCTGATTACGCGCGGTGGCGTCGCGTTCGGCCCTGAACTCGCGGTGCAATATGACCGCGTCCGCCTCGCCGGCTATGCCGAGACGGGCGCGCTGTCGACGGCCGTGACGTTCGGCAAGCAAGAGGTCGAGAGCCTGACCGGGCGATTCGGCGCGGTCCTGCGCACGGTCCCCGGCGAACCAGTGCGGTTCTTCGCGCGCGCGGGCTATGAGCGCGAGTTCAAGGACGATCCCCGCACGCTGACAATCACGCCGACCGGTGCGCCGATCAGCTTCACAAGCATCGTTGACCGCGCCGATCGCAGTTATATGAGCTACGCGATGGACGTCGACGGCGTCGTCGCGGGCCAGCTCTCGCTGCGCGCCGGCGTGGCCGGATACGCACTGCGCGACGACCGCGACAGCGTCACCGCCTTCGCCGGCCTGTCGGCAGCGTTCTGAGCTTGATATGCCGGGGTGTAGACGCGCTGCATCCCGGTGTTCGAGATCAGCTGGCTGTCTGGATGCAACGGAGGAATGGTGGAGCCGAGGGGGATCGAACCCCTGACCTTTCGCATGCCATGCGAACGCTCTCCCAGCTGAGCTACGGCCCCATTCCCGTTGGGAGGCGGGTCACTAGCCGGACCCGCCCGGGTTGGCAAGCGGCGTAAATGCCACCTGCCAAATTTATTCGACTTAACGCTCGTGCTCGTCCTGCGGCGTCTCGACGCCGAGGTCGTCGTCGCCGCCGAGATCGACTTCGTCGTCCGCGGACGGCTCTTCGTTCTCGCCGGTGATCGAGGCGATATCCTCTTCCTCGTCACCCTCGAGATCCGCGTCGGGCTTCTTGGTGTCGGGCTTGGCAACTTCGAACGGCAGCGGCTGCTTCGACTTCAGGATGGGCTCGGGCTCCCATGCATACCCGCATTCGATGCAGGTCACGGGGTCGGCTTTTTCGAGGTCGTAGAAACGCGTCGCGCATTTCGGGCACGAACGCTTCGTGCCCCATTCCGGCTTGATCATGCCGATAGAACCTTTCGGATGAATGGATTGTGGGGGGATGCCCCCGCAAAGTGGGCGCGCCTTGCCATAGCGCAAGGCCACTGTCAAAAGCCCCGCCCCATGACACACCCCCTTCCCCAACCCCTGGACGTCGTCGCGCGCGGTCCCCTGACCGGTTCGATCGCGGTCCCCGGCGACAAGTCGATCAGCCACCGCGCGCTGATGTTCGCGAGCCTGGCGGTCGGCACCAGCCGGATCGAGGGCCTGCTCGAGGGCGAGGACGTGCTCGCCACCGCGGCGGCGATGCGCGCGATGGGCGCGACGATCGAGCGCGGCGAGGATGGGATCTGGACGGTGGACGGCGTCGGCGTCGGCGGACTCCTCCAGCCCGAGACCGCGTTGGAGATGGGCAATTCGGGGACGTCGACGCGGTTGCTGATGGGCTTGGTGGCGAGCCATCCGATCACCTGCACCTTCACCGGCGATGCGTCGCTGTCGGGGCGACCGATGGGACGCGTGATCGAGCCGTTGTCGCAGATGGGGGCGGACATTACGTCGTCGCCGGGCGGGCGGCTGCCGTTGATGGTGCGCGGGATGTGCCCGGCGGTGCCGATCGAATATACGCTGCCGGTCGCATCGGCGCAGGTGAAGTCGGCGATCTTGCTGGCCGGGCTTAATACGCCGGGGATCACGCGGGTTATCGAGCCCATCGCGACGCGCGATCATAGCGAGCGGATGCTCACCGGGTTCGGCGCGAAGCTGACCGTGGAGGAGACCGAGGCCGGGCGGATCATCTCGATCACCGGCGAAGCGGACCTCAAGCCGCAGGATATCGTCGTGCCGGGCGATCCGTCGTCGTCGGCGTTCTGGCTGGTGGCGGCGTCGATCGTGCCGGGCTCGGATATCGTCGTGCGCAATGTCGGGCTGAACCCGACGCGGATCGGAATCGTCACCGCGCTGCGCATGATGGGTGCGGATATTACCGAGCTTGACCCGCGCGTCGTCGGCGGCGAGCCGGTCGCAGACCTGCGGGTGCGGCATGCGCCACTGACTGCGATCGAGGTACCAGCCGATCTCGCGCCGAGCATGATCGACGAATATCCGGTGCTGTTCGTCGCCGCCGCCTTTGCGACCGGCACGACCGTCGCGCGCGGCGCGCATGAGTTGCGGGTCAAGGAATCGGACCGGATCACGACGATGCGGATCGCGCTCGAAGCCTGCGGCGTGGTTTGCGAGGAATACGAGGACGGCATGGCGATCACGGGCTCGGGCGGTGCGGCGATTCGTGGCGGCGCTCGGATCGCCTCGAAACTCGACCACCGCATCGCAATGAGCATGGTGGTGGCTGGACTTGGCGCCGTTGAGCCCGTCACGATCGATGATGTATCGCCGGTGGCGACGAGCTATCCCGTGTTCTTCCGGTCGCTCGACGAGTTAACGGGTCGGGGCGACCGGCCGGGGGAATTAAGATGATCATCGCAGTCGACGGTCCGGCAGCATCGGGCAAGGGCACCATCGCGCGCGCCTTGGCCAAGCATTACAAGCTGCCGTATCTCGATACCGGGCTGCTCTACCGTGCGGTCGCGCTGAGCGTGGCGCGGATGGGGCTCGATCCGGAAACCGAGGCCGACGCGGTCGCGGCATGCGATTTCGACGATGCGCTGCTGGGCGATCCGGCGTTGCGCGACGACGAGATCGGCGCGCTGGCGTCGGTGGTGTCGGCGCATCCGTTGGTGCGCGCGGCGTTGCTGCACCGGCAGAAAAGGTTCGCGGCGCAGGAGGGTGGCGCGATTCTCGACGGGCGGGATATCGGGACGGTGATTGCGCCGGATGCCGATGCGAAGCTGTTCGTGAAGGCCACGCCGAATATCCGGGCGCAGCGGCGGCATGCGGAGTTGCAGGCGCGCGGTGGGACGGCGAGCAAGGACCGGGTGCTGGCGGATATTCGCGCGCGGGATGCTCGGGATAGCGGGCGGTCTACGGCGCCGTTGGTGATGGCGGCGGATGCTGCGCTGCTGGATACGAGCTTTTTGTCGATCGAGGCTTCGGTGCAACGGGCGGTGGCGCTGGTGGAGGCGCAGCGGGCGAAGAAGGCGGCTTCGGTTTAAGGCTTTCGCTGACTCATCAGACGCGCCTCGTAAGAGTTACGCCACCCCGGCGGATGCCGGGCCCAGTTGGAAAGGTCGCAGTAACGAAGTGCGTCCCTCCGTTAGCAACGTCCCCCAACTGGGCCCCGGCCTTCGCCGGGGTGGTTGCTTTGTTGGGATAAGCTAACGCAAACTAACGTTGTTTCCCCGCGAAGGCGGGGACCCAGACTGGGCTCCCGCCTTCGCGGGAGAACAAGGAGGAGCGCGCGACGCCCCCGTAAACGCTGCCGCCCCTTTACAGCGCAGTAACCAGCGCCACCGCCCCGAACACCACCCCCGGCGCATTGGCCACGACGATCGGCCAATCCCGCTTGTCCTTCAGAAACCCATACCCCACCCACAACGCGCAATTCACCATCGTCGCGAACGGCTGGACCACCGATCCCTTCTGCCCCGCAAGGTTCAGCATGATCTGGTCGATGTACGACAGGTACATCACGATCGCCGTCACGGTGGCGACCCAGCCCAGCACGAGAATGCCGCGTTCGTTCAAATCTTCGCTCCCGTCGTGAACCGCCCTAACGAAGCCGCGCCGAACTTGCTCCGAGACCCGGTTTCGGCTACACGACGATGTCCGGCGAGCGATGCTCGTGGAGGAAGGCGCGGAGACCCACGAGTCTCACGCGCCGTTTTCGCATTCAGCGTCTACGTCCTCCGCAGCCTTCGTGCCGTCCGGATGCCGCGCCGGCGTTCGGTCGTCGCGGCAACGAAGGCCAAGACCAGCGGACCCAACCGCTTGGCCGGAAACAGACTAGGATTACTGAATTCTATGGCAACCCAGGTAATGCCGACCCGCGACGATTTCGCGGCGATGCTGAACGAAACGCTCGGCGACGCCGACAGCTTCGAGGGCCGCGTGGTGCATGGCACCGTGACCGGCATCGAGAACGACATGGCCGTCATCGACGTCGGTCTGAAGTCGGAAGGCCGCGTGCCGCTTCGCGAATTCGCAGCGCCGGGCCAGAAGGCTGACCTCAAGGTCGGCGACGAAGTCGAAGTCTATGTCGACCGCGTTGAGAACGTCCACGGCGAAGCGATGCTCAGCCGCGATCGCGCCCGTCGCGAAGCCGCATGGGACAAGCTGGAAACCGAATTCTCCAAGACGACCCGCGTCGAAGGCGTGATCTTCGGCCGCGTGAAGGGTGGCTTCACCGTCGACCTGAACGGCGCCGTCGCGTTCCTGCCCGGTTCGCAGGTCGATATCCGCCCGGTGCGCGATGTCACCCCGCTGATGGATATTCCGCAGCCGTTCCAGATCCTGAAGATGGACCGCAAGCGCGGCAACATCGTTGTGTCGCGTCGCGCCGTTCTCGAAGAGACGCGCGCAGAGCAGCGTTCGGGCCTGATCCTGAGCCTGGCCGAGGGCCAGATCATCGACGGCGTCGTCAAGAACATCACCGATTACGGTGCGTTCGTTGACCTCGGCGGCATCGATGGCCTGCTGCACGTCACCGATCTCAGCTACAAACGCGTCGGTCACCCGAGCGAAGTCCTGAACATCGGCGACACCGTCAAGGTGCAGATCATCCGCATCAACAAGGACACCCAGCGCATCAGCCTCGGCATGAAACAGCTGGAGAGCGATCCCTGGGATGGCGCGATGGTCAAGTATCCGGTCGGCGCGAAGCTCACCGGCCGCGTCACGAACATCACCGAATATGGTGCGTTCGTCGAGCTGGAAGCGGGCATCGAAGGCCTCGTCCACGTGTCGGAAATGTCCTGGACCAAGAAGAACGTCCATCCGGGCAAGATCGTGTCGACCTCGCAGGAAGTCGACGTCATGGTCCTCGAAGTCGATTCCGAGAAGCGTCGTATCTCGCTCGGCCTCAAGCAGGCGCAGGCCAATCCTTGGGAGGCATTCGCTGCCGCTCATCCGATCGGTTCGACCGTCGAAGGCGAAGTCAAGAACGCGACCGAGTTCGGTCTGTTCATCGGCCTCGACAACGACGTCGACGGCATGGTCCACATGTCCGACATCGCCTGGGGCGTTTCGGGCGAGGACGCGCTCAACCTGCATCGCAAGGGTGAGACCGTCGAGGCCGTCGTGCTCGACATCGACGCCGAGAAGGAGCGTATCTCGCTCGGCATGAAGCAGCTCGAGCGTGGCGGGCCTTCGGCCGGCGGCATCGCAGCAGCCGGCGACAAGCTGAACAAGAACGCGATCGTTACGGTCACCGTTCTCGAAGTCCGCGACGCGGGTCTCGAAGTGCAGCAGGGCGACGATGGCGCGACCGGCTTCATCAAGCGCACGGATCTGGGTCGCGATCGCGACGAGCAGCGTCCGGAGCGTTTCCAGGTCGGCCAGAAGTTCGACGCGATGGTCACCGGCTTCGATCGTTCGAAGAAGCCGACCTTCTCGATCAAGGCGATGCAGATCTCCGAAGAGAAGCAGGCTGTCGCGCAGTACGGGTCGTCGGACTCGGGTGCGACGCTCGGCAACATCCTGGGCGAGGCTCTCAAGGCCCGCACGGACGCCGAGAAGAAGTAAACTATTCGCCTAGCGGAAAAAAAGCCCGGCATGTCTCGAACATGCCGGGCTTTTTCTTGTCTGGCCGCTTTTGGTTTTTGACTGGCCACGGATTAGTGCTAATGCCTCGCATATTGACCTGTATCAACATGTAAGCATTATAGATGGGCGGGGGCTCGAATGATCCGATCTGAACTGGTCCTTAAGATCGCCGAGGCGCATCCGGACTTGCAACCGAACGAAGTCGAGCTGATCGTCAGCACGTTCTTCGACGAAATCTCGAAGCGGCTCGCTGCCGACGGCCGGGTCGAACTGCGTGGTTTCGGCGCGTTCTCGACGCGTGCACGCGATGCGCGTACGGGCCGCAACCCTCGTACCGGCGAAGTCGTCGCGGTCGAGGCCAAGCGGGTACCCTATTTCAAGCCCGGCAAGGAAATGCGCGCCCGCCTGAACGTATGACGCGCTGCAAGGCGATTAGCCCGGTCGCGATTTTGCCCGCCATGGGTTGACCCGGCCGACGACCTCGTCTTGTTGGCCTCGTGTGCGGACGTGGCGAAACCGGTAGACGCAGGAGACTTAAAATCTCCCTCCCTAGGAGTGCGGGTTCGAGTCCCGCCGTCCGCACCAACGACCGGTCCGACAATATTCCTTGGCCGGCTGCGGGGCACCGCCCTTGATAGGCGCCGAACACCGCACGAAGACTCCTGCGGTTGATCTAGATGCAGGACAGCGGTCGGAACGCCCATCATCCTGTCTCATGGATGGATGGAGACGGAGCGATGGCGGAAAGCGCGATAGACTATTGTCGCCGGCGCGAACGCGAAGAGCGCTTGGGCTTGGCGCAGGCGGACACCGACGCCGCACGCGACCCTCATGCAGTCATGGCGGACCGCTACGCGGATCGCGCGTGGAGCATCCAAGAAGGCTATGACACGGACGCGTTGGCCTGATGCCCCGTTATTTCTTCGATACCGAGAACGGTCATGCCCACCGCGATATCGAGGGGACGGACCTCAGCGGATTAGCGGCAGCCCGGGTTCATGCGATCCGGTACGCGGGCGATGTGATGTCAAATGAACCCGGTGTCCTTTGGGACGGCAACGAGTTCCAGGTTGCGGTCACCGACGGCGGCGGAACGCTCCTCTTCACCATCGCCTGCAAAGCGCACAACGCACCGGCGGCCGGCGACACGAAATAGCGCTCAACCGGAACACGGTGAGGTTCCGGCGCTGGTCCTTGTCGACACGAAATCCACGTCGCGCACGATGACCTCTCGGATGCGGCGTGCGTTGCCCGACCGGGCGTCCACGCCTAGACCATCTGCGATGCCGTACCCGTTGATCCCGCTCCGCCTGCCATCGCGATCGACCGGCAATCGCGATACGCAACCGCGGATGTCGAGCGCCGGCATGCGGGCGACGGCTGCGGCATTCGGCATCGCGCTGACATGCGGCATGCTGGCGGGGTGCGACCGGCGGCCCGATACGGGCCCCGTCGTCGTCAGCGCGATCGGCGAACCGCCGCGAGTCGCGGACGCCAGTCGCGTCGAACTCGATACCCCTGCCCGCCTGATGATCGACTCGACCGCGCAGGGACTGGTGCGGTTCGATGCGGCGGGACAGATCGAGCCGGGACTGGCGGAGCGCTGGATCGTGATCGACGGTGGGATGAGCTACATCTTTCGCCTGCGCGAGGGCGATTGGGGCGACGGCACGCCCGTTACCGCCGACGAGGTGGTGACGATGCTGGAACGCCAGATCGGGCCGCGGTCGCGCAATCCGCTGGCGCCGTTCCTGACCGCGATCAGCGAGATCGTCGTGATGACCCCGCAAGTGATCGAGGTACGGTTGTCGCGCCCCCGCCCCGACCTGTTGAAGCTGTTCGCCCAACCCGAACTGGCGTTGCTGCGGCTGCGACCCTCGGGGGGGACCGGGCCGTTCCGCGTGGCGAAACGAGGACGTGCGCCGTTGTTGCGGCCGGCGTTCGATCCGGGCCAGGCGGATCCCGACGACCAGCGCGATGCGAGGCCGGAGGAAGACGTCCGCTTGATCGGCGAACGCGCCGCACGCGCGATCGCACGGTTTGCGAACCGCGATTCGGACATGGTGAGCGGCGGGAGCTTTGTCGACTGGCCGTTGCTCGCGACCACCGACATCGCGCCCGCCAGCGTCCGCGTAGACCCCGCCGCGGGACTTTTCGGCCTGGCGATCGTCCGGCGCGAGGGGTTTCTGGCCGATGCGGCGAACCGCGCGGCAATCGCCGAATCGATCGACCGCGCAGCCCTGACCGCGGCGATCGCACCGGCCTGGGATCCCGCGGATCGCCTGCTGCCGGACATTCTCGACTCGGCCGCGCTGCCACAGGTCCCGCCCTGGACGTTGCTGACGCAGGACGAACGGCGCACGGCAGCGCGACAGCGAGTCCTGGCCTGGACCGGCGGGCCGATCATGCTGCGCATTGCCTTGCCGGGCGGGCCCGGGGCGACGTTGTTGTACGGACAGGTCGCGGCATCGCTTGTCGCGATCGGGATCACGCCGGTGCGGGTCGCGCTGGATGCGCCAGCCGAACTGCAACTGGTCGACGCGGTCGCGCCTTACGACAGCGCGCGCTGGTATCTCGCGCGCGCCTGCGTGGTTTGCGGCGATGCCGCGTCGGCGGCGCTGGAGGCTGCGCGCGAGGCGCCGACGCTGGCGGAACGCGGCGTGCGGATCGCGGCGGCCGATGCCGCGCTGAACGAGGACGTGGCGTTTATTCCGTTGGCTCGGCCGCTGCGCTGGTCGCTGGTATCGGCGCGACTGCGGCAATGGCAGCCTAATCTCCGCGCGTGGCACCCGTTGAACCGGTTGCGTACCGACACCAACTGAGATTGATGACCCAACGCGCAACCCGCTTCACTCCCGGCCCGATCCTCGGCACATTACCGCTGGGTCGCGACGCCCTGTCGGTCCGCCGCCGCATCGAGGCGGTCGAGCGCGTGATGGAGGGTCTGTTCGTCCTCCCCGGCACCAACCGCAAGATCGGCATGGATGTCGTGCTGGACATCATCCCGGTCGCCGGCAGCACGATCGCAGCGGGCATCGGCATGTGGATGGCTTGGGAAGCGCGCAACATCGGCATGTCGAAGATCCAGATGGCGCGCATGTTCGGCAATATCGGTGTCGACTGGGCGCTGGGGATGATCCCGTTCGTCGGCGCCATCCCTGATTTCTTCTTCCGGTCGAACACGCGCAACCTGAAGATCATCAAGCGGCATCTCGACAAGCATCATCCCTCGACGACAACGCTCGAGGGATAAGCCGTCGCGAGGGTTCGCGTATCGGAGCGCCACAGTTGGCTCCATGCGCGGGTTCGTTACCGGCTAATCCGCCAGATCTTTAGCGGCGCGGCTGGGTCGAGGCCGCCTTGATGCACCGGGCACCGACGATAGCGGAAGCGGCGATCGAGGCAGATCCAGACTTCGTCCAGCCAACCCTGTTTCGTCGCCGTCACACGCATCATGTCCGCGTTCAGCCCGGGATTGGCCCCGGCCAGTGCTGTTGCAAACCGTCCGGCGGTAAGCGGCGCGCGCGACAGCGCGTCCATGTCCGGATAGCGCAGCTTGCCATAGAGCCCGGCCGACTGATTGAAATACCGCGCCGGACGGTTGCCGGGCATGCAGGTGCCATGCTTGGCCCATTCGTGCTGGAGCAACTGCGCAGACGGCGTCGTGCACAGGTGCGCGCGGATCACCGGCGGCGGTACGAACCCCGCGGCGCGACAATATTGCGGCCAGTCCTTGTCGATACCATCGGGCCACAAACCATGCAGCGTAAAGCCGAAGCGGTTGTCGGCGCCGCACTGGAACGACGACGATGCGCGATCGCTATTGTCGCGGCAATATTGCGGTGCCCAGGTGATGGCGAGCGTGTAGCCGCCGATCGGAATGTCGCGCTTGGGCTGGCTCGCGGACGGCAGGTCGGGGCGGACGCGCTCGACGCTGGCGGGGGTCGAGCATTGATAGGCCTGCGCCTGCACGATGCTTGGCACGGCCAGTGCGGCTGCGACCAGGGTGAGTCTTGCGATCATGCGGAGTCCTCGTCGAGCCGCGGTCAGGCGGCGGTGAAGTCGAGACCGATATCCGCCGCCGGAGCGGACTGCGTCAAGCGTCCGACCGAGACATAGGTGACGCCGGTCTGGGCGATCGCGCGGATCGTGTCGAGATTGACGCCGCCCGAAGCCTCGGTGGGAACGCGGCCGCCGACCAGCGTCACGGCGCCTCGCAGCGTCGCCGGTGCCATGTTGTCGAGCAGCAGGTGCGTGGCGCCAGCGGCGAGCGCGGGCTCGACCTGATCCACGCTATCGACCTCGACGATGATATGCGCGATCCCGGCATCCTTCGCGCGCCGCACCGCTTCGGCGACACCGCCCGCGACCGCAACGTGATTGTCCTTGATCATCGCCGCATCCCACAGACCCATACGGTGGTTCTGCGCACCGCCCATCCGGGTCGCATATTTCTCCAGCCTTCGCAGGCCCGGAATCGTCTTGCGCGTGTCGAGCAGGATCGCGCCGGTGCCCGTCATCGCATCGACATAGCGGCGAGTCAGCGTGGCGATCCCGCAAAGATGCTGGACGGTGTTGAGCGCGGCGCGTTCCGCCGTGAGCATCGCCCGCCCCAACCCTTCGAGGCGCATCAGGTCGGTACCGGCGGCAACCGACTCGCCGTCCTGCACTAACCGTTCGATCCGGACCTCGGGATCCAGCGCGCGGAAGAATGCCTCGCCTATGTCCAGGCCTGCAACGACGATCGGATCGCGACTGTCCATGACGCCGGTGAACCGTGCGTCAGCCGGGATGACCGCGGCGGACGTGATGTCGCCAATCGTCCCCAGATCCTCGTCGAGCGTGGCGGTAACGAAGGCGTCGAGATCGAAACCCGGCAGAGTGAACTTGGGCCGCGTGAACTCGGGCAAGGCTGCGTTCAACTTCGGTCCCCCACTGGATACGCACGACGTGTTACGCGCCGGTGCCAAAAAACGCTGTCTGCGAACAGCGAAATCACCGTCATTGCAATCCGATAACTAAATTTACGAAAGCTTGGAACTTTTGCAAGCAGCACGAGTTACCAGAGCAATATCCAAGGAATTGTAAGAATGACCGTCGAGATCATGGCTGATACGGCTCGCCTGAGCATATTGCTGAGCGAGGCGCTTACAATCGCCGACGGCCTCGAACTGCCTATCGTCGCCATTCACATCGATCAGGCATTGTCACAGCTGGCCGAACTGGGCGGCAACGCGACCGCCTGACGTACCGCGCGACCGAGGACTCGCTCAGCGAGCGGGCCCGAGATCGCCTTGACCGACCGTGTTCGATGCCATGCGCAGCATCGCATCGAGGCTCTTCTTGGCCTTAAGCCGCAGCCCCTCCTCGATCTCAATCCGCGGCGACAGATCGCGCAGCGCGACGTACAACTTCTCCAACGTGTTGAGCGCCATATACGGGCAGATGTTGCAGTTGCAGTTACCGTCCGCGCCCGGCGCCCCGATGAACCGCTTGTTCGGCAACGCCTTTTCCATCTGGTGGATGATGTGCGGCTCGGTCGCGACGATCAGCGTGTCGCCCGGCATCGCCAGCGCGTAATCGAGGATGCCGCGGGTCGAGCCGACATAATCGGCGTGATCGAGGATGATCGGCGGGCATTCGGGATGCGCCACGACCGGCGCACCGGGATGCTGCGCCTTGAGCTTCATCAGCTCGGTCTCGCTGAACGCCTCGTGGACGATGCACACGCCCGGCCAGAGCAGCATCTCGCGACCGGTTTTCCGCGCGAGATAACCGCCGAGGTTGCGATCGGGGCCGAAGATGATGTTCTGCTCGGGCGGGATCTGCGCGAGGATCGTGTCCGCCGACGACGAGGTGACGATGATGTCGGAGAGCGCCTTCACCTCGGTCGAGCAGTTGATGTAGGTCAGCGCGATGTGATCGGGGTGCTTGGCGCGGAAGGCGGCGAACTGCTCGGGCGGGCAGCTGTCCTCCAGGCTGCAGCCGGCGTCCATGTCGGGCAGCACGACGATCTTGTCGGGCGACAGGATCTTGGCGGTCTCGGCCATGAACCGCACGCCGCAGAATGCGATGACGTCGGCGTCGGTCGCCGCCGCCTTGCGCGAGAGGTCGAGGCTGTCGCCGACGAAATCGGCTAGGTCCTGAAGTTCGGGCTTCTGGTAATAATGCGCGAGGATGACGGCGTTCTTCTCCTTGCGGAGGCGCTCGATCTCGGCGCGAATATCGATACCGGCGAAATTCTGGTTCAATTCCATAATCGTATCCCGAGTGTTGCCCGTCTTTTAACGGCCGTTCCCTAGCACGTCCTGCAGCGAGCGCGAGGTGTCCCAGCGTTCGTTGTTAGCGGTCGGCTCGTCGGCAAAGCGCACCGCGACGCTCGCGTCGATGCCAGCCGCGCGGAGAGGCATCGCGAAACTGCGCTCCACGGCGCGGCGCGTGGCATCGCGGGCGAGCTTGATCATCGCTGGTTCGCGTGCCTGCCGGATCAATTCGATCTGACCTGCGCGGCGATTGGCGGCGTCGAGGCGCTTCTCGGCGTCGGTAAACGTGGTCAACATGCCGCCCGAACCATATTCGCGCACCGCGGCGAGATCGACCTGAGGGCCATCCGCCTCGACCGCGGGGAGGCGCACGGACAGCGTCTTGGTCGGCCCATCCCATGCAACATCGGCCTGGGTCAGCTTGGCCATGTCGACCTCGTACCGGACCATCCCGGGCATGATCAGCGTCTTCTCCGTCGTGAAGCCGAGTTGCGACTGTTTGGAGGTCACGACGGCGACGTAGCGCGCGGCGAACGCGGAGAGCCGGTTCTGCTCGCGCAGGCCCTCCAGGCTGGCGCTGGCGATCGTCGTCGGATCGGGCGTCAGGCGGTCGCTGACATAGCGCTGCACGCCCCATAGCGCGAGCAACCCGGCGAGAACCAAGATGACGACGATGCCGACCGCCTTGGCCAGGAAGCCGCCCAGTCCGCTGCCCTTACGTGTCTGCTCGGTCACGCCGTCGTCAGCCATGCTTCACCCTCCTGGGTCACGAGACCACGAGTTTGGAGATCGTAGAGATGCGCCAGAACCGATCGCTCTGCCGCGGGTACGAGACGTGCGTCGAGACCGACATACATACGCTCGACCATCGCCGGAATCGTCAGCGCGCCTTCGCGCAGCAGGCGGAGGATCTGCCCCTCGCGCTGTTTGCGATGCCCGAGCATTCCGCGGACAAGCCGTTGCGGCTTGTCGACCGCTTCGCCGTGGCCGGGATAATAGACCCGGTCGTCGCGCCCCATCAGCTTTTCGAGACTGGCCATGTACGATGCCATGTCGCCATCCGGCGGCGAGACGATCGTCGTCGACCACCCCATCACATGATCGCCGGAGAACAGCGCCTTCGTCTCAGGCAACGCGAAGGCGAGGTGATTCGAGGTGTGGCCGGGCGTCGCGATCGCTTCGAGTGTCCAGCCATCCCCCGTAACTATGTCGCCCTCGCCGAGGACGGTGTCCGGCGCATAGGCGGCATCGAACGACGCGTCGGCGGGGGCGCCAGCGTCGCTCAGGTCGAAGGGTGCTGCGCCGACGATCGGCGCAGCAGTGAGAGCTTGCAGCGGGCGGGTCGCAGGACTGTGATCACGGTGATGATGCGTGACGACGATGGCGGTGACGGGGCGGCCATCGATGGCCCGCATCAGTGCAGCGAGATGGGCGGGATCGTCGGGACCTGGATCGATTACCGCCAGATCGGTCGTGCCGACGATGTGCGTCTGAGTGCCGGTGAACGTATACGGCGATGCGTTGGGCGCGAGCACGCGGACGACGAGCGGCTCGAGCTGGATCGGGATACCGGTCGGATGCTCAGCCATGCCACGGAGATGGCGGCTGAATAGGGAGATGACAAGCCCCCGTTGTCTCGGGCCCGTGTCGCCGTTCTTTACAAGTCGATTACGTTCGGAACGGTCGTTAACTATCGAACGCGGCATAAGTCGGGGGTCGATCGAGATTGGCACACAGACTGCATTGTCTGGAATGTCACCGAGCGCAGCAGCGCTCATGCAGGGTGGATCGACCGCTTCCTTCCGGTCTCGCGTCGATCCACCCTCCCCGGTGCCACTACGGAATGCCAGCGTATTTGAAGTTAACGCTGCGGCCTCCCGCCTCGCCACCCGACGTCATGTAATTGCGGAAATATATCACCCCAGAGAAAGCTAGGGTCTCGCATGTTGCGGATGACGCGTCTTGAACAGCGATACCCCAGCTTTCGCTGGGGTGACGACTGGAGGCGGCGGCAATGCTCAAGACGAGGTCAGGCCGGGTCAGGCCGGGCCGAGGCTCAGGCTTCAGCTGGCCTTCTGCTTTTCGAACAACTGCGCCAGTTCACCGCTTTCGTACATTTCCATCATGATGTCGGAGCCGCCGACGAATTCGCCGTCTACATAGAGCTGCGGAATAGTCGGCCAGTCGGAATAGGCCTTGATGCCTTGGCGGATACCCTGGTCCTGCAGCACGTCGACGCTCTCGAACTCGACTTCGAGATGGTTGAGGATCGCGATCGCGCGGCTCGAGAAACCGCATTGTGGAAACAAGGGACTGCCCTTCATGAACAGCACTACGGGGCTTGCCTTTACGACGGCATCGATACGGGCGTTGGAGTCGTCGGTCATGTGTCGGTCCTCAAGAAATGGCGGTCGTGAGCTGTAATGCGTGCAGGACGCCGCCCATGCGGCCCCCGAGTGCGGCGTAGACGGCCTGGTGCTGCTTCACGCGGCTGAGGCCGGCGAAGCTCGCTGCGGTAACCTTGGCGGCGTAATGATCGCCGTCGCCTGCAAGATCGGTGATCTCTACATGGGCATCGGGGATCGCGTCGCGGATCATCTTTTCGATATCGTCGGCAGCCATCGGCATATCAATGCGCCTCCAGCAACTGGCGCCGCGCTTCGATCATCTGCTGTGCGAGCGCGCGGCGGACGGTTGCCTCGTCGTGATCGAGGCCGGCGGCGGTCAAATCGCCGACGAGCTTGCGCACGACATCGTCGTCACCGCCGCCTTCCATGTCGGCGTGGACGAGCGCGGTCGCATAGGCATCCGTCTCTTCGGGAGTCAGCGCCATCTCGTGCGCGGCCCACCCGCCCAGCAGGCGATTGCGGCGCGCGGTGATGCGGAAGGCCATCTCCTCTTCGCGCGCGAAATTCGCCTCGCTGGCGCGTTCGCGGTCGTCGAAAGTGGTCATTACGCGGGTCCCCGTTCAGTCTCGTCTCAGGGCACGAGATAGGTCGCGGACCGCCTCCGCGCAACAATCGACCGAAACGTACAAAAACTACTGGAACTATGCCGCGTTCGTAACGATATATAAGTCGGTCGCGTGACATAATGCACGGACAGGAGAGTGATCATGGCGACGTTATCGGCACCCCCATCCGGTATTCCATCTCGAACCCGTACCGCACCCCGTGTCGTGCACGGCCTCGTCTATGGCATTGGCGCCTCGATAGCGATGTGGGCGGCGATCGGCGCGGTTGCCTACAACCTCAGTTAAACCTGCGCGGAGGTTGGCCTGCTACGGCCGACCCGGTTCAGCCGACCTCCACCACGAGTTTACCGATAGCGCCGCGCGCCGCCATCTTGGCGATGGCCCTGCCGCCGTCCTCGAACGCGAAGACTTCGGTAACACGCGGGGCGATCTTTCCTGACTCCCACAGATCGAACAGCGTTTCAATATGGGCCTGGTTCGCCTTCGGATCGCGCGCCGCGAACGCACCCCAGAACACGCCGCACACGTCGCAGCTTTTGAGCAGCGTCAGGTTGAGCGGCAGTTTCGGGATGCCGGCGGGGAAGCCAACGACAAGATACTTTCCCTCCCAAGCGATCGAACGCAACGCGGGCTCGGCATAGTCGCCGCCGACCGGGTCATAGATCACGTGTGCGCCATCCCGGCCGACTGCTGCCTTGAACTGCTCGGCGAGTGCCTTGGACTGGTCCTTGTCGAACGGGGCGCGGGCGTAGATCAAGGTTTCGTCGGCACCGGCAGACTTGGCAGCCGCGGCCTTTTCTTCGGACGAGACGGCGGCCACGACCTTCGCGCCGAACGCCTTGCCAAGTTCGATCGCGGCGAGCCCTACTCCGCCGGCCGCGCCGAGCACGAGCAACGTCTGCCCCGCCTGAATGTGGCCACGGTCGAGCAATGCATGGATCGTCGTGCCGTAGGTAAGGATCAGCGACGCCCCTTCGGCAAAGCTGCGACCTTCGGGAAGGCGGTAGAGCCGCGCGGGGTCGGCGATCACCTTCTCGCACAGGCCGCCATGGCCGAGCATCGCGATCACGCGGTCGCCGACGTTCCAGCCGGTAACGCCCTCGCCGATCGAGTCGATGATGCCGGCGATCTCGCCGCCCGGTGCGAACGGTCGTTGCGGCTTGAACTGGTATTTGTCCTCGATGATCAGGACGTCGGGGAAGTTGATCGCGCAGGCCTTGACCGCGACGACGATCTGTCCGGGGCCGGCCACTACATCGGGCAGCTCGACCATTTCCAGAGTTTCAGGTCCGCCTATCGCCTTCGATACCAATGCTCGCATAACCGCTCTCCACCTTCGTCCAGGGACGGTTCGTTGCGACCGCCTCCTCGAAATTCGAAATCTGGGTATCCCTTGCCAGCGTCAGGCCGACTTCGTCCAGCCCCTCCATGAGGCATTGGCGGCGGAATGCGTCGAGTTCGAAGGCGAAGCGATCCTGGAACGGCGTGGTGACGGTCATCGTCTCGAGATCGACCGTCACGGTCTGATCCTGCGCGACCTCCAGCAGGCGGTCGATCGCCTCCTGCGGAAGAACGACGGGGACGATGCCGTTCTTGAACGCGTTGCCGGAGAAGATGTCCGAAAAGCTCGGTGCGATCACCGCCGCGATGCCCATGTCGGCGAGCGCCCAGGCGGCGTGCTCGCGGCTGGACCCGCAACCGAAATTATCGCCGGCGATCAGGATCGGCGAACCGACATAGCGCGGATCGTCGAAGATGTTGGCGGGATCGGCGCGCACCGTCTCGAACGCACCGCGACCGAGCCCGGTGCGCGTGATGGTTTTTAGCCAGTGCGCCGGGATGATGACGTCGGTGTCGATGTTCTTCGCGCCCCAGGGATAGGCGCGGCCCGAAACGGTCGTGACGGGGTTCATCGCTGTTCCGTACGCTCCGGCACGGTCCGTGCAGAGGCCACATAGGCCGCGACGCCGCTCAGCATCGCGCCCGCTGCCAGCAGTACGAAAACCTTCTTCATGCTCGTATCCCCATCACGTCCCGGCCCATCAAATCTCGCACGTCGCTCAGTTTGCCGGTCACTGCCGCCGCCGCCGCCATCGCGGGTGATACCAGATGCGTGCGCGCGCCGGGACCCTGTCTGCCGACGAAATTACGGTTCGACGTGGAAGCGCAACGCTCTCCCGCAGGAACCTTATCGGGGTTCATCGCGAGGCACATCGAACAGCCCGGTTCGCGCCATTCGAAGCCGGCCGCGATGAAGATACGGTCGAGCCCCTCGGCCTCCGCCTGACGCTTGACGAGGCCCGAACCGGGGACGACGAGCGCGCGGACACCTGCCGCGACGTGACGACCGTCGGCGATCGATGCCGCAGCGCGCAGGTCTTCGATCCGGCTGTTGGTGCAGCTGCCGATGAAGACGTGCTGGATCGTGACGTCCTGCATCGCGGTGCCAGCCGTCAGCCCCATGTAATCGAGCGATTTCTGCGCCGCCGCCTGTTTGGCGGGATCGGCGAAGCTCGACGGGTCGGGCACGACGCCGGTGATCGGCACGACGTCCTCCGGGCTGGTGCCCCAGGTGAGGCCGGGTGCGATGTCGGCGGCGTCGAGCGTCACGGTCTTGTCGTAGCGCGCGCCGGGATCGGTCGCGAGGCTGCGCCACCAGGTGACGGCACGGTCCCAGTTCTCACCGGTCGGCGCCATCGGCCGGCCCTTCAGATACGCGAACGTCGTGTCGTCGGGCGCGATCAGGCCGGCGCGCGCGCCTGCCTCGATCGACATGTTCGCGATCGTCAGGCGGCCCTCGATCGACATCGCGCGGATCACGCCGCCGGTAAATTCGATGACGTGGCCGGTGCCGCCCGCCGCGCCGATCTTGCCGATGATCGCGAGGATGACGTCCTTCGGGCTGACGCCGAAGCCCAACTCGCCATCGACGCGGACTTCCATCGTCTTGGCGCGCGACAGCAACAGCGTCTGCGTGGCGAGGACGTGCTCGACCTCGCTGGTGCCAATTCCGAAGGCGAGCGCTCCGAGCGCGCCGTGTGCCGAGGTGTGGCTATCGCCGCAGACGAGCGTCGTGCCGGGCAGCGTAAAGCCCTGTTCCGGGCCGACGACGTGGACGATGCCCTGCTCGGCGGCGGTCGCGTCGATATAGTCGATTCCGAACTCGGTGGTGTTGCGGCGGAGCGCGTCGAGTTGCTGCGCGCTTTCCGGATCGGCGATCGGCAGGACTCGGCCGGCGGCGTCCTTGCGCGGCGTTGTCGGCAAATTGTGATCGGGCACCGCAAGCGTCAGGTCGGGACGGCGGACTTTGCGACCGGCGACACGGAGACCTTCGAAGGCCTGCGGGCTGGTGACTTCGTGGACGAGGTGACGGTCGATATAGATCAGGCAGGTGCCGTCGTCGCGGCGTTCGACGACGTGGGCCGCCCAGATCTTTTCGTACAGCGTTTGCGGAGTGGCCATGATGGCTGCGCGTTAACCGAAAGCTGCGCCGGAGCAAAGCCCCGACGCAACTATCTGTCCAAGGTATGCGTCGAACGCATCCTCAGTGTGGGTCACTGCGCAGTGATATACGGGTCCCAGTTCACGTAGTAGGAGATCGGGCGCAGTACGCCGACGGTCACTTTGATCTGGATCTGGTAGATCTGCTTACCCGCGTTCATGGCCTGCCCGATCCAGTACGACCCCGCTGGTTGCTGGCCGATCGGTGGCTGCTGTTGCGGATAGCCGGCGCCACCAAAGACCGAGCCCTGCGACACTGTGAAGCCGGTTATGATCACCTGATCGCCATTGTCGGCAGCGATCGGCACCGAGTTGAAACCGATCAGCGACCCGACCGGCACGACGGTCGACAACTCCATCTGGCCTTCGTTGCCGCTGCCGTTGCTGAGCTGGTTGTCGGTCATATACACGCCGGTGCCGATGTTGCGGCCCTGCTGCGAGGCGACATAAGCGGTATCCACCGCGATCGTGATGAACGCCTGCGGCGCGATCACGGACTGGTACGCGACGACCAGCTTCGATTCCTGCATCATCATGACGAAACTCTCCAATGTGATGCGGCTCACGTCTCCGATTTCGGGCGCGGACCGCGAAGGGCTGGTGCTATTTTGCGGAGATGCTCGGGTTCAGCGCGATCGAGATTCCCGCCGAACCGACCTGCTTCTGCACGTTGATCGTGATTGCGTAGCCAGCACTGCCCGTGGATTGCGCCTGTCCGACGAACGATCCCGAAGCCGCCGCCTCCGGCTGCCCTCCCGCGCCCCAGATGTTGCAGTTGCCAATGTCGACGATGCTGACGACGGCGGCGCTGCTCGCATCGATGTTGTAGACGTTCCACTGGATCGTCGAACCATTCGTCACCTGAGTCGAAAGGCCTGCGGTCCCCTCGTTCTGACTGCCATTGGCGACCCGGTTGTCGACGAAATAGACGCCAGTGGTCGATCCGTTTTGAACGGCATTGATGTCCACCCATATCTGGATGAAGACGGTCGGTGTACCTGCCATGCTACTCTCCTGCGCATCGCCGCAATGGTCCGCTCTGGTATTCCAGTATTTGCGGTAGCGTCAGGATTACGGCTCCCGGTCGCCTGAGAATCTAATACATCGGCACTGAGCAATAAGTTCAGGAAAGCTGCTCTGTTATGGTTCTACTGTCACCGAGCAATAGTTCCACATCGACCTGTTTGAATTTCTAATGCGGGCATTCCAGCGCTATAGTTCGCACACCACCGGAATACCTATCGATACTCACGGAAATGATCCGAACTGAACGTAGTCGGGAGTCAATGCGCCTTCGGCATCGCCCGGTCGAGGAACGCCACACTGTCGGCCAGCACCGGCGCCTTGCCGCGGAACGGTTTCGAGAGGGCCATCGCGACGTTCTCGTGGCTCAGGCCGGGGTAATCGATGTGCGTTACCGGCGCCCCGAGCGCTTTCAGCCTTGCGGTAAGGTTGATCGCGTTGTGCGGCTTGACCTGCGTGTCGTCGCCGGCGGTGATCAGCAGCATCGGCGGGGCGTCGGCGCGCGCGAAGTGGATCGGCTGGGTCATGACCGGGTCCGCGGCGCCCTGCATCGCGTCGATCGCGCGCTTGGCGGTGAAGGGGTAGAAGTCGTACGGGCCGCACAGGCCGACCGCGGCCTTGATGATGTGCGGATCGACGCCCTCCGCCTTCAGCCAGCGCTCGTCGAGCGTTAGCATCGCGACGGTGTACGCGCCCGCGGAGTGGCCGGCGACGGCGATCCGGTTGGGGTCGCCGCCCGACTGCGCGATGTTGTCGCGCGTCCATTTCACCGCTTCGGCGCCGTCCTGGAGGAAGGCGGGGAAGCGGACGTCGGGGACCTTTCGGTAGTCGGGCATGACGACGACGTAGCCGGCCTTCGCATAGGCGCGCGCGGCGAACGCATAGGCGTCGCGCGAGCCGTGGACCCAGCCGCCGCCATACCAGAAGATCAGAACCGGCAGCCCGGTCTTGGCGCCGCCCGATGGGCGCCAGACGTCGAGCTTTTGCCCATGCGTACCGAACGGGACACCTTCGCGGATGCGCGCGGTGCCGCGGCCGCCGCCCATCACCCCGTCGAGGACGCTGAGCGTGCCCGGCCCCGCGGTGAACGCCGCTGCGCCGATCAGGATCGCAATCAAGGCCGCGATGATCGCGGCACGTTTGGTGGTTCGGGTCATGCGCGACGGAAGTCCGCAGTGACGGTGCCGCACGTCGCCAGATCGGCTTCATGCGCCGCCTCGCGCCAGGTCTCGGCAAGCGCGGCGGCTTCCCATTCGCGCGCCGCCGGGTGCGCGATGAGCCGTTCGACCCAGGCGAGACCAGCCGGACCGACGTCGATCTCGTAGGTCCGCACGCGAAACGCGACCGGCGCATAGAAGGCATCGACCGCGGTGAAGTCGGCGCCCGCGAGCCAGGGGCCGCCGAACCGGTCCAGCCCTTCGTTCCAGAGTTCGGCGAGGCGCGCGACGTCGCGGTCGAGCGCCTTGCTGCCAGGCACGCCATCGACGCGGACGCCGATATTCATCGTCCGCTCGCCCCGCAGCGCGGAGAACCCGCCATGCATCTCGGCGGTCGCGCAGATCGCCCAGGCGCGCGCGTCGGGATCGGTCGGCCACACGCCGTCGTGGCGCTCGGCGAGGTACAGCGCGATGCCGAGCGAATCCCACACCGTCCGCGTGCCGTCGATCAGCACCGGCACCTGCCCGGTCGGGGAAAACGTGCGGAACGCTTCGTAATTGTCGGCGGCGAGGAACGGTTCGATCCGGTCCTCGAACGCGATGCCGAGCGCCTTCATCAACAGCCAGGGTCGCAGCGACCAGCTCGAATAATTCCGGTTCGCGGTGACCAGCGTATAGGCCATCAGGTTGTGTAGGTCGCGGTGGTCTTGGCCGCGACCTCGTCCGCGGTGACGCCGGGGGCGAGCTCGACCAGCTTGAACGGGCTGTCGTGATCGGGGCGCTGGAACACCGCCAAGTCCGTGACGATCATGTCGACGACGTTCTTGCCGGTCAGCGGCAGCGTGCAGGACGGGATGAACTTCGGTGTCCCGTCCTTGGCAGTGTGGTCCATCACGACGATGATCTGCTTGACGCCCGCGACGAGATCCATCGCGCCGCCCATGCCCTTGATCATTTTCCCCGGGATCATCCAGTTGGCGATGTCGCCGTCCTCGCTGACCTCCATCGCGCCCAACACAGTGAGGTCGATATGGCCGCCGCGGATCATCGCGAAGCTGTCCGAGGAACTGAAATACACCGACGAGGGGAGTTCGCTGATCGTCTGCTTGCCGGCGTTGATCAGGTCGGCGTCCTCCTCGCCCGCGTACGGAAAAGGCCCGATCCCGAGCATGCCGTTCTCCGACTGGAGCGTGACGGTCATGCCGTCGGGGATGTTGTTCGCGACCAGCGTCGGGATGCCGATGCCGAGGTTGACGTAATAGCCGTCCTTCAGTTCCTTGGCGGCGCGCGCGGCCATCTGGTTACGGTCCCAGGGCATCAGTTGATCGTTCCTTCCTGGAGGGTGGTGATGGTCGTGAACTGTTCGCGCAGTTCGGTGCCGACGCCGTCGACGATCGCCTGCAATGCGGCGTCCTCGGCCAGGCCCCAGGTGCCGGCATAGGCGCGCGCGGCGTGGCGGATCGTGTCGGCGAGGAGGTAACCGAACACGGTCGGATCCTCGAGGATGCCCGCGTCGATCAGCACGTTGCTGCCCGCGCCGTTGGTGATCCAGATGCGTGCGACCTCGACCGAGTCTCGGGTGAGTTGCGCGCCCTTGTCGAGCGCGATCGCATTCGGGTGATCGGTCATTGCTTGACGCCTCCGGTCGGGGCCCAGCGCAACGCGGGCGGGAATATCTCGTCGCGGCTGCCCTTCAGCGCGGTGCCGTAGACCGGGTTGGGCAGCACGAACCACCCTGCCCCCCATTTCGCGGCGAGCGCAGGTGACTGGACCACGGCGCGGCGCGCGGCGGGGGTCTGGCCGGCGTTGAACAGGTCGCTGAAATCGCCGAGCTGGTCGCCGCCCATCGCGACCACGCAGTAGCGCGCGGCGATCGTGGCGCGGCGGGCGTCCTTCTTGGAACCGGTCGCGTCGTCGCCCGACAGGAACAGCGTCTCGCCGTGGCGGGCGGGGCCGAGCCCGGCGCCTTCGATCGCGGCCTGGGTCGAGGCGGCGTTGGCGGCGGAGCGGTTGGTGTTGAAGACGACGGTGACGCCCATTGCGCGGAGGGCGGCGAGCGCGTCGCGAGCGCCGGGGACGGGGGCGACCTGCTTGATGCCTGTGCGCTCCCACGCCTGCCAGCGGGATTCGGACCAGGGTTGGCCGGACGCCGCGTCATATTCGAAGCCGAGGTTGAGGAGGACGGTCTCGTCGACGTCGAACACCGCGGCTTTCGGCTTGGTGCCGCAGCTGGTCCAGGTTGGGGCGGCGAGCGTGGCACCTTGCGCGAGGACCACCGATGTCGGGGTGCGTTGCGCACGGACGTAGCCGACCAGCGTGTTCCAGGCCTGGATGCTCACCGCGGCGGCTTCGCCCGAGGCGTAGAGATATTGCATCCCGGCGGGGATGCCGTCGACGGTCACGGGCACGGCGGCGGTCGCGCGGGATACCGTCGCGGGGGATACCGACGTGGGCGCCGACACGCTGATGCATCCCTGCAAGGCCAGTGCCCCTGCGAACGCAGGGGTCCAGGATACCATCCGCAGCGCCCGCGACCCTGGGCTCCTGCGTGCGCAGGAGAACAGAGAGCGCTTGAGATAAACCAGCAGTTCTCGTGTCATGCCGTCGCGCGCTCGCGGACGGTGCGGAATTCGATCTGCTTGTCGTAGGGCGCGCCGACGATCATCCGCTTCACGTAGATGCCGGGCAGGTGGATCGTGTCGGGATCGAGGCTGCCGACGGGGACGATCTCCTCGACCTCGGCGACGCAGATCTTCCCCGCGGTGGCCATCGGCTGGTTGAAGTTGCGCGCGGTCTTGCGGAAGATCAGGTTGCCGGTCTCGTCCGCCTTCCAGCCCTTGATGATCGCGAGGTCGGCGCGGATACCGCGTTCGAGGATATAGTCCTGGCCGTCGAAGCTCTTCACTTCCTTGCCCTCGGCGACCTGCGTGCCGACGCCGGTCTTGGTGTAGAAGCCGGGGATGCCTGCGCCCCCTGCCCGGCAGCGTTCGGCGAGCGTGCCCTGCGGACAGAATTCGACTTCCAGTTCGCCGCTGAGATATTGCCGCTCGAACTCCTTGTTCTCGCCGACATAGGACGAGATCATCTTCTTTACCTGGCGCGAGCGGAGCAGCTTGCCGAGGCCCTGCCCGTCGATCCCGGCATTGTTGCTGGCGATCGTCAGGTCCTTGACGCCCGACGCCGCGATCGCGTCGATCAACCGCTCAGGGATCCCGCACAGTCCGAACCCGCCCGCGCAGATCGTCATGCCGTCGAACAGCACGCCTTCGAGAGCCGTCGCCGCATCGGTGTAGCGCTTGTTCGCCATGCATCCTCCTCAGGTGTCGGGCCATCGCATAAGCCGGTGGTTGGCGCTCGGCAACGGGCGAAGAGGGCTGTCCCACACACCCCGTCATGCCGCGCTGGTTCCGGCATCGAGCAGAAGCACTCGGCTCCTATCCTCGCCTCCGCTGCTAAAATCCTTCCGTCATTCCCGCGAAGGCGGGGATCCATATCCTCAAGGGTCTGCGGTCATACGGCGAAGTCAGCCAGTATGGGTTCCCGCCTCCGCGGGAATGACGGGTGGGTTGGAGTAGCGGCTGGGCGAGAATGCGGGCCACGCGCCCCGCTCAGTACGCCAGCTTCAACCCCGGGCGCTTCCACCGCGTCTTCACCAGCCGGCCGCTGCCCGAGCAGGTGATGTAGGCGTCCATCCGGTCCGCGCCGCCCCAGCAGATGTTGGTGGTGAACGCATCGTCGGTGGCGACGAACTCGACCAGCTCCCCGGCGGGCGAGATCACGCTGATCCCGCATTCGCCGATCGTCGCGACGCAGATGTTGCCGCCGGCTTCGACACCGAGCGAGTCGAAGAACTTGTAGCCGGCGGGGCGGTAGAGCGGCGTGCCCGCGGCGCTGGCGACCTTGCCCGGCGCGACGATGTCGAACGCCATCAGGCGGCAGGTGTAGGTTTCCGCCGCGTAGAGGGTCTTGCCGTCGGGCGAGAGGCCGATGCCGTTGGGGTTTTCGCTCGGGAAGACGACTTCCTCGAGATGGCTGCCGTCGGCTTTCGCGTAGAAGATGCCGGTGATGTCGCGTTCGCGGTCGCGCGACTTGCCGTGGTCGGTGAACCAGAAGCCGCCGTGCGAGTCGAAGACGATGTCGTTGGGCCCTCGCAGCACGCAGCCGAAATCATTGTCCTTGTAGAGCGTCTCGACCGCGCCGGTGGCGATGTCGATCCGTTCGATCCGGCCGCCCGAATAGTCGTCCGGCTGGCCGTGCGGCGTGAGGAAGCCGTTCGCCTCGCGCCATGCGAAGCCGCCATTGTTGCAGCAATAAAGCTTGCCGTCGGGGCCGATCGCCAGGCCATTGGGGCCGCCGCCGGGTTCGGCCACGGTCGTTTTCGTGCCGTCGGGTGCGATGCGCGTGATGCGGCCGACGGCGATCTCGACGAGGATGACGCTGCCGTCGGGCATCGCGACCGGGCCCTCGGGAAAGCGCAGGCCGTCGGCGACGGTGGTGAAGTCGGTCATGATCCTCTCCGGGCGAGTCGGGTTGGTCCCGGCTTCGACGCCAGCGTAACCGGTTCTCGACTTCGCGCGCAACGGACGGCAGGGTGCGCCGATGATCACACCACGCACCGGCGGCCGCATCCTGGTCGACCAACTCGTCGCACAGGGCTGCGACCGGATCTTCACCGTGCCGGGCGAGAGCTTCCTCGCGGTGCTCGACGCGCTCCACGACACGCCGGCGATCGATCTCGTCGTGTGCCGGCAGGAGGGCGGCGTCGGGTTCATGGCGTGCGCGGACGGCGCGCTGACGCACCGGCCGGGCGTGGCGTTCGTCACCCGCGGACCGGGGGCGACCAATGCCTCGATCGGCGTGCACGTGGCGATGCAGGATTCGCAGCCGATGATCCTGTTCGTCGGCGATATCGACCGCGCCACGCGCGACCGCGAGGCGTTTCAGGAGATCGACTTCCAGGCGATGTTTGCGCCCATCGCGAAGTGGGCGGCGCGGATCGACGACGCGCGGCGGATTCCGGAATATGTCGCGCGCGCCTATGCGACGGCGATGTCGGGGCGGCCGGGGCCGGTCGTGCTCGCGCTGCCCGAGGATATGTTGCTGGACGTGGTCGAGGCGATCGATCGGCCGCGGGTCGAGCGGGTGGCGCAGGGCTGCGACGTCGATACGATGGACCTGCTCGCCGATCTGCTGACGACCGCCGAGCGGCCGGTGGCGATCGTCGGCGGGGCGGGCTGGGACGTCGCGGCATCGGGGGCGTTCGCGACCTGGGCGCATCGTAACGGGATCCCGGTGGCGGCGGCGTTTCGGCGGCAGGATGCGATCCCGAACGCCTGTCCGGTCTGGGCGGGCAATCTGGGGTACGGCCCCAATCCGAAGCTGGTCGAGCGGGTGAAGGCGGCGGACCTGCTGCTCGTGGTCGGGCCGCGGCTCGGCGAGGCGACCACCGACGGCTATGCGCTGGTGACGCCCGATCATCCGGGGCAGCGGGTGATCCATGTCCATCCCGATCCGGACGAATTGCAGCGGGCGTATCGCGCGGATGTCGCGGTGTGTGCGGGAATGGCGGAGTTCGCCGAGGCGTTGCTGGTGGTCGACCTGCCGCCGCGGACCGCCGGGCAGGAGGCGCATGCGGAGTGGCTGGCGTGGTCGACACCCGCCCCGCGCGATCTGGCGATGGACCTGGGGCCATGCGTCGCGGCGATGCGCGACCGGCTGCCGGCGGATGCGATCATCTGCAACGGCGCGGGGAATTATTCGGGCTGGTGGCATCGGTACTGGGCGTATGCCGGGCCGGGGACGCAGCTCGCGCCGACCGCGGGGGCGATGGGGTACGGCGTACCGGCGGCGGTCGCGGCGTCATTGCGGCATCCCGAGCGGACGGTGGTCGCGCTGGCGGGTGACGGGTGTTTCCTAATGAACGGGCAGGAGCTGGCGACGGCGGTCGCACACGGTGCGGACATGCTGGTGGTGGTCGTCGACAACGGCAATTACGGCACGATCCGGATGCATCAGGAGCGGGAATATCCGGGGCGGGTGTCGGGGACGGCGCTGCGCAACCCGGACTTTGCCGCGCTCGGGCGGGCTTATGGGTGCTGGGCGGAGACGGTGACCGAGACGGGCGATTTCGTCGGGGCGCTGGACCGGGCGATGGGGCGTGGCGGGGTGCGGATGTTGCACCTGGTGACGGATATCGAGGCGATTACTGCTGGGACTACGCTGGCGAGGGTTCGTGGGGGCTGACCTGCCTCCTCAAATGAAGCTCGGCGCTTCACATGAGCACCACCCCGGCGAAGGCCGGGGCCCAATTGGGGGACGGCGATAACGACGGGCGGTCCACCGTTACATCGAC
>JAYVRZ010000314.1:0-6293 GCA_043775965.1 Sphingomonas sp.
GGCCTCGCATTCTCGATCGGCAGCGACTTCTGAGGAGAAACCCGGCACCGCTCGCATCGAATGCAATCGTCCTTCGTCGTGCCTAGCCCCGCCCGCGCAATCCGGTGTAACGCTGCGCGCGTGGATCTGTATCTCCCCGTCGCCAACCTGTCGGTCAACGCGCTCGTCATCATCCTGCTGGGCGGGGGCGTCGGGCTGTTGTCAGGGATGTTCGGAGTCGGTGGCGGGTTCCTGACGACGCCGCTGCTGATCGTCTACGGCATCCCGCCGACCGTCGCCGCCGCCTCGTCCGCGAGCCAGGTGACCGGCGCCAGCGTCTCGGGCGTGTTCGCGCATTTCCGGCGCAACGGCGTCGATACCAAGATGGGCGGGGTACTGGTCGCGGGCGGCATCCTCGGCTCGTTCTTCGGCGCGTGGCTGTTCCGGCTGCTCCAGCAGAGCGGGCAGATCGATACGGTGATCGCGATCGTCTACGTCGTGATGCTGGGATCGATCGGCGGGCTGATGGCGAGCGAATCGATCGGCACGATCGGGCGGGCGCGCACCGGACGCCCGCCCAAAGCGCGCAAACGGCGCCACCACCCGCTCGTCGCCGCGCTCCCGCTTCGGACGCGCTTCTACGCCTCCGGGCTCTACATTTCGCCGCTCGCGCCGCTGCTGCTCGGCTTCTTCACCGGCATCCTGACGATCCTGCTCGGCATCGGCGGGGGCTTCATCCTGGTGCCGGCGATGATCTACCTGCTCGGCATGGCGACGTCGGTGGTGGTCGGCACGTCGTTGTTCCAGACGCTGTTCGTGACCGCGGTCGCGACGATGGTCCACGCGACCACCACCAAGGCGGTCGACATCGTGCTGGCCGGTCTGCTGCTGCTCGGCTCGGTCGTCGGCGCGCAGATCGGCGCGCGCTTCGCCACCAAGTTCCGGCCCGAATATCTCCGCCTCGCGCTCGCGGTCATGGTGCTGCTGATCGGCGTCCGAATCCTGCTGGGGCTCGTCTGGCGCCCCGAGGAGATCTTCTCGGTCACGCTTTCGTGAGGGCGGGGTCGTGAAGCCCAAGCGCCTAAAGCTCTGGCTGATCCTGTTCGCGCCGCTGCTGATGGCGCAGGCCAAACCCGTGCTCGTCCCCGACGTGTCGCAGCGCAATATCGAGATCGCCTACAGCTTCACCGGGGCAGAATTGTTGCTGTTCGGTGCGATCCTCTATCCCGGGGGGCGCCTGCCGACCGGCGAGCAACCGACCGACATCGTCGTCGTCGTGAAGGGCCCGACCCAGTCGATCCTGATGCGCGAGAAGGAGAAGGTCGCGGGGATCTGGGTCAACGCCTCGCGCCTGCGCTATCGCTCCGCGCCCAGTTTCTACGCGATCGCCTCGTCCAAGCCGATCGGCCGGCTGGTCGACGATCGCACGCGCGCGATCTACGAGCTCGGCCTCGACAGCCTGCAATTGTCGCCGGCCTCCAGCGCGCCGACCGCGACGCAGGATCGTTTTCAGAAGGGGCTGGTCGACCTGAAGCGCCGCGCCGGCCTGTATTACGAGGCGCCGCGCGCGGTCGAGATCACCGACGGCGTCCTCTACCGCGCGCGCGTAACGATCCCCGCCCGCGTGCCCGTCGGCCGCTTCACCGCGGAGACGTTCCTGATCCGCGACGGTCGCGTGCTGGCCGCGGCGGTGCGCGACATCGACATCCGCAAGTCGGGCTTCGAGCGGTTCGTCGCGCGCGCGGCCGAGCGGTCTTCGGTCATCTACGGTCTGGTCGCGGTCGCGTTGTCGGTGTTCCTGGGTTGGGCGGCAGGCTGGATCGCGCGCCGGGTTTAGGTTTAGGCGGGAGAACGGGGGGGATCGAGCGAGCGTTCCGACCCCCGCGTCGTTAACGCCGTCCTCACCGGATATTTACGCCTTCGTGGCACAACCGGCCTGTAATGACCGGAGCTAGTGCCAGAATGAGCGACATGTCGGGACACGGCGCATTTCTCCAGGCGGCCTTGCCGACTGGCGGATCGATCGTGGCGTCGGCCGGTTCCGCACCGATCGGCGTGGTCTTCGCGATCGCTGGATCAAGCAGCCGCGTGCTCCTCGATCGCGCCGCGATCACCGCGCTGTTCGACGATGCCGATCCCGTGGTCGCCGCCGCGGGACAGGTTGGCAGCCAGATCACGATGCGGGTCGGCGCGAGCTGGCTGGTCGCCAACGTGCGGTCGCTGAAACTGGAGGATGCCGCCGGCACCTGCGTCGCTGCCGAAATCGATTACCTGGGCGAGGGCGACGAGGAACTGCTGACCGGCAAGCTCTACCGCTTCCGCCGCGGTGTCACGCGCTATCCGATGCCCGGCTGCGAGGTGTTCCCGATCACCACCGCCGACCTGAAACAGGTGTATGCCGCCGAAGACCGCGCCAATATCGAGGTCGGCATGGTCTATCCGACCACCGACATCCGCGCGGCGCTGTATATCGACGCGATGCTCGGCAAGCATTTCGCGCTGGTCGGCTCGACCGGCACGGGCAAGTCGACCAGCGCCGCGCTGATCCTCCACCGGATCTGCGAGCTGGCACCGCAGGGTCACATCGTGATGATCGATCCGCACGGCGAATATGCCGCCGCGTTCAGGACCAACGGCGCGATCTACGACGTCTCGAACCTGCAGATGCCGTATTGGCTGATGAACTTCGAGGAGCATTGCGAGGTATTCCTCACCAGCAGCGGCTCGGCGCGGCAGTTCGATTCCGACATCCTCGCCAAGTGCCTGCTCGCCGCCAAGGCCAAGAGCCGGCTCGGCCAGGAGATCGCCAAGCTGACCGTCGATGCGCCGATCCCGTACCTGCTGAGCGACCTGACCAACCTGATCAGTGCCGAGATGGGCAAGATGGACCGCGCCGGGGATACCGCGCCGTACCTGCGCCTGAAGACCAAGATCGACGAGATCAAGGCCGATCCGCGCTACGGCTTCATGTTCTCCGGCATGCTGGTCGCGGACACGATGGCGAGCTTCCTCGGCCGTATCTTCCGCCTGCCGGGCGACGGCAAGCCGATCTCGATCATCGATGTGTCGGGCGTGCCGTCGGACATTACCGCGGTGGTGGTCGCGGTGCTCGCGCGGATGACATTCGACTTCGCGATCTGGTCGCGCAACGAACCGCAGCGCCCCATCCTGCTCGTCTGCGAGGAGGCACATCGCTACATCCCGGCGGGGCAGGAGGCGACCAGCGCGGTCGGCCGGATCCTCGGCCGGATCGCCAAGGAAGGCCGCAAATACGGCGTGTCGCTCGGCCTCATCACGCAGCGCCCGTCGGATCTCGCGGAGGGCGTGCTGTCACAGTGCGGGACGATCATCGCGATGCGCCTCAACAACGACCGCGACCAGGCGTTCGTTCGCGCAGCGATGCCGGAGGGCGCACGCGGGTTCCTCGATTCGATTCCTGCGTTGCGCAACCGCGAGTGCATCATCTGCGGCGAAGGCGTGACGATCCCGATCCGTGTCTCGTTCGACGGCCTGGAGGAATCGAAGCGGCCGGCGTCGGGCGACCCGATGTTCTCCGAACTCTGGCGAGATGTCGGCGGCGAGGACCAGATCATTTCCCGCACGATCCAGCGGTGGCGGGCGCAGGGTAAATAGGCGGAGCGGCTGCGGCAATGGCGACGATCGGTGTCGGGTCGGAACGTACGACCGGCTCCCGCTCGATGATCCGGGCAATCAGATGCCCCGCGACCAGGCAGTATAGTCGCGCCCCATGCAGTGTAGCGCGAACGCCTGCCGCGCAGCCGTAGCGGGCGAAAGACCGGGGATCGTTCTCTCGCCCGACGCTCCATCGGAGGGATGGTTTGTCGGCATAGGCATGCTACGCGATCGCCATGCTCAACATCCGCAGCGGCACCAGCATCGTCGAGGTCGACGGCGTCAAATATGAATGGCAGCTCCAGCGCGAGCCGCAATGGACCGATGCCGAGGGCTGGAAGGGCATGCAGGTCGCGTTGTTGCAGGACGGCGAGCAGCGCGGCGCGGTGCTGGAGTTCCCACCACCCAAGCGCTTGTTGAAGGGACTGCAGCGGGGCCGCCTTCAGATCAGCGACGCGCTCGTATCGCGGGGCGTGCGCGCGGCGCTCAGCGCCGGATGGGAGCCGTCCTCGCGCGGCAAGCCGATGATATTCACGGTCGACGCGGACGGCAACTGACCGCCGATCGAAGGGCGTGATGTCCCGACGCTGCGGCGACGGGCAAGGCGGGCTCCACCGGTTCGCGGTGCGGGGGCGGCGATGCACCTTTCTCCATCCGGGGTTCGTCCGCGCCACGTGACGCGTCTGCCGGCGGGGAAGCTATGGCTGGTCGATCCCGTAGCAATCGGCCACTGTGGCGCGATGTCCGACATCTTGCTGCCTCACCGAGACCAGTTCCTGCGCGAGGAGGCGATCCGTGGGGGCATGGACCTGCTGTTCTTCGCGAACACGCGACACCTGAAGCATGCGGACGATACGCTCGCGGGGGAAGGGCTGGGGCGCGCGCATCACCGGGTGATGTACTTCGTCGCGCGGCGCCCCGGTATCCATGTCGCCGCGATCTTGCTGATCCTCGGCATCACGAAACAGTCGTTCGGACGGATTTCCAAGGACCTGATCGCCAAGGGACTGATGGAACAGCAGCAGGGCGACCGGGATCGACGCCAGCGTCTGCTGCGGCTGACCCCGGCCGGAGCTGCACTGGAAAGGGCGATCTACGACGTGCTGCACGACAATGTCTCGCGCGCGTACAAGGCGTCGGGGGGCGAGGCCGTGGCAGGACTGTGGACGGTGCTGCAGCATCTGATGGGCGAGGACGCCCGTGCGCAGTTCAGGAGCGTCCAGGGGCTTTGACGGAACCACCGGCTGGCGACCCGACGCGATCGCGTGCGGCGGGCGAGTCAGGCTCGCCCGCTACGGCATTGCGGTAGGCGCCCTCGGCGAGATATCCGCGCATCTGGAAGCGATCGATCTTGAAGTTCACGGTCGAACACCGGGTCATCGCGTCGTCCAGCGCTTTGAAGGCCGATCGTTCGGCGCTGCTTTCGACCGGCGTATGCAACAACGCGGTGACGCCGGGCGTGTCGCGGCTGGCGACGCACTGGCCGAACAGCACGAGCGCGACTGCGGCGCGTTGGCCGACCGTCGCCGCCGACAACGCCTCTGCCGAAGGGGCCACGAACGCCGCCTGTGCCGTGCTCCTGCGTGGCGTGCCCTCATGACTCTTGAACAGCACTTCCGCGACGGCCCCCCTGAGCAGGCTGGGCCTGAACCGCAGCTCGCCGTTCGACAGGCAGGACGACGTGGAGATCCGCAGTGCCTGTTTAAGCTCTTCAGGGCTTTCGGGAACCGTGTTCATGAACCGAATGGCGTCGGCCTGGTGCCTGCCGACACAGGTCCCGAAGCCGTTCATGGTCTTCAACGCATCGACATTGCGCCTGGGTGGCCTGGCGACGACCGGCGCGGCCAGCAGCGCGCAGGTCGCGAGAAGGAAGATCAAGCGCATCGGTATCTCCGCAATCGACGACGGTGTCAGTCACCGGGTCGGATACGGAAGCGATGCTAGGCCGCGGCCCGTTGCGAAGTCCAGCGCCGGCGCACCGACGGGACGGGCTATCCGCCGACCCGTACCGCCAGCAATTGCGCCACCTTGGCCTTGAACGCGCGCAGTTTCTCGCCCGAGAGCTGCGCGACGCTGGCGAAGGATACTGTGCGCGGGTTGATCGCGGCGCCGTTCCTCCACACTTCCCAGTGAAGGTGCGGCCCGGTCGACATGCCCGTGGAGCCGACATAGCCGATCACCTGCCCGGCGCGCACGCGCGTTCCCGACGATACCGCGATACGGCTCATGTGCCCGTAGCCGCTCGCCATCCCGCCGCCGTGGACAAGCTTGACGAAATTACCGTAGCCGCCGGTGCGACCGGCGAACGCGACGATGCCGTCGGTCATCGCGTGGATCGGCGAGCCATAGGGCGCGCCGATGTCGAGGCCCTTGTGCATCCGCGTGAAGCCCAGCAGCGGGTGCATCCGCCAGCCGAAGTTCGAGGTGATGTGGCCGAGCACCGGCATGCCGGAAACCGCGCGGCGCTCGGTCTGGCCGTTGGCGTCGAACCAGCCGCCACGGCTCGCATCGTCGTCGGGATCCGCGTTCGCCGCATCGGGAGCAAACCGTACGACCTGCACCTTGCGCCGGCCCTGATCGAGCCCCGCGAACAGCAGGTCGCCGATGCGCGTCTCGCCGGTCGCGGCGCGCTCGCGTTCGACGATGACGTCGAAACTGTCGGCAGCGGTCACGTCGCGGCC
>JAYVRZ010000315.1:0-5128 GCA_043775965.1 Sphingomonas sp.
CCGGGGTGGTTTGGTCGTTGGGAAACCTCGTCAAACCTGCCCGCCGTCCCTATTTCCATCCCTCCACCCGAGGACCGCAGAATGAACGAACACGTGATGGATACGGCGTTCCGGCCGGGTGGCCTCGACCGTGCGAAGCAGGGCTTGCTCGGGTTGGGGCTCGCCCGGATCGAGGGGCCGGCGAAGGTCACCGGCGTCGCGGATTACGCCTATGAGGGGATGCCCGAGGGTATCGCCTATGCCGCGATCGTCGGGACGCCGGTTGGCAGCGGGCGTATCTTGAGCATCGATTCCAGCGTCGCCGAGGCACTCCCCGGCGTCATCGCGGTCATTCACGGCGATCCGCGGATGCCGGCGGGCGAGGCCAATTCCCGCGCGATGCCGTTGTTCGATACCGACACGATCCTCCACCTCGGCCAGCCGGTCGCGATCGTCGTGGCGGAGGATCAGGCGATCGCGCGCGATGCTGCGGCGCTGGTCGTGGTTCGTACCGAAGCCGGCAAGGGTAGGTTTGACGTCGAGGCGCAGCCGGTCGATGCCAAGCCCGAGATCGGCTTTCTTCCACCGATCGATATCGGCGACCTCGATGCGGTGATGGCCGACGCGGCGGTGACGCTCGACCGGACCTATACGACGCCGGTCCATTTCCCCGCGGCGCTGGAGCCGCATGCGACCATCGCGTGGTGGGAGGGCGACAAACTGACCGTGCGATCGAGCAACCAGGTGATCGGCGGTGCGCGCAAGACGATCGCCAAGGCACTGAAGATCGATGCCGACAAGGTACGTGTGCTCGCGCCGTATGTTGGTGGCGGGTTCGGCGGGAAGACGGGTGTGGGGCCCGAGGCGATCCTCGCGGCGATCGCGGCCGAAGTCATCGGCCGGCCGGTGAAGATCGCCCTGCCCCGCCGCCAGACCGCGTATATGGTGCATCATCGCTCGCATACGACGCAGCGCATCCGGATCGCCGCGGACAAGGATGGCGTCATCCTCGGCATGGGGCATGAGAGCGTCGTCGCGCAGAACGACGATGGCGAGTTTCTCGAGCCGGTGCCGTTCGGGACGTTGCCGCTGTACCGGGGCGAAGCACGGCGGTTCAAGACCGGGCTGGTGCGCGTCGATTTGCCCGCGACGGGTGCGGTGCGCGCGCCGGGCGAGGCGGTCGGCACGTTCGGCGTGGAATGCGCGATGGACGAACTGGCCGAACAGCTCGGGCTGAACCCGGTCGAGCTGCGGCGGCGCAACGAGCCGGAGAGCGATCCGGTGAGCGGCAAGCCGTTCTCCACGCGACGGATGTTGGATTGCTACACGCAAGGCGCCGAGCGGTTCGGGTGGCCTGCGACACTGTCGGCGCCGGGATCGGTGCGGGAAGACGAGTGGCTGGTCGGGATCGGCATGGCGGCGAGCCTGCGCGGCAACTTCACGGTCGAGGCGCAGGCGCGCGTGCGGCTGGAGGCGGACGGTCGCGCGACGGTCGAGTGCGACATGACCGATATCGGTACGGGGACGTACACCATTCTCGCGCAGACCGCGGGCGAGATGCTCGGGTTGCCGGTGGAGGATGTGACGGTGCGGCTCGGCGACAGCGATCTGCCGGCGAGCGCTGGGTCGGGTGGCTCGTTCGGGGCTGGCAGCGCGTGCTCGGCAGTCGTGTTGGCGTGCGAGGATATCCTTGGCGAACTGGCGTTGCGGATGAATGCGGCGCCGGAGGATCTGAGCCTGCACGACGGGTGCGTCAGTGCGGGCGGACGGTCGGTGAAGCTTGCCGATCTGGTGCGCGGCGAGGCGATCGTGGCGATGGGCAAGACCGGGCCGGGTGCGGAGAGCAAGCGGACCAGTCAGGCGAGCCACGGCGCGCATTTCGTCGAGGTCGGCGTCAATGCGGTGACCGGCGAAGTGCGCGTACGGCGGATGCTGGGCGTGTTCGACGTCGGCCGCGTGCTCAATCGCAAGACCGCGACCAGCCAGATCACCGGCGGGATGGCGTGGGGGATCGCCTATGCGCTGAGCGAAGAGGGCGTGGTGGACACGCGCACCGGAAGCTTCGTGAACCCCGATTTCGGCGAATATCACGTCGCGGTGAATGCCGATATTCCGCAGCTGGAAGTGCATTTCGTCGAGGAGGTCGACACGTCGGCGAACCCGGTTGGGGCCAAGGGTGTTGGCGAACTGGGTATCTCGGGCGCGGGGGCTGCGGTGGCGAATGCGATCTATAATGCGACGGGGGTTCGGGTTCGGGACTTTCCGGTGACGCTCGACAAGCTGTTGGATGGGTTGCCGGCGATTTGAGAGCTGTGCCCCCGCGCGGGGTCCAGGAAACCAGACGGAGCGTTCGTGGCTCCTGGGCTCCCGCCTTCGCGGGAGAACGAGAAGAGAGATGACATGGCCGAAAACGATAGCGTGATTGCCGCCGCGAGGAGCTGGAAGGGCGAAAAGATGGCGATCGCCACTGTCGTCTCGACCTGGGGCTCGGCGCCGCGGCCCAAGGGGAGCCATATGCTCGTCCATGCCGATGGGCGGTTCGAGGGATCGGTGTCAGGCGGGTGCGTCGAGAGCGATATCCTCGCGACCGCCGCCGAGGTGATCGCGGGCGCGCCATTCCAGGTGCGCAACTACGGCGTGGCGGATGCGGCGGCGTGGGAGGTCGGGCTGCCGTGCGGCGGCGAGATCGCGGTGATGGTGCAGCCGGTGTCGGCGGAGGGGTTCGATCCCGAGCTGTTCGACCTGATCGCCGACGCACGCGACCAGGGCGATGCGCTGACCGTGACGACCGATCTCGCGACCGGGCATAGCGATGCGCGGCCGGTCGAGACGGGCGAAGTGTTCGTCAACCGCTACGATCCGCCGCGCCGCCTGCTGATCGTCGGCGCGGTGCAGATCGCGCAGGCTTTGGCCGGATTGGCGCGCGAGCTCGGAATCGAGACGGTGGTGATCGATCCGCGCGCGCGCTTTCTGACCGAAGAGCGGTTTCCGGGTGTGACGCTCGACGATCGCTGGCCTGACGAGGCGATTGCCGCGCTCCGTCCAGGTCCCTCGACCGCGGTCGTGACGCTGAGCCACGACATCAAGATCGACGACCCCGCGCTGATCGCGGCGCTCGCGTCCGATGCCGCGTATGTCGGTGCGCTCGGCAGCCGCAAGAGCCACGCGGCACGGCGCGATCGGCTTGCCTCGGAAGGCGTTACGGCGGAGAACATCGACCGGATCGATGCGCCGGTCGGGCTCGACATCGGCGCGATCGGACCATCGGAAATCGCGCTGTCGGTGGCGGCGGCGATGATAGGAGCGTTCAATGATCGCCGCTGAAAACGTCTTCCTCATCCTGCTCGCCGCAGGCCGCTCGGAGCGGTTCGGCATTCCCAACAAGCTTGAGGTGCCGTTCCTCAACAAGCCGCTCGGGATGCACGTCGTCACCGCGTTCGAGAACATTCCGTTCAAGCGGCGGCTGGTCGTCACCGACGGCTGCAAGCTCGATTTCCTGAGTCATCATTTCGAGGTCGTCCACAACGACGATCCGTCGTCGGGGATGTCGCAGTCGGTCAAGCTCGGCGTGCAGTGCGCCAAGGACGAGGGCGCGGAGGCGGTGCTGATCGCGCTCGCCGACATGCCGCGCGTAACCGCGGCGCATATCTACCGGATGCTCGATGCCGCCGACAGCGCGGACGCGGTGGTCGCGTCGAGCGATGGCGAGAAGCCGTCGCCGCCTGCGCTGTTCGGGCGCGAGCGGTTCGACTTCCTGCTGACGCTCGACGGCGATGCGGGTGCGCGCGACCTGGTGAAGGCGGGGCGGCACGTCGTCACCGCGCCCGCCGAGCTGATCGATATCGATACGCCCGAGGATCTGGACCGGCTGCAGGCGCTGGTCCACGATCCCAAGGCGGCGATCACTCGTGCCTTAACGCGTCGATAGGGTTCATCGCGGCGGCGCGGCGCGCGGGGAAATAGCCGAACACGACGCCGATCACCGCCGAGATGACGAACGCGAAGATGTTGATCTCGGGCACGAAGATCCACTGAACCTTGATCAACGGCGCGATGATCGCGATCGCGGCCTGCGCGACGATCAGCCCGATGACGCCGCCAAGGCACGACAGCGCGATCGCCTCGACGAGGAACTGCAACAGCACCTCGCGTGCGACCGCGCCGATCGCCAGGCGGATGCCGATCTCGCGCGTGCGCTCGGTCACCGATACCAGCATGATGTTCATGATGCCGATCCCGCCGACGACCAGGCTGATGCCCGCGACCGCGGCGACGATGCCGGTGAGCAAGGTCGTGGTGCCGGTCAGCGTGTCCGAGATCTGCTTGGTATCGAAGATGTTGAAATCGTCTTCCTTGCCCGCCGTGATCGTGCGGCGCTCGCGCAGGAGGTCGGTGATCGAGGCCTGCACCGTCGAGGTCGAGAATTTCTGATCGACGCCGACCAGCATCAGGCGGATATCGCGGCTGCCGGTGAAGCGGCGCTGGACCGCCTTGATCGGCATGATGACGACATCGTCCTGATCGCCGCCGAAGCCCGCCTGCCCGCGCGTCGAGAGGATACCGATCACGTCGCAGCTGATCGCGCCGATCCGCATCCGCAGGCCTACCGCTTCACCGCCGCGGAAGAGATTGGTGCGGACCGTGTTGCCGATGATGCAGACGGCTTTGCCCGCGGCTTCCTCGACGGGCGAGAAGATGCGACCGTCCGCCAGCGGCCAGGGCTGGACCTGGAAATAGGCCGAGGTGGTGCCGTTGATCGTGGTCGACCAGTTCGCGCCCTCGTAGATCGCGGTGGCGGTCGCCTGCGCCTGCGGGGCGACCGCGGTGACGCCGGCGATCTGGTTGGCGATCGCGTCGACGTCCTCGGGCTTGAAGTCGGGTGGACGCGGGCCGCCGCCGCCGCGACCGAAGCCCTGGCCGGGACGGATCTGGAGGATGTTGGTGCCGAGCGCGGAGATCGATTGCTGCACCGCGGCAGTGGTCGCCTTGCCGAGCGTGACCATCGTCACGACCGCACCGACGCCGATGACGATGCCGAGGATGGTGAGGAACGACCGCAGGAGGTGGCGACGGATCGAGCGGAGCGCGAGCGAGAGGGTGGTGCCGAACATTATCGTGGTGCCCCGCTATCGAGGACGCTGTCTTGCTG
>JAYVRZ010000316.1:0-4119 GCA_043775965.1 Sphingomonas sp.
CCCGAGCGGCAGCACCCACAGCAGCGGCATCGCGACGATATCCGTGGTGATATAGGTCGACGTCGCGAGCATCAGCCCCGAGGGCACCAATGCGAGCGCGATCCAGTGCGTGATCCGGCGGGCGCCCGGCGGCGCGCTGGTCGCGACGACGTGATCGATCGCGGCAGTCCTGGGCAGGCGCGTGGCGCAGGCGAGCACCAGCAGCGTCAACAGGATATAGCCGCCGCTCCACAGCCAACTCTGGCCATGGACCGGCATCAACGGCTCGACCAACAGCGGATACGCGATCAGCCCTGCGAAACTGCCGAGGTTCGAGGCGGCATATAGCGCATACGGATCGCCGCCGCCGCTGGCCGCGCTGAACCAGCGCTGGATCAGCGGCGCCTGCGCGGATACGGCGAAGAACAAGGGTCCGATCGACAACCCGAGCAGCCAGGGCACCCACAAGGCCGGCTGCGCATCGGCAGGCAGGTCCATCGCGATCAACCCGATCGGCAGCCATAACGCCGCGACGATCAGCACCCCGAGATGGATCGCCGCCTGTACCCGCGGCCGCACTCGCCCGAGCCAATGCGCGTACGCATAGCCCGCGAGCAGCAGCGCCTGGTACACCAGCATCGCCGAGTTCCAGACGGCAGGCGCGCCACCCAGTCGCGGCAACGCCATGCGCGCGACCATGGGCTGGACGAGGAACAGCAGGAACGACCCGGTCAGAATGGTCGCGACGAACATCGTCCGGCACCAGCGCGCCATCAACGGTACGGGCGCCGCCACATCATGGTCAGACATAAGCGGGACGGTCGATCCGGTAGAGGATTTGGCGACGAAGCGGATCGTTTTCGGTAGAGCCCGCACGCGACGGCGCCGGGTCGAGATACGCCATCACCGCAGGGTCGACGCACATCGCGTGATATGCGCCAACATCATCTTCGCGCCAGCTACGCAAGTCCAACCGTGCAGCCTCGATCACCCGCCGAGCAACTTCGCCGCGTGCGCCGCGTGGTAGGTCAGCACGCCCGAACAGCCCGCGCGCTTGAACGACATCAGCGTCTCCAGCACCATGACGTCGCGCTCGGCCGCGCCCGCCGCCACGGCATGCTCGATCATCGCATACTCGCCCGACACCTGGTACGCGAACACCGGCACTTCGAACGCCTGGCGGACGCGGACGATGATGTCGAGATAGGGCAGGCCCGGCTTCACCATGACCGTGTCGGCGCCCTCGGCGAGGTCCATCGCAACCTCGCGCAAGGCCTCCTCGGCGTTGGCATTGTCCATCTGGTAGGTCTTCTTGTCGCCCTTCAGCAACCCGCGCGATCCGACCGCGTCGCGGAACGGACCATAGAACGCGCTCGCATATTTGGCGGCATAGGACATGATCTGGACGTTGTGATGCGAGTCTGCCTCCAGCGCATTGCGGATCATGCCGATCCGCCCGTCCATCATGTCCGACGGCGCGATGATGTCCGCGCCCGCCTTCGCCTGGTTGAGCGCCTGCGCGACCAGCATCTCGGCGGTGGTGTCGTTGACGACATAGCCCGCCGCATCGACCAGTCCGTCATGGCCGTGGCTCGTATACGGATCGAGCGCGACGTCGGTCAGCACGCCGACCTCGGGCACCGCGTCCTTCAGCGCGCGGATCGCCTGGCACATCAAATTGTCCGGGTTGAGCGCCTCGCGCCCGTCGTCGGTCCGGCGTTCGGGTTGCGTATAGGGGAACAGTGCGATGCACGGGATGCCGAGGTCGCGCGCCTCGCGGCCACGCGCGACGATGCCGTCGACCGACCAGCGCGAGACGCCGGGCAGGCTGGCGACCGGCTGTTCGACGATGCCGCCGGAACTGGGCCCTTCGGTGACGAACAGCGGCCAGATCAGGTCGGCGGGGGTCAGCACGGTCTCGGCATGGAGCCGGCGGCTCCAGGCGGAGGCGCGCGTGCGACGGAGGCGAAGCGCAGGATAGCTTGCGGTCATGCGGCGGGCTTTGCGGGATGCGCGCGGGCGGATCAAGCTTTACCCAAAAGCGTTACGGATGCGAAACCGCGTCCCGTGCGTTGAGGGCTCCATGCCGAACGATACGATCACCTCCGCCGCGCTCGTCGTCAACGCCAAGTCGCGCAAGGGACAGAAGATGTTCAAGCGCGCCTGCGCGGCGATGTCCGGCTTGCCCTATGAGGTGGACGCGCACGCGGTCGAGAATCCCGACGACCTGGAGGCGACCGTGCTGCGCGCGCTGGCGAAGAAGCCGGACCTGCTGATCCTGGGCGGCGGTGACGGCACGGTCAGCGGACTGGTCGACCTAATGGTCGGCCACGACGTGATCCTGGGCGTGCTCCCGCTCGGCACCGCCAACAGCTTCGCGCGAACCCTAGGTATCCCGTTGACCGTCGAAGGCGCAGTCGAGGTGATCCGGACGGGCAAGCCACGCCGGATCGATCTGGGCATGATCGACGGCGATTATTTCGCGAACTGCGCGGCGATGGGTATCAGTCCGAAGATCGCCCAGACAGTCCCGCACGGCCTCAAGAAGATATTCGGAAAGGCAGGGTATCTGGCTTGGGCCGCCTACCAGTTCATGCGATTCCGGCCATTCACGCTGATCGTCGGCGAGGGGCCGACCGCGGTGAAGATCCGTGTCGTCGAGGTGCGGATCTCGAACGGGCCCTATCATGGCGGTACCGAACTGGTGGATGCCGCCGCGGTCGATTCGGGCGAGATCGTCGTGCAGGCGGTGATGGGCCATGTGAAACGACGGCTGGTGCAGAACTGGGTGGCGAGCGTGTTGCGGCACGAATCACGCCACGAGAAAGTCCGCGATTTCCGCGGCAAGAGCCTCAAGATCAACACCATCCCGCCATTGCCGATCTCGATCGACGGCGAGGTGCTGGCGAAAACCCCGGTAACCGCAAAGGTCGCGGCGGGGATCATCCGAGTGATGGCGCCGGCCTGACCTCGGATACCCCTCTAACTTGTTCCCCGCGGAGGCGGGACCCAGACTGGTCTCCCGCCTTCGCGGAAGACCAAGGAGGCAAGAAGCGCGCTCAGCGTAAACGCACCTGAGTGCATCCCCCCGTTAAACGGCGCACTCGACCCGCGGATCAGGTATATCAAGCGTCGCGCATGTGCCGACCGGGGCGTTCTCGATCGTCACGCTCCCGCGCAACTGTCGCGCAAGACTGCCGATCATCCGCATCCCCAGACTCTTGCGCGACGCCGTCTTCAGGTCGAAGTCCGCCGGCAACCCGCCGCCCTCGTCCGACACCGTCAGCACGATCCGGCCGCCGGCGCTGCGCACCGTGACCAAGATCACGCCGCCGGCATCGCCATAGGCGTATTTGATTGCGTTGGTGACCAGTTCCGTCACGAGCAAGCCCATCGGGATCGCCACGTCCGCGCTGATCAGGATCGCCTCGATATCGCAGTCGATCCGGTGGTTGAGCGACTGCTCGCCCAGCCCCGTCGCGATGCCGCAGACCAGATCGTTCAGCGCGACGATGCCGACCTGATCGCCACGCCACAGCTGGTCGTGCGTCTGCGCGATTGCCGTGATCCGCGCCTGCGCGTCGCCGAGCAGCCGCCGGATTCGCGGGTCGTCGTCTTCCTGCATCTGGAGGTTCAGCATCGCCGATACGAGCGCGAGGCTGTTCTTGACGCGGTGACTGGCCTCCCGCGTGAGCAGCTCCTGATGCTCCATCGCCTCGCTCAGCCGTCGTTCGGCCTCCTGCCGCTCGATCGCGACGCCGATCAGGTTGGCGAACCCCTGCATGAAGGCGAAATCGGCAGGCTCGAACTTGCCTTCGTCCGGGCTGTCGACTTCGAGCACGCCAAAGCGCTTGCCCGACGTCTCGACCAGCACGTTGATCGCGCGGCGGATGTTATGGCGCGCCATGAACTCGGGCGTGCGAAAGCGCTGCTCGTTCTCGAGATGGTTCGAGATCACCGGCTCGCCCGTCTCCAGCGCAAAGCCCGCGGGCGAACCGAGGTCGGTCCGCATCTCGGTCGATCCGACGACGCCCGCCTCCCACCCGATCCCCGCGCGCACCAGCAGCGTGTCCCGCTCGGGCCGGTATTCGAGGAACTTGCAGTATTTCGACCGCATTCCCTCGCCACACAGCTCGGTCG
>JAYVRZ010000317.1:0-5906 GCA_043775965.1 Sphingomonas sp.
CAGCCCGATCTGGACGCTCACCACGGGCTGGATCGCGATCTACGCGCCGCATGGTCATAACGGGTATCTCGACCTGCTCGTCACGATCGGCGTGCCGGGGCTGGTGCTAGCGTTGATCGCGCTCGTCATCTGGCCGTTGCTGCGACTGTTGCTCAGCCTGTCGATTGGCAAGGCGCGGCGGTCGCTGCTGCTGACGCTGATCACCTTCTGCCTGGGCCATAACTTGACCGAATCCAGTCTGCTGAGCGGTGCTGCTATCGTCGAGGTGTTCCTGATTCTGGCGATCGCGATCACCTACCGCGAGTCAAACGCCAGCGCCGGCGCGCATCACCGGCTGCGCGAACGAGTGGCGCGGCTCGTGAAGTCGCGGCGAAGGGCACGCCTGGGGCTGCGTCGCTGACCGCGCTCGGTTTCAGCGAGCGTCAGGGCGATGGTCTGCGCGATCGTGGTTTGCGCGCACTGTGCGCGCCGATACCGGAGATTGCGCTATGCCTGGCAGGGACCGTCGAACGCGGGATCTGGGCGGTTCTTCAACCTGGCAACGGTGCGATGGGCGAGGCGATGAACGTCGCGATCGCCCTCGGCGAAGGCCGCGGCTTTGCCGGCGCCTATGGGCCGGGGCACGGCGCGACCGCGCATCTGCTCCCGCTTGGGCCTGCGCTTGCCGGGTTCGTCTACCGGTGGCTTGCGCCGCGATCGCTTGCTGCCGAGGCGATCCTTGCCTGCTGGTCGATCGGGCTGGCGATCGGAACCTATGCGCTGCTGTACCGCGCCTTCGGGTATCTGCGGATCCCCCGTCCCGCGCGGCTAGGCGGCTTGGCCGTCGTGATGCTCGCGCCAGCCTATTTCACGGTCGAGACGGTCGATTTCCGGGTCTGGGAAGGCGGGTTGGCCACGTTCCTTGCGGGGCTGTTCCTCGAACGGCTGCTGGTGGCACATGCTCGCTTGGCGGAGCCGCCCGTCTCGGCGCATCGCCGGGCGATGCGGTTCCCGCTCGCTCCGATCGCCTGCGCCAGCCTGCTGTTCTTCGTGAACCCACCACTGGGGGGCAGTGCATTCCTGTGCCTCGTGGTATTTGGCCTTGCGAGACTGCCGATACGCGCCAACATCGTCGGTGGCACGATCGCGGCCGGGTTGCTTTCGGTTGCGATCGTTCCCTGGACTATCCGCAATTACCACATGCTAGGAGCCTTCGTGCCGTTACGCAGCAATGCGGGGCTGGAACTCGCGCTCGCTAACAACCCTGAGATGCTGGAGGCGACCGACCAGTCTGCGGCGATGGAACACCGGTTGCTGGCGATCCACCCGACCGCCAATCCACAGGCGCGCATGGTCGTGATGCGAATTGGGGAAGTCGCCTATGCCGATCGGCGTGGTGTCGAGGCGAAGGCCTGGATCGTCGCGCATCCCGGCGATGCGGCGCGGCTCTGGCTGCGGCATGGTCGGCAGATGCTGTTGCCCGATCGGTGGATGACCGACTCGCGGCATACGCTCGTGGGGCGCGTCAGGACGGTTTTTCTCAAGCTGGTAGGGGCGGCGGGCGTCGCTGGCCTGGTACTGCTTCTTGCCCGGCGCTGGCGAGAGGGCGCGATCTATCCGGCGATACTAGTGTTATTTACAACGTTGCTGCTGGTGCCGTTCCAGCCTGTAGCGCGCTACACCTATGTTCTGTATCCGGCATTATGCTTTCTGTCCGCATCTCTTTGGCTGCTTCGCGAACCACATGCCGAAGCGCGACGGACTCATCCCTTGTGACCGATCGTACATATCCGCGTTGGCATAGGCGCGCGCGATGAGCGGTGATCTGCTGACCGGCCGGAAAGATGACAGTGCCATCGCGCCCTCTTTTGTAGGTGATGATGTCCGGACGGCCACGATCGGCGGAATGAATATCGCGCGGCTCGGCCGGGACGCGCTCGCGGACCTCATGCAGGCGGACGTGCAGCGCGCACGCAGAGGCCAGCGCGCTTTCCCGCGCATCGTCACGTCCGCCAACGGAAGCGTGGTTGCCGCTTATAACTGCGACGCGGGCTATCGTGCGATCATGGACGGTGCCGATATCATCGATGCCGACGGCATGCCGCTCGTCTTTGCCAGCCGCCTGTTGTGTCGTGAACCCCTGTCGGAGCGCACCGCGACGACCGATTTCCTTCTCGACGCGGCAGGCATCGCGGCGGCGCACGAAATCCGGTTCTTCTTTCTCGGTTCGCGGCCCGGCGTCGCGGCGCGTGCGGCCGAGCATCTGCGCAGCCGCTTTCCCGGCTTGAAGGTAGTCGGCACACGACACGGCTTCTTCCCACCGGACGCCGCTGCCGAGATTTGCGAGCGGGTGCGGGCATCGCACGCCGACGTGTTGTGGATCGGCATGGGCAGCCCGGCACAGGAACGGTTCGCAATCGACAATCGCCATCTGCTCGGCGGGGTCGCCTGGGTCCGGACGTGCGGCGGGCTGTTCGATCATTATGGCGGCGGCGTATCGCGTGCGCCGGGCTGGATGCAGGCGGCGGGGCTTGAGTGGCTGTACCGGGCCGCGCGCGAGCCGATGCGGCTGGGGTGGCGCTATTTGGTGACAAGTCCGGTCGCGATCTACTATCTGGCCACCAGAACGCGTGACTGACCGCAACAGCGTTCGGGGATCGGCAGGGAGTTCGATGGAACCACATGTGCGCCGTACCGTCCGATATGAGGATTTCGTTAAGCCGCGCCGCCGTCGCTGGCCCTGGGTCGTCGGCGTCGTGATCCTGCTGACGCTGGCGGCCGGGATCGCGGCATTTGTGTGGAACGGTAGGAGCGAGGCGCATACGCCGCCGCCGGCGCTGTCGCAGGCAGGCGGACCGGTCGCCAACGAAACCTATCAGTTCAAGCATGTCGCGATCGGGGGCGGGGGCATGATCTCCGGCCTGTCGAGCGACGCCGCGGGCAAGACGTTCGTCGTGCGCACCGACGTCTACGGCGCATATATCTGGAACGCGGCGGCCAATCACTGGAGCCAACTCGTTACCGCGGCGTCGATGCCCGACACCGTCCGCACGCAGAACGGCGCGGCTGCCGGCGTATACGAGATCGTCGTCGCGCCCTCGCGCGGTTCGCGCATCTACATGGCGCTGCAGGGGCGGGTCTATCGGTCCGACGATACCGGCCGGCATTTCACGCAGCCTAATGCGGGTAATCCCTTCCCGCTGATCTGGGACGCGAACAGCGAATTTCGTCTCCACGGTCCGTTCATGGCGGTCGACCCGGCCAATCCCGACATCGTGCTGCTCGGCACGCCGGCGACCGGGCTGTGGCGTTCGACGGATGCCGGGGCGAACTGGTCGCGAGTCGCCTCGGTGCCGATCAGCAAGGACCGCAAGCCCGACGCGGGCGCGCAGGCGCCGGGCACGATGCTATGGTTCGAGCGGCCTGCCGGGGGAAAGCCGACCGGGCGGTTGTTCGCGCTGGCATCGGGCGCAGGCATGTTCGTATCGTCCGATAGCGGTGCGACCTTCAAGCCGCTTCCGGCGGCGGGTGCGCAACCGCTCACCCTCCAGCGGGGCACGTTCGATCGCCGGGGTACATTCTTCGGGGTCGACGATCTCACCAAGTCGATCTGGTCCTACTCGGGCGGACGCTGGCGCGAGCTGACCGCGGATCTCGGCCTGACGGTGCGCGAATATGCCGCCGTGGTCGCCAATCCGCGGGCGGACCAGGTGATCGTCGTCGATCGCGGTGGGCAGGGCTATACCAGCGCCGATGGCGGCGCGAACTGGAACAGTATCTCGCACACCGCCAAGCCGGGGGTGGGGGATCCGCCCTGGCTGCGCGTGGCGAACGGCGCGTTCTTCACGACCGCGGACCTGATGTTCGATCCTGCGGTGCCGAACCGGGTGTGGGTCGCGGCGGGGACCGGCGTGTTCTATGCCGACGTGCCGCCGGGCACTGCGTCGCTCGACTGGGTGAGCCAGACGCGGGGGATCGAGGAGCTGGTCGCCAATGACGTCATCCAGCCGCCCGGCGGATCGCCGATCTTCGCCGGCTGGGATTTCGGCATGCACGTGAAGGACGATCTGAACGCCTATTCGACGACGTTCGGCCCCAACGAACGCACGCTGATGTCGGTACAGCAGCTTGACTGGACACCAGCCAAGCGCGGCTTTGTGGTCACCAACGCGTCCGACGCGCGGCTCGGCTGCTGCTCGGAAGACGGCAACGCGGTGATGGCCGGCACCAGCACCGACGGCGGCCGAAAGTGGACCAACTTCCCGACGCTACCGACACCACCCGGCACCAAAGACACCGACCCCTGGCGAATGTCGTTCGGGACGATCGCGGTATCGTCGAGCGACGCCCAGAACATCGCGTGGCAGCCGGCGTGGAACCGGCAGCCCTTCTTCACCGCGGATGGTGGCCGAAGCTGGACCGCGTTGCGCCTGCCGGGCGCAGTCGGGGATACGCCAGGCTCGTTCCGCGACCATTGGCTGCAGCGAAAGACGCTGACCGCCGACAAGACGTTGCCCGCCACCTTCTACCTGTATCATAGCGGCGGCGACGCGAATGCCGGCCTGCAAGGGCTATGGCGGACGCGTGACGGCGCCAAATCCTGGGACAAGGTCTTCGACGGCGAGATCGCGCCGTCGAGCGATATGGCGGCCAAGCTGCGATCGGTGCCGGGCCATGCAGGTCATCTGTTCTTCACCTCTGCCTTCGAGCATACCAGCGACACCGGGCTGCGGCGCAGCATCGACGGCGGCAGTAGCTGGCAGGTCGTGCCGGACGTCACGCGGGTCGACGACATTGCATTCGGCAAGGCCGCGAAGGGTGCCGCGTATCCCACCATCTTCCTGTCGGGACGCGTGGCGGGCGAATACGGCATCTGGCGCTCGGTTGACGATACGACGACGTGGCAGCGGCTCGTCGATTTCCCGGTGGGTACGCTCGATCAGGTCAGCGCAGTCGGCGCCGACCCGGATGTCTTCGGGCGGGTGTATCTCGGCTATGTCGGGTCGTCATGGATCTGGGGCGAGCCTGCCCCTTGTAAGCCGACCGGTAGCCAGCCGCTTGCCGACCGGCAGTGCACGAGCGTGAAGTGACCAGCTGACCTGCCGACGTCCCTTGGGAGACGGACAGCCGCTACCGTCACTGCTTGTCGACGATCCATCCGGCGGGACTGCTCTTCATCGGTGTGTCACAATATCGGCAGACGCTGGTATCGAATGCCCCGCCGCTGAACAAAGTACGACCACGCGATCGCCGGTGAACGCCGAAGAAGCATTTTGTACGCCCGATGATTCGTTTCAGCATAGCGAACTCCAATTGCGCGATTGGATAGCATCCGGCCGATATGGGGCGATTAAATTTACTGTCATCCAACGTCCTGATTTTGGACAATTAGAGGACCGTGTTGTCTACAAAACTCTCAATCGAATTCAGTCGGTTGTCGAGATACAAGGGGCAAATCTGCTATTGCCAAGCTACCGGGAACGCTTCCGGACATTCTGCGAGGGACAGTTGAGTCGCTCAGGCTAGGATGCCGGACCCCCGAAGGGTATTTTGCATCGGACCATCAAGCAAGAAGAAAACTGGTGCTGCCGGTGAGGATTGAACTCACGACCTCAGCCTTACCAAGGATGCGCTCTACCACTGAGCTACGGCAGCACTCGTCGGCATCGCTGCCGGCGGAGTGGGGCTAAGAGACGAGGGCGGGGCGGTTGTCAAGCGGTCGCGCCGCAATGTAGGGCGGATTTATGGATGATCGGGATCGAAAGACGGCCGAGAAGGCGGAGCGTATGGCCGCCGCCTTGCGCGAAAATCTGCGTCGTCGGAAGGCGCAGGCACGGGCCGTAAGCGCCACGCCTCCGCCCGCGGACGACCCGCTCAAGTAAGCGGTGCGCATTTCGCGGCGAGCCAGGCGCGATCCGCCTCGTCGG
>JAYVRZ010000318.1:0-10818 GCA_043775965.1 Sphingomonas sp.
CTGGTGACCGCGCCGGCCGGCCTGACCGATCCGTCGCGGTATCAGCGTGGCGGCTATCTGAAAAAGCTGCCGAACGATCCCTGGGGTCGCCCGTATCTCTATGCCTTGCCCGGCGCGCACGGCGAGGCCGACGTCTGGACCTTCGGCGCCGACGGCAAGGAAGGCGGCGAGGGGATCGATGCCGATATCGGTAGCTGGCAATAAGCGCGAGGCTGGCTTCACGCTGGTCGAGCTGATGGTCGTCGTCACGATCATCGGCCTCGCATCGGCGGTTGCCGTGCTCGTCATGCCGGACCCGCGCGGCCGCGTGATCGACGAGGCGACCCGCTTCGCCTTGCGAGCCCGCGCCGCGCATGATTCCGCCATCGTCGAGGCGCGTCCGGTCAGCGTCTGGGTCACTGGCGGCGGCTACGGCTTCGATCGCAGGCTCGCCGGCGGCTGGACGCCGATCGCGGAGAAACCGATGCGCGTCGAACGCTGGAACGAAGGGACGAAGGCGACGATCGGCGACACCAGCGGTCGCCTGCGCGTGATCTTCGACCCGACCGGGCTCGTCGATCGCCCCGCGGAAATCCGCCTCGACCGCGGCGGTGTCGCGGCAACCGTTCATATCGATGCCAACGGCAGCATACGCTCAGATGCCGGCTGAACGCGCCTCGACGTCTTGGCGGCGTCATGCCGAACACGGCTTCACGCTGATCGAGATCATGGTCGCGCTGGCGGTGTTCAGCCTGGCGGCGATGGCGCTCGTGCGGCTCGAAAGCGCGACGATCCGCGGCGCGTCGATCCTGGACGAGACGCTGGTCGCGCAGATGGTGGCTCGTAACGTCGCGATCGACGCGGTGACGGCCGCGCAGCCGCCCACTGCCGGCCGCGTCACCGGTGTCGAGACGAATGGGGGCCAGGCCTGGACGTGGACGCGGCAGGTCAGCGCGCTCGGTGGCTCGCAGGTCTTGCGGATCGACGTATCGGTCGCGGATCGTACGGGCACGCAACTCGGTCGCCTGACGATGGTCCGCCCCGCGCCACGGTCGGCGACATGACCCGGACACCGCACGATGAGGCCGGCTTCACGCTGATCGAGGTGATGGTCTCGCTGATGATCTTCGGGATGATCGCCGCCGCCGGCGTCGCGATCCTGTCGTTCAGCGTCAAGGCGCAGGGCACGACGGGCGCCAAGCTCGACGATATCAGCGCGCTGACCCGGACGATGTCGATCCTGTCCGCCGATCTCGCCCAGGCTTCGAACCGGTCGACCCGCGACGAAGCCGGCACCGCCGTCCCCGCGTTCGTCGGCGAGAGCGGATCTGGCGTGACGTCGATGCTCCGCCTCGTCCGCGCGGGCTGGAGCAACATTGACGGCGCCGCGCGGCCCAGCACGCAGAAGGTCGCGTACCGCGTCGATGCCGGGACGTTGCAGCGGATCGCTTACCCGATGATCGACGGCGCGCAACCCTTGCCTTCCGCGGCACTGCTCACCCGCGTTCGCCAGGTCGCGCTCCGCTACCGCATAGCCGGCGCCTGGAGCGATCGCTGGGACGGCGCGAGCGGCCGGGCGTTGCCCGACGCGATGGAACTCACCGTCCAGCGCGACGACGGCACGCAGTTCCGCCAGATGTTTCTCGTCGGCACGGGCTATGTCCCGATGCCTGTCGAGGGCGCCGGCCTGCCGATCCCGTCTCCGACCCCGCTGCCGCCCGGCACCCCGTCACAGGAGACGCCCGGTGCGCGCACCTAAGCGTGGAATCCACCGCGGACGGGAGCGGGGCGCAGCTTTGCTCACCGTGCTGATGCTGGTCGCGATCATCGCGGTGATGGCCGGTGCCGCGCTGGAGAAGCTGCGCCTGTCGACGCGGCTGGCGGGCAATGCCGCGACCGGCGAACAGGCGCGCGCCTATGCTTTCGCGGCCGAGACGATGGCGCTGACCCGCGTCTCGAACCTGCTCGGCCAGAGTCCCAAGCGGGTCACGCTGGCGGGCAATTGGAGCAACACGCCGTTCGGGCTCCCGCTGCCCGGTGGTGGCTTCGCGGTCGCCCGCGTCCGTGACGGCGGCAATTGCTTCAACCTCAACGGTCTTGTCACGCAGGGACCGACGCCCGGCGTGTACGTCACGTTTGCGGAAGTGCGTCCACAGTTCGTCCGGCTGATGCGATTGCTGAGCGTGCCCACGCAGGTCGCGGAGCAGGTCGCGTCGGGGACCGCGGACTGGATCGACAGCGATCAGGACCAGCAGGCGATGGGTGCGGAGGACGCCGCGTATCTCGGTCGCGAGACACCGTACCGCACCGCCGGCACGCTGATGACCGATCCGAGCGAGTTGCGCGCGGTCGCCGGGATGACGCCCGAGATCTATGCGACGCTGCGGCCCTGGATCTGCACGCTGCCGATCGCCAAGCCGTCGCCTATCAACGTCAACACGCTGTCGCCCGAACAGGCGCCGCTGTTCGCAATGCTGTTTCCCGACACGCTGTCGGTCGGCAGTGCGCAGCAGATGCTGCTTCGTCGCCCACCGCAAGGCTATGGCGATACGGGCGAGATCATGAAGGCGGCGGCCTTGCAGGGCGCGTCCACGCTGGCGCCCGGCGCCGTCGCCACGGTCCAGTCGAAATGGTTCATGCTCGATCTCGACGTGACCCTGGCGACGACACAAATGCAGGAACGCGCGCTGATCGACGCGAACCGGCTTCCCGCGCAGCTCGTATCGCGGCAATGGGGCGAGCCATCATGACCATGTTGCTGTTCCTTCCCGCCGGCGAGACCGGGTTCCGCTGGATGCGCGTCGCCGATTCGCGCGTGGTCGGCGAGGGGGAGGGTGTGCCCGACTTCGCCGCGGACGACGCGACGATCGCCGTCGCGCCGGCCGATGCGGTGACGCTGCACTGGGCCGTGTTGCCTTCGCGATCGGTGGCGCAGGCGACCGCGGCAGCGCGTATCCTGGCCAGCGAGGCCAGCGCGTCGCCCCTCGCCGAGCTTCACGTCGCGGTCGGCGACGAGGGTACGAGCGACAGGCCGATCGCCGTGGTCGGTGTCGCGACGATGCGCGAGTGGCTGCGGATGCTCGCGGAGGCCGGCGTCGATCCGGTCGCGGTGATCCCCGCGCCGATGCTGCTGCCGCGCCCCGAAGAGGGCTATGCGCGCGCCGAGATCGCCGGCAACGGCGTGGTGCGCGGCACGTCGAGCGGGTTCGCCGACGAGGCGCGGCTGACCGAACTCATGACAGGCGGTACTGCGCCAACGACGCTCGACCGCGACACGCTGGAGGCGGCGATCGTCGCCGCGGTTGCGTCGCCGACGCTCGACCTGCGCCAAGGCCCGTTCGCGCGGCGGCGTAGGTTCGCGATCGACTGGGCGCTGATCCGGCGGCTGGCGCTGCTGTCGCTGACGATCCTGGCGGTGACGCTGGCGATCTCGCTCGTCCGGATCGCCAAGTACAGCTTCGGCGCCGACGCGCTGGAGGCCGAGGCGAACACGGTCGCCGTGACCGGCCTGCCGCGTGGCGAGACCGTGGTCGACGCCGCCCGCCAGCTCGACGAGCGCCTGTCGCGCGTCCGTGGGCCGGGGCTTGGCTTCTCCACCACCACGGCGGCGGTGTTCGCGGCGGTGCGCGCAACGCCGGGAACCGAAGTGACCGGGCTCGATTTCCAGGCGAACGGCGACCTTCGGTTGTCGGTCGCGGTCGAGCGCGAGGCGTTGGCGACGGACCTGAAGCGTACGCTCGAAGCGGCGGGCTTCACGGTTCGTGCAGGGGTGTTCCAGGCCGCCGCCGGGCGAGTGACGGGCGAGCTGACGATCAGCCCAGCGTCGGGAGCGGCACGATGACCGGATTGAAGACCTGGTTCGAGGGACGTTCGCTGCGGGAACGTCGCCTGTTGCTGGTCATGGCCGCGCTCGCGGTACTGACGCTGCTGTGGGCGGCGATCATCCGGCCGGTCGGCGACGGCCTGTCGAGTGCGCGCGAACGCCATGCCGACGCGGTGACCCGACTCGGCGAGACGCGCGCGCAGGTCGCGACGCTGCGCGATATCCAGCGGACCCGCGCGACGCCGTTGACCGGTACGCTGGCCGACGTCGTGCGTGCCGAGGCGGACCAAGCCGGGTTCGCGCTCGCCTCGCTCGATCAGGACGGTGTGGACCGGGTTCGTCTCGGCATCCAGTCGGCGCGGCCGGCAGCGCTCGTCGCGTGGCTGGCGCGGCTCGAACGGCTCGGCATTCTCGTGGATTCGGTGGCGATGACCGACAAGGGCGACAAGACCGTCGGCGTTGCCCTCACGTTGAAGGCGCGCGCGGCATGAGGCGGATCCGTTTGCGTACCGGCCCCGCCGCACTGTTCGGCGGGATGCTGCTGATCGCGCTGATCGTGTTCCTGCCGATGCGTGCGGTGCTTGGCTGGGTCGGCGTCGGCGACGAAGGGCTGGTGGCGCGGCGCGTGTCGGGGACGATCTGGGGTGCGACGCTGACCGAAGCGCGGTTCGGCGACCTCGCGCTGGGCGATCTGCACGCAAGAGTGTCCCCGTTGCCGCTTTTGGTCGGTCGCGCGACGATCGTTTTCAAAGGCCCTGATTCCGTGTCGGCCTCCGCGTCGGCGAAACCGTTGAGCGGATCGGCGAGCGTCAGCCGCCACGGTTTCGGCGTCGACCACATGACCGCCACGGTCGCGACCGGGCGGCTGTTCGCGCCCGTGCCCGTCTCCGCGCTCGATCTCGACGATGTGTCGGTCGGCTTCCGCGACGGCCAGTGCGAGAGCGCCGAGGGCCGCGTCCGTGCGACGCTGGCGGGCGACGTCGGCGGGATCGTCCTGCCGCAATCGGTAAGCGGTACCGCACGCTGCGACGGCACCGCGTTGCTGCTGCCGTTGACGAGCCAAGCCGGCACCGAGGGCATCGCGCTGCGGATCGAAAATGCCGGCACCTACCGCGCCGACGTGTCGCTTCGCCCATCCGATCCGCTGGCTGCGCAAAAGCTCGAACAGGCCGGTTTCGTCAACAGCCCGACCGGCTATCGCCTGTCGATCGAAGGACGTTTTTAAAGCGTTTGTGCGATCGGCGGTTGACGGAGGGCCGCGACCCCCGCTAGGGGGCAGCGCCTACGCGGCGGTCGTAGTTCAATTGGTTAGAGCGTCGGCTTGTGATGCCGGATGTTGCGGGTTCAAGTCCCGTCGGTCGCCCCATTTTCCCTTATTTTCAATGTGCGCCGCGTTGCGGGCGCTTTGGGCTGGTAAAAGTCCTCGGAAAATAATATTTCGCCTCCCGGTAATTTTATTCTCCTCAGGAGCCGGCGATGACAGCGGTTTGGGACCTTCCCGATTTCGACGACCACGAGGGCGTTCATGCCTTCACCGATCCCGAATCGGGCCTGCGCGCGGTCATCGCGCTGCACTCGACCAAGCTCGGGCCAGCGGCTGGCGGAACGCGGTTCTGGCATTACGCCGATAACGGGCGCGCGGTGACCGACGCGCTGCGCCTGTCGCGCGGCATGAGCTTCAAGAACGCGATGGCCGGGCTCGAACTCGGCGGCGGTAAGGGCGTGGTCCTCGCGGCCAAGCCCGGGGACGTCATCACGACCGCGCAGCTCGAGGCATTCGGTCGCGCGGTCGATTCGCTCGGCGGGCGCTACGTGACGGCGGAAGACGTCGGTATGTCCGAAGAGCGGATGAAGGTGATCGCGACGCAGACGCGCTACGTCTCCGGCCTGCCGGTCGCGAGCGGCGCGGCGGGCGGCGATCCCGGGCCGTACACCGCGCTCGGCATCTATCTCGGCGTGAAGGCGGCGGCGCAGCGTGGCCTCGGCGCGACCGACATGAAGGGCGTTCGCGTCGCGATACAGGGCGTCGGCTCGGTCGGTGGCGGGCTCGCGCGGTTGCTCGCCAAGGACGGCGCGGTGCTGACGCTGGCGGATGTCGACGAGGGCCGTGCGCAGAAGCTGGCCGGGGAACTCGGCGCGACCGCGGTTGCGGCCGAAGCGATCCTGACGACCGAGGCGGATATCTTCAGCCCGAACGCACTCGGCGCGATCCTGACCGAGATGTCGATCGCCGCGCTGAAGGCGAAGGTCGTTGCGGGTGGTGCGAACAACCAGCTCAGCGTGCGCGAGGATGGGGCTCGGCTGCATGCGCGCGGTATCCTGTACGCGCCGGACTACGTCATCAACGCGGGCGGGATCATCAACGTCGGCTTGGAATATCTGGGGCAGGGCGACGAGGCCGAGGTCAAGGCGCGCATCGCCCGGATCCCGGAGCGCTTGATCCAGGTCTGGGACGAAAGCGACCGCTCGGGCGAGCCGTCGTCGGACGTCGCGGACTCGATCGCGAAGGGGCTCATCGGCCGGTAAAGGTCCTTCTCCCCTCCGGGGAGAAGGTGGCGCGTAGCGCCGGATGAGGGGCTGTCGGGGTGAACGACCCGAGCCTCACTCCCCCTCACCCTCCCACCGCAAGTGCGGCGGGCCCCTCCCTCTCCCCGAGGGGAGAGGGGTTTCAAGTCCGAGGTGACAGTCTCGCGATGTTGCCATAATGGCTGTCCCCAGTGGCCACCCTACACGCCTTCGCAAACCCCGCGCGCTTCCTGAAGATCGCCAAGCCGTTGACGCCAGCGGTCTTCTGGCTCGGCGTCGCATTCGTCGCGCTCGGCTGCTGGGCGGGCCTGACGCAGACCCCGCCCGATTATCTCCAGGGGGAGACGGTCCGCATCCTCTACATCCACGTCCCCGCCGCCTGGCTCGGCATGGGCGGGTGGAGCGGGATCGCGATCTCCAGCATCATGTTTCTCGTCTGGCGTCATCCGCTCGCCGGCGTCGCGGCGCGCGCGATCGCTCTGCCGGGGGCGGTGTTCGCCGCGCTCTGCCTGATGACCGGTTCGATCTGGGGGCGCCCGACCTGGGGGACGTGGTGGCAATGGGACGGCCGGCTGACCTCGATGCTGCTGCTGTTCTTCGTCTATCTCGGTTACATGGCGCTGGCGAAGGCCGATGCGGACCGTGGCGGCGACGGGCGCGTGCCGGCGTTGTACGGGATCGCCGGGTCGGTGCTGCTGCCGATCATCCGCTATTCGGTGGTGTGGTGGAACACGCTGCACCAGGGCCCGAGCATCGGGTTGACCAAGTCGACGATCGCCGGTTCGATCCTGTGGCCGCTGCCGATCATGCTGGCCGGCTTCACGTTCGTGTTCGCGGGGATCGTCCTGATGCGGATGCGGACGATGCTCGCCACCGCCAAGACCGAAGCGCGGATGCGGCGGATGGCCAGATCTTGAAGGTGGGCGCATGAACCCCTGGCCGTTCGTGACTGCCGCGTATCTCGTGACGCTGGCGGGTGGCGCGATCCTCGCGCTGCTGAGTTATCTCGCGATGCAGAAGGCCGAGAAGTGAAGGCCAAGCATCAACGCCTGACGCTTGCGCTGCTGGCACTAGGCGCGGTCGTCGTCGCGGGCCTGCTGGCGCTGTCGGCGCTCAAGGATCAGGCCGCGTTCTTCTACGCGCCGTCCGACGTGCGTCGCGACGGCCTGCCGCTGGGTCGCGCGGTTCGGCTCGGCGGGATGGTCGAGGGCGGCTCGGTCAAGCGCGCGCCTGACGGCATCACCGTGCATTTCGTCGTCACCGACGGACAGGCGACCACGCCGGTCGTGTTCGCCGGCATCGTCCCCGACCTGTTCCGCGAGAAATCGGGCGTCGTCGCCGAGGGCCAGTTCGAGCCCAACGGCAGCTTCGTCGCGTCGAACCTGCTCGCCAAGCACGACGAGAAATACATGCCGCCCGAAATGGCGGGCAAGATGCACGAGACCAAGTCCCTCGAACCGGACGCGAAGCAGTGATCGCAGAAGCAGGCCTCGCCGCGCTGTGGTTCGCGGGTGCGCTGGCGGCGTTGCAGCTGGTGATGGCAGCGATCGGCATCGCGCGCGGTCGTGACGACGTCGCCGCAGCGGTCCGGCCGGTTGCGATCGTCCAGGGGCTGCTCGTGGTGCTGGCGATGGCGCTGCTGATCGAGCTGTTCCTCGAGTCCGACATGTCGGTGAAGCTGGTCGTCGAGAACAGCCATTCCGCCAAGCCCTGGCTCTACAAGTTCGCCGGCGCATGGGGAAACCACGAAGGCTCGATGCTGCTCTGGGTGACGATCCTCGGGCTAGCCGGCGGTGCGGTCGCGATCTTCGAACGCTCGCTGCCCGAACGCACGCTGACGGCGACGCTGGGCGCGCAGGCGACGATCGCGCTCGGCTTCTACGCGTTCCTGCTGTTCTCCTCGAACCCGTTCGCGCGGCTGAACCCCGCGCCGCCTGACGGGCTCGGGCTCAATCCGCTGCTCCAGGACCCCGGCTTGGCGTTCCATCCGCCGACGCTGTACGTGGGCTACGTCGGCCTTTCGGTCGCGTTCTCGTTCGCGGTCGGTGCGCTCGTCACGCGCGACGTCGGCCCGGCGTTCGCCAGGGCGATGCGGCCGTGGGTGCTGATCGCGTGGATATTCCTGACGCTCGGCATCACCGCGGGCAGTTACTGGGCCTATTACGAGCTCGGCTGGGGCGGCTGGTGGTTTTGGGATCCGGTCGAGAACGCCTCGCTGATGCCGTGGCTCGCCGCGACCGCGTTGCTCCATTCGGTGACCGTGCTGGCGACGCGCGACGGCCTGCGCGCGTGGACGATCATGCTGGCCGTGATTGCGTTCTCGATGTCGATGATCGGCACGTTCCTGGTGCGCTCGGGCATCCTGACGAGCGTGCATGCGTTCGCGGTCGATCCCAAGCGCGGCGCGTTCATCCTGGCGTTGCTCGCGATCTATATCGGCGGTGCGCTCGCATTGTTCGCCGCGCGGATCGGTACTGTTCGCGCTGGCACGACCTTTGATCCGGTCAGCCGCGAGGGCGGGCTGGTCGCGAACAATCTGCTGTTGTCGGTGATCCTCGGGATCGTCCTGATCGGCACGCTGTATCCGATCGTCGCGGCGAGCTTCGGCGTGCAATTGTCGGTCGGGCCGCCGTTCTTCAACAAGGCGGCGGGGCCGATCGCGTTGCTGCTGGTCGCGATGATGGCAGTGGGGCCGTTGCTGCGCTGGCGGCGTGACGAGGCGAAGGCGGTGCTTGGGCGCGTGATGCTGCCGATCGGCGCGACGCTTGTGGCGGCGATCGCGCTGCTGTTCGTGTGGCCGGGTTGGCTCCCTTGGGCCGGGCTGTCGCTCGCCGCCGGTCTCGCCGTCGCCAGCGTCGCGCCGCTGTGGATGCGCAATCTCAGGCGCACGCCGCTGTTCACCTACGGCATGGTCATCGCGCATTTGGGCATCGCGGTGAGCTTGGCGGGGATGGCGTCGGACAGCGCATTCACGCAGGAAACGCTGGTTGCTGTACGGACGGGCGAGCCGGCACGGGTCGGGCCGTATAGCGTGACGCTCGACGGGATCTCGCCCGTTATCGGGGAGAACTGGTCGGCGTTGGAAGCCCGACTGACTGCGACACGCGGCGGCCGTGAGGACATTCTACGCCCGCAACTGCGCTTTTTCGCGAACCCGCCGACCAGCACGAATGAATCTGCCATCCTGACCGTGCTCGATGGCCAGCTCTACACGGTGCTCGGCCAGCCGGACGGGCAGGGGCGGTGGCAGCTTCGGCTGTGGTGGAAGCCGTTCGTGACGCTGATCTGGTTCGGCGGCGTGCTGATCGCGCTGGGTGGCGCGCTGTCGCTGCTTGGTCGGGTGCTGCGCGAGCGACGGACCGCGATGCGGGCTGAGTGGGCATGAAGCGGTTCGCACTCTGGGCGCCGCTGGCGATCTTCGCGCTGCTGTTCGCGGTGGTGGCGAGCGGGCTGTTCCGACCGGCGGAAAAGACCGTGCGCTCTGCGATGGTCGGCAAGCCCGTGCCCGACTTCGCGCTGCCGGCGATGGTCCCCGGCAAGCCGGGCTTGACCAGCGCCGTGTTTCGGCAGGGCAAGCCGCGGTTGCTCAACGTGTTCGCGAGCTGGTGCATTCCGTGCATTGCCGAGGCGCCGCAACTGATGCGGCTGAAGGCGATGGGCGTGCCGATCGACGCGATCGCGATCCGCGACACCGCACCCGCGATCGCCGGGTTCCTGCGGCGCAATGGCGATCCGTACGAGCGGATCGGCAGCGACCGGGCGAGCCAGGTGCAACTGGCGCTGGGCTCGTCGGGCGTGCCCGAGACGTTCGTGATCGACGGCCGCGGGATCGTCGTGAAGCAGATCGTCGGCGATATTCGGCCGGAGAATGTCGCGGAGATCGCTCAGTCCGTGAAGGACGCGCGGTGAGGGGGCGTAATCTTGTCCCCCTTCCACTTGCGGGAGGGGTTAGGGGAGGGGCTTCTTCCTCCGTATCGAGCGCGCGTTTGCGTCATGCCCTCCCCCGACCCCTCCCGCGAGCGGGAGGGGAGGTTCTTGCCACGCTGTTGTTCTGCATCTCGCCGGCCGTCGCGCAACCCGTCACCCCACCTGCGCACTACGCCAATGTGCAACTCGCCGACCCCGCCAAGGAGGCATCCGCCCGCGCGCTAATGGAAACGCTGCGCTGTCTCGTCTGCCAGGGCCAGTCGATCGCCGACAGCGACGCCGACATGGCCGCGGACATGCGCGCGCTCGTCCGCCAACGGATCGAGCACGGCGAGAAGCCCGCATCGATTTGCGACTGGCTGGTCGCGCGGTACGGCAATTACGTGACCTACGACCCGCCGCTCTCCAGCCTGACCTGGCCACTGTGGCTCGCGCCGATCCTGCTGCTCGGCATCGGTGGCTGGATCGCGCGGTCTAGTTTCCGGCGGAGGACGCGCTGATGGGCTGGATTTCGCTTGCCGTAATCGCCGCGGGCACGTTCGCGCTGCTCGCGTTGCTGAAGG
>JAYVRZ010000319.1:0-2650 GCA_043775965.1 Sphingomonas sp.
AAAGCAATGCGCCGGCGGCTATTCGTTCCAAGCAGGCCAGCGGGTTTTCCGTCGGTCCAGACCTTGATCGTCATGGCTGCTCGTCACTTTCGGCGATGAGATCTTCGAGTGTCGGGCGGCCGCGATTGGCTTCAGTCACCTTGAGGGTAAGTCCGATCGATGCCAGAATGCGGCTGATCTTCCCGAACCCCAATTCGGTGGCGCGACCGTTCTCCAGTGCGTCCAACGTCGAGCGGCCAATGCGTGCGCGATGCGCGAGTTCAGCTTGTGTGAGCCGCCGCGCGCTTCGGTGTTGTGCAATCAATCGCCCAAGAGTCACCAAATCGAGCATTATGCATCATATATCGGGCATTCCTGCGATTTGCAAGTTGATTGCGCTATATATAAGACAATTGATCTGGGCATGGTTCAATAGTCCGCCGCCCCTGCGAAAGCGGACCGCCCGCATTTTCAGCACCACTTCGCCCACCCCGGCATCTGCGCGTGGCGCTTGAGTAGCGTCGGCAGATCCGGTCGAGCGGGTTGTCGGCTGACGCGACGGACCACTTGCCCGGATCATCGCTCCGGATCCGCGCTGGTTTGCGTAGCACAAGCTGTGGATTCCGGTCGATGCGGCATTCGCAGCCCAAATGCCCAACGAACTGAGAAGCTTCTTCGCTCAATGGCAGGAACATACCCACACGGCGGTGGAGAGGGTTGGAAAGCGTTAGAATTCGCGAGATCATTTGCGGCCGTGCTATCTACGAAACACTGCCGTGGCGAGATTCGGGGGTTGCAGATTGTCGAAGCCGTTGCCTCCTTACGACGCCGAGTCGGCTTCGAAATCGGAAGCCGCCCCGCCCGCCCGACTCGTGGGCAGGGTTTCACTACGTTCGGTGATCGACAGCATCAAAGAGGGCTTTACCCTGCTGGATGCAGAGTTCCGGATTGTCGATGTCAATGCAGAGGCGCTGCGCCTCGATGGCCGCTCTGCCGCAGATCTGATCGGAAAGACCCACTGGGAAGCTTATCCGGGCAGCGAGGACAGCGAACTCGGTCGGCTGTACAAGCGCGCGATGCGCGACAGCACCCCGGTCACGCTCGAACACCACTACCTGTGGGGCGATGGTCACTCAGCGTGGCTCGACATGCGAGCCTACCCGGTCGATGGCGGCGGATTAGCGCTTTTCTTCCGCGACGTCACCGAGCGCCGCCTGGGCGAACAGCGCCTACGCGAGAGCGAGGCCCGCTTCCACGCCGCGATCGATGCGGTCCAAGGCATCTTGTGGACCAACGACGCCGAGGGACGGATGAGCGGCGAGCAGCCGGGCTGGGCCCGGCTGACCGGGCAACCCTTTGACGACTATCAGGGGTTTGGCTGGGCGAGCGCCGTCCATCCCGACGATGCGCAACCAACCCTCGATGCCTGGGACGCCTCCGTCGAAGCGCGGACCCCGTTCGTTTTCGCGCACCGCGTACGCCACCATTCCGGAGACTGGCGGCGGTTTGCCATCCATGCGGTGCCCGTGACCGACGAAACAGGTGCCATCCGCGAGTGGGTGGGAGTCCACACCGACATTACCGAGGCCGAAGAAACCAGCGCGCGGCTGGCTGGAAACGCGCAGACCTTCGCCTCGCTGGTGCGCAACAATCCGTTCGGCATCTATGTGGTCGATGGGGCGTTCCGATTGCTCGAAGTCAGCGAGGGCGCGAGCAAGGTCTTCGCCAGTATCGATCCGCTGATCGACCGCGATTTTGCCGAGATCCTGCGGCTGATCTGGGCCGAACCGTTCGCAAGCGAAGCGATTGGTCGGTTCCGCCACACGCTGGCGACAGGCGAGGCCTATGTCAGCCTCAATACGATCGAGCTGCGCGCGAATGTCGCGGCAACCGAAGCCTACGACTGGCGGATCGAGCGGATCGCGCTCCCAGACGGCAGCAACGGCGTCGTGTGTTATTTCTACGACCTGTCAGCACGCATGGCGCTGGAAGGCGAGCTACGTCAGGCGCTGACCGACAAGGACCTGCTCGCCCGCGAAATCGATCACCGGATCATGAACAGCCTGACGATCGTCGGCAGCTTGCTGACGCTGCAAAGCTCGCAAGAAGCGAGCGTCGCGACAAAGACCGCGCTGGCCACCGCCGCAACCCGGGTTACCGCGATCGCCCGGGTGCACCAGCGCCTTTACCAGGGCCATACGGTCGGCAAGATCGAGTTCGGCGAATATCTGCAACGGCTGTGCAAGGACATCGCCGATACGCTTGGCCGCGATGGCATGCAGTTCGAGGTCGACGCTGCGCTAGTCGAAATTCCGGTCGATATGGCGGTACCGCTGGGAATTATCGCCAACGAGCTAATCACAAATGCCTGCAAATATTGCGGCTCAGATGCTGACGCGCGCATTGGCGTGATGTTGGCGGCGGACGCGGCTACACTACGGCTCGTCGTGTTCGACAACGGGCTGGGGATGCCGACGGATTTCTCGCCCGAACGCGGCAAGACCCTGGGGCTGACCGCGGTCAAGGCGCTGGTGCGACAGGTTGGCGGAACGATCGAGTTTCCTCTGCCAGGCGCCGAGGCACGGTTCGTGGTCACGGTGCCCCTGCCGCAGTGACATTGCGATGAGCGGCAAGATGAGATTTGGCGGCAGGCACAGCTTATAATGGGGCG
>JAYVRZ010000320.1:0-6018 GCA_043775965.1 Sphingomonas sp.
GATCGCTTCTCCGACCATCTGCCGCTCGTCGCCTGGGACGAGGCCGAGGAGGCGTTCCTCTGCATCGATGATGGCTGGGGCTATGCCTGGGAGCTCATCCCGTCGGCATACATGTTCGCGCACGTCCATCAGGCGTTGCTCGGCCTGCTCAATATCCATTTCCCCGACGGCACGGTCCTGCAACTGCACAGCTTTGCCGATCCGCTGATCGACGGCGCGCTCGATACCTTCCTGGATTTGAAGACGCGCGATGACCCCCTGATCCAGGCATCGGCGCGGCGAACGGCCGCCTATCTCCAGGCCGGCACGCAAGGATTGCGGGCGATGCACGGCATTCCGATCCGGGATTTCCGCACCTTCCTCTCGGTCAAGACACGGCGGCCGCTCGGCAGCGATCTGCGCCGCCAGATCGAGGAACAGCTCGCCAAGCTCGGCATCGTGCGGCTGGCGCCCGAGGAAGTCGTCTCCTTCTACCGCCGGATCTTCAACGGCGTGTTCACACCCGCACCGGGCGTGTTTTCCCCGAGCCCGGGCGTAGACGGCGCGGCACCTGCGATCCGCAAGCAGATCATCGATGCGGGACCCGATTTGCTGTTCGATGGCCCGGAAGTTTTCCTGGGCAATCAGGTCGCGCGCTGTCTCACCCCCAAATCACCGGCGCGGCGGATCACCGCTGAGCGGGCCAACCGGCTGACCGGCGGCATGCGCGGGTCGGCCGAGGACAGCGACCAGATTGGCGGCCCGTTCCTCTACACATTGAATGTCCTGTTCGATCATTCGCAGTTCGAGATCCACAAGCGTGCCCAGGTCCTGTCCGCGCAAAAGGCGGCGGGCAGCTTCGCGGTCGAGGTAGGCAAGCAGATCGAGGAGATCGGCTGGATCCTCGACGAGGCCGGCAATTCCAAATTCGTGCGGGTGATCCCGACCGTCTGGGTGTTCGGCCGAGACCGCGCCCATGCCCGCGAGATGGCGGCGCGCGCCAAGCGCTTGTGGGAAGGCGAGCCACTTCCCTTCATGATGCAGGAAGAGAGCTACCTCAATCCGATCCTGCTGACGATGAGCCTGCCCTTCGGTCTCTATCCCGATGGCAAGACGCTGCGCATGCTGGAGCGGGATTTCCGCATGCCGGTGAAGGCTGCGGTGCTGATGGCGCCCGTACAGACCGATTTCCGCGGCGGCGGTCGCCCTGCTTTACTTTACACCGGGCGCAAGGGGCAGCTGATCACGCTCGATCTGTTCGATCCACGCATCAACAATTACAATTTCATTGTCTCGGCGGAGAGCGGCGCGGGCAAGAGCTTCCTGCTCAACAATCTGTGCCAGCAATATTACGCTCAGAACGCGCTGATCCGGATCATCGATATCGGCGGGAGCTACAGGAAACTCTGCACGCTCTGCTCGGGCCGCTACATCGACATCGGCGAAGAACAACTCGTCCTCAATCCGTTCGACATGGGTTTCGCGCTCGATGGCGAGGACAAGCAGTCGGCAATCTCGATGGCGGTCGCGATCGTCGCCGAGATGGCCAATGCAGCGACCCGTAAAGGGGTGACGACGTCGGAATGGAATCTCCTGAAATCGGCTGTCCAGTGGACGATCGACGAGGGCCATGCCGAGGAGGGCATTGACGCCGTCCGTGCCTGGCTCGGCGCTTACCCTGAGTTCGCGGCATCCGAGCTCGACCGCGTCGACCATCTCGTACCCGTCGCACGCGAGCTCGCCTTCAACCTGCGCGATTTCGGCTCTGAGGGCGCTTACGGCCATTTCTTCAACGGACCCTCGACCTTCGACATCTCGGCTGACGAGTTCGTCGTCCTCGAGCTCGAGCGACTGAAGAGCATGCCCGACCTGTTCAACGTCATCGTCATGGTGGTGGTGAACGCGGTCACCCAGGAGCTGTATCTGTCTGCCCGCGACCGCCCACGCTTCGTGCTATGTGACGAAGCGGCGCAATTCATGACCAAGACCGAGGGGCAGGATCTCTCGCGGCTCGCCGAAGCGTTCGGCCAGGGCTACCGGCGCGCGCGCAAATATCAGGGCAGCTTCGGCATCGTGCTGCAGAGCATGAACGACTTGCTGCTGTTCGGCGGCACCGGCCAGGTCATCCTCGAAAACGCCGCGACCCGTTTCCTGTTGCAGGGCTCGACCTATGACAAGGCGGTCGAGAACAAGATCCTCGATTATTCGGGGTTCGTCCTCGATCTGCTGAAATCGGTCCGCAACTCCAAGCCCAATTATAGCGAGGTCTTCATCGACTCGCCGCTCGGGCTCGGCATCGCGCGTCTGGTGGTCGATCCCTTTTCCTACTGGATCAATACGAGCGCGCCGCAGGAAGTCGCGGCGTTCGAGGCGCTGCTGCGCGCCGGCCGATCGCCGCTCGATGCGGTGTGCGAGCTCGCCGGCGTCGATCCTGCGGAGGTCCTTGGACGCCGCGCGGAACCAGGCCCCCTCTTAACGGAGACAGCATGATGCTCCGCCGCAAGCCCAACCCCGACCAGATGGCGTTCGATCTCAGCAAGGATGCGCAGCTCGAGCGCATCATCGAAGCGCGGGTCGCGGTCCGCGCGGAGGCGGCGGCGATCCGCTGGCGCTTCCGTCTGGTCACCATCGAGAGCGCAATGATGGCGAGCCTCGTGCTGGCGGCGGGCTTGGCGCTCAACCAGCCGCACGGGATGGTGCTGCGCAGCGCGCTCATCGTGGGCGCGGCGTGCTTTGCGAGCGGCATCATGCTCATCGGCCTGTCGGGTGTGACGGGCATGCTCCTGTCGGCCTTTCGGCGCTGGAGGACGCGATGATCCGCGTCACGCTGGCCAACGGATCGTCCGAGTTGCTCGAGCGCGAGATAGCGCCAAGGCGTCCCGACGAGACCCTTTATGATTTCACGTTGCGCTCAGCGCGTGAGATGACGCTCGAAACACGAGCGCTGCGCGCCCTGCTCGATGGCCATATGGCAAACCTTGCCGCGGAGCGATCCGCGACCCGGCGGCAACAGCGCCTGATGCTCGTCGGGCAAAGCGTGATCGGCGCCCTGATTGCGACCCTGCTGATCAGACCGGACACGATCGGCGATGCGTGCATCATCGCGTTGCCGGCTGCGGTTCTGACGACGGGTTCGAGCCTATTGTTCTTGCGCGCAGTGCCGGGCCTCGACCTGGGTCTCGTCCGCGCGTGCCGGTGGTGGCGGCAATGAGAGGTATCCTTTCCTCAGCGCCATCACTCGGCTCAATTCGGCTGGTGCTGGGCGGCAAGCTCCTGCTGCTGGTCCAGGCCTGGCTCGTGCTGCGCGCCGACTATCTGCTCTGCGGCATGCTGACGTTCGTGGTCGGCGCGATCGCCGTCATCGCCATCGCCTGTCTCGTCGGCGCTGTCATCGGCGAGCCTGATGAGCGCGCGGAGGACCATCGCCGGCCATGGCGATCGCCCCTGAAAGGTCGTCATCATGAGTGAGGCAATTGGCCTTGCGGCCAGCACCACGGCCCCGGCGCGCGTCCGCGTCGTTCTGTTGCAGGGCGCGACGACGATGCTCCTTCTCGCCTGCGCCTTCGCGACCGCGGCAGCGCATGCGCAGACGTCGGTGATCGGGCGCACCTGGCCGATCGCCGAGCCGGATGCCCTCACCGAAATCGAAGCGCGAACGCAGACCCTGCCGCCAAACATGGCGAGCCGCTTCGGGCCACGCGCGGGCTGGTCGGCGATGAAGTCGGCGTCGCTCGGTGTTGCGGCCGCCAGCCGGGTGCGGAGCGTCATTCCCTTCTACACGCTCGAGTTCGACGTGACGCTGCCCGATGGGAAGTTGCTCTATCCCAAGGGCTTCACCTTCAATCCGCTGACCTATGTGTCGCTGCCGCAGCGCCTCGTGGTCGTGCGGCCTGAAGATCTGGGCTGGGCGCTGAAGACGGCAGCACCAACCGACTGGATCCTGCTTGCGGCCGGCACGCGCGCCAGCGCCGATCCGATCGCGCTCGGGCAGAAGGTGGGCCATCCGTTGTTCATACTCGAGGAGCGCGTGAAGGATCGCCTTGGCCTTGAGGTCGCCCCCGTCATCGTCGCGCAGGTCGGGCAGAAACTGCAGCTGACCGAGGTGAAGCTCGATCGCGGTGCCGGAGGTCTCAAACGATGACACGCCAATTCATGCTGCGCAGCATAGCCGTTTTGATGTTAGTCTTCAGCGTGTCGCTGGCGTCGCCCGCGCAGGCGTCGTCATGCCCTACCGGCACGATCTTCAACCCGATCACCAAGGTTCGCTGGACTTGCATCTTTCCGATCACGATCGGCGGCGTGAAGATCGGCACGGGCGACAAGCTCGGCAAGGCGCTCGACGCGCAGTCTTCCTCAAGCCCGATCTGCGCCTGCCGCAAGGGCGCGACCTTCTGGTTCGGGGTCAAGGTCTCTTTCTGGTCGCCCAATCGTATGGTGGACGTCGTGACCGAACCGGGCTGCATGATGGCCCTGGGTGTCGACCTGATGCCGACCCATGGGCGCCTGCAAGGCAGCCAGTCGTCGATCGCGGACGGGACCAACACGCGCAAGATGTTCGCGCAGATGCACTATTATATTTCGCCGGTCTGGAAGATGCTCGACATGTTCACCGACCTGCCCTGTTTCCAGGATGACGGGTTCGACGTCGCGCTGATCACCGAGGTGTTGCCGACCTGGCAGTCCGGAACCTTGGGCGCGATCATCCAGCCCGAGGGCATCCTGTTCGGCAATCCGGCGGCCGGTCTCGCCTGCATGGCCGACAGCGCGGCCGCTGCCGCCGGCAAGGTCATCGACCCCCTGTTCTGGTGCATGGGCAGCTGGGGCGCCACCTATCCGATCGCCGGCGACATCCATTTCGACGACTCGGTTGAGGCCTGGGCGGGGCTCGCGGCGCGCGGCACCTTCATGATGGGGCGCCTCGGCGCACTCACCATCTCGTCGTCCGATGGCTGCTCGTTCAAGCCGCAGCCGATCTGGACCAAGTCCCGGTACAAGCTCCAGCTGATGGAGCCGGTCAAGGGCGGCCAATGCGTCAATATCGGCCGCCCGGGATCCTTGTGGACCAGCGCGAAACACGCGCCGGGCAAGGACAATGCCCAGTTCATGCTCTTCGAAAAGACGATCTGCTGCGCCGGAGTGTCGGTGCCATGAGCAGGTCGTCTCACCAACACCTCGTCAGTTCCGGACGTGCATCCGGGTCTGCCCGCCAGGACCCTTTGGGTCTCCCGGGACAAAACGAGGTGGGAGCGGCGCTGCACAGCCCCCGCGGCGCCGCTCCATCCCCGGTCAGCGCGGCCGGCTCCCTCCCACCATGGCGGACGGCATTCTCCCCTGTCTCTGTCCTGGCGGCGGCCGCGCTGACCATGTTCGAAGGCCAGGCAGTCTTCGCGCACGCCGCGCCGTCGACCATGGGCATCGATCGGCTCTTCAGGTTCCGCCGTGGTTCACGGACCTATGTCGGGCCGGAGCTGCAGGCATGAGGCGGGCACTATGCCTCCTCCTCGCGATGACCGCGATGCCGACCGTCGCGCACGCGCAGAGCATGGAGGATCGCGCGCGAGCGGCCGCGCAGGCCTCCCGCGCGAAAACCGGCGACAGCGATACCTTGCTCTCCACGACGGTCACGCCAGGGATGAGCGGCCAGCCGATCTCGACGGTCGACAACAGCAAGACCTTCACGCCGACCCTTGCCTGCCAGAAGACGAACAGACTGCTCGAGGTGCTCGTCCAGCCAGCCGCCAGTGGCGATATCGGCACCGTCAAGATCAGCCAGGACAAGGACTTCGACGGCACCTTCGACGCGGTCGGCAACCTGCCCGTGCCGGTCTCCGGCATCTGCGCCAATGGCGTGATCTCATGCGATCCCGGCACCTGGAATCGCTGCAACTATTTCCGCTGGGACGTGGATGCTGCGAAGTCGCTGAAGCTCACGCAGGTCGACATGCCCGAACTGTCCGGCTGCTACTGCGTCAACAATAGCTGCGGCGCAAACCTCGTCTGGAACAACCTCACTTCGGTGCTGGGCGATCTCGGTGGCGG
>JAYVRZ010000321.1:0-5052 GCA_043775965.1 Sphingomonas sp.
CGCGCCCGGCGGACGTTCGAGCTCTTGCGGTTGATGCAGTAATGGCAGTCGAAGATGCAGCTGTTCGTCAGCAGGATCTTCAACAGGCTGATGCACCGACCGTCGGGCGCATAGGCATGGCAGATGCCCATTCCCTCGGTCGACCCGAGCCCCTTGCCGTCGCGCGAATTGCGCTTGGTCGTGCCGGACGACGCGCAGGAAGCATCGTATTTCGCGGCATCGGCCAGAATCTCGAGTTTCTCACGGGTATCGAGTTGCGCCATACGTTCGTCTTACGTTCCAGCGACGCCTCCGTCGAGTGATCGAGATCAATTTGCAGGGTGCTGTTTCGACTGACTTTTTCCGAAACGAGAAAAGTGAAGTATAGAAAGTACAGACGCTGGCGAGGGTTTTGCGAAGCGCCGATCCGGCGTGAAGGGATACTTGTTTGCGGATGGGCGGGCAGAACGATGACAGGATCGCGCCGTGTAGGACAGCGCGTCCTCAATCAAACAGGTAGCGGATCAGGTCGACGAACCCGCCCAGGCTGACGGGCAGGAAAAGCAGCAGGAACAGATAGAAGAAGATCAGCCGCGTCAGCGCCTTCTCGTGCTTGAACACGGGCTTACGTGGCGGCAGCTCTTCCTTGCGCGGCCAGATGCTGGATTCATCGAAGAACATGGCGCTATCCGTAAGACCGTTCGATTGGAACGATGCGACGCTCGACAAGTGCCGCGCGCCGGCATCATTATTTACATCGTCCCTGCCGAGCTTAGACTGGCTCCACCCGGGAGGTGCCGCCGCAATGACATATCGCCAAAAACTGTTCTTTTCTATCTGCTTGTGGCTGGGGTCCTCGATCGCCGGCGCTCAGGGACCGGCGCAAGTCAGCGGTGCAGCGCCTGTGAAAGAGAAGAAAACCTGCCGGCAACTCATGCCTACTGGCAGTATCATGTCGACGCGCGTGTGTAATACCGCGGTGGAATGGGCCAAATTCGATGCGAATGGCGAGGCCGGCGCGGAGGATTTTCATAAGGCACTGCGTATGACGACGACGGGCTCACGAGGGCCGGGTCCAGCCCGATGACGTGTCCACAAGTCGCGGTTCGTAGCTGCGTCACCCTGCAGCGATCAAACCCGCCGCGGCCTGGAGGTCGACCGAAACGAGCCGGCTGACGCCGCGTTCTATCATCGTCACGCCGAACAGGCGGTGCATGCGGCTCATCGTGACGGCGTTGTGCGTGACGACGAGGTAGCGCGTGTCGGTATCGCGCGCCATCCGGTCGAGCAGGTCGCAGAAGCGCTCGATATTGGCGTCGTCGAGTGGCGCGTCGACCTCGTCGAGCACGCAGATCGGCGCGGGGTTGGTGAGGAATAGGCCGAAGATCAGCGCGACCGCAGTGAGTGCCTGTTCGCCGCCGGATAGCAGGGTCAGCGATTGCAGGCGCTTGCCGGGTGGTTGGACCATGATCTCCAGACCGGCTTCGAGCGGGTCGTCGGAGTCGATCAGCTCGAGATGCGCCGCGCCGCCGTCGAACAAGGTGGTGAAGAGGCGCTGAAAGTGGCCGTTCACAGCCTCAAACGCGGCGAGCAGGCGTTGACGACCTTCACGGTTGAGCGTGCCGATCGAGCCGCGCAGGCGATTGACCGCTTGACCCAGTTCGTCGCGCTCTACCGCGTTGCCGCGCGAGGCGTCTTCGAGCGTCGCGAGTTCGGTTTCGGCGACGAGATTGACCGGGCCGATGCGCTCCCGGTCGATGGTGAGGCGGTCGTGCGTGGCGGATTCTTCGGCGGGTGCGCGGATGTCGGCGACCGCGAACCCGAGGCGTTCGGGGAGGACCGGCGCGGGGCATTGGAACCGCTCGCCCGAAAGCTTGCCGAGTTCGAGTCGGCGCGCTTCGTGGTTCTCGACGCGGGCGATCGCGCCGGCGCGCGCTTCGCGGGCTTGGGCGAGCGCTTCGGTGGCGCGGCGATGGGTATCGTCGGCGGCGCGGGCGGCGGATTCGGCGGTGTGTTCGGTGGCGAGCAGGGCGTCGGCAGTGGCACGGGCTTCGCGGTGGTCGGCGTCTAGCGTGGCGATTTCTACTTCGAGCGCGGCGGGGCGTTCGGCGACGGCGGCGAGGTCCGCTTCCAGCGCGGTTTCGCGCGCGTCCATGTTGGCGATGCGTTTGGCGGCTTCACCGGCGCGGGCGCGCCAGCTGCGGGTGTCGGCTTGGACGGCGGACAGGCGTTCGCGGTGGGCGGCGATGGTGCGATCGAGGCCGGTGCGGTCGGCGCGGGCCTGCGCGACGGCGGCGCGGCTGCGTTCGGCGTCGTATTGCAGCGTGGCGACCAGGCGGGCGTTTTCGCTGCCGTCGGGCACGGCGGCCATCGCCTCCTCGGCGCGGAGGCGGTCGGCGTGCGCATCGGCGACGTCGCCGGCGATGCGGTGCGCGCGGGCTTCGAGGTCGGCGCGCTGGGTGGCGAGGCGTTCGAGAGCGGCCGCGGCGCGATCTTCCTGGCGGATTGCATCGCGTGCCTCGGTTTCGGCGCGTTGCAAGGCGGCGCGGGCGGTTTGCGAGTAGCGGCGGGCGTCGGCGATGCGCTGGTCGATCGCGGCGCGCGCGGTTTCGGCGGTGTCGAGCGCGGCGGCGGCTGCGGGGCGTGCGGCCTGGAGCCCGGTCAGGCGGTTGCGGCGGACGAGGCGTTCCGCGGCGGCCGCGCCCGTGCCGGTGGCGGTGAACCCGTCCCAGCGGCGCAGGATGCCGTCTCGGGTTACGAGGCGCTGGCCGACCGCGAGCGATTGGCCGGCGTCGGTGTCCGTGACGAACACTTGCGCGAGTCGACGCGCGAGGGCGGACGGCGCTTCGACGTGCGCGGCCAGCGGTTCGGCATCGACGGGCGCGGCGGGATCGTCGGGGCTGGGGTTGGCGCCTGCCCAGGCATCGAGCGCGGTATCGAGATCGTCGCCGAGCGCGGCGGCGAGCGCGCGTTCATAGCCGCTGCCGGCCGAGACGTGATCGAGCAGCCGGTCGCGGCCGGAGCGTTGCATCGCCTTGGTGAGCGCGGTGGCTTCGCTATCGATCGCGGCGAGGTCTGCGCGGGCGGTGGCGCGGGCGGTTTCGGCGGAGTCGCGTGCGGCGCTCGCGGCGGCTTCGTCGGCGTCCGCGCGGGCGATGGCGTGGCGAGCGGTGTCTGCCGAAGTCGCCGCAGCGCGGTGGGCTTCGGCGGCGGCTTCGCGGTCTGCGACCAGCGGTGCGGCGTCGCCGAGGGTTCGGAGCGCAGCGGCGATCTGCGCGGCGTCGCGATCGGCGCGGTCGGCGCGGGATCGGGCGGCGGCGAGCGCGGCGCTGGCGACGCGACCTTCGGCGGCGTCGCGCGCCTGGGTGGCGAGCGCCTGGGCGAGCGAGACTTCGGCGTCGCGGGCGGCGCGTTCCGCATCGGCGAGCGCGGCGTCGAGTTCGGGGATTGCCGCCGTGGCCTCGGCGATCGCGGTGTCGAGGCGCTTCGCTTCGTCGGCCAACCGGGCAAGCGCGGCGACGGCGTCGTTGGCAAGCGAGCCTTCGCGGGCGCGGTCGTCGACGATCTGGGCGCGGGCGTCGACGAGGTCGGCGATCCTGCGGTCGATGGCGGTCTTTTCGGCCTTGAGCGTCGCCAGTCGGTGCGCGAGGTCGCCGACTTGGTCGCGGGCGGCTAGCGCCGAGGCTCGGGCTAAGGCGACGGTTTCGAGCGCGCGGTGCTGGTCTTTCGCGGCGCTCCGTTCGACGTCGGTGCCGTCGCGGACGCGGACTTCGGCGGCGGTCGCTTCGGCCTTGGCGGCATCGGCGGCGGTGGCGGCGTCGCGCCAGCGGGCGAACAGCGTGCGGGCTTCGGCGACGCGAATTTGCGCGGAGATGAGGCGGTAGCGTTCGGCGGCGCGGGCCTGTCGCTTGAGCGTGGCGGCGCGGGCGTCCTGATCGGCAATGATCTCGTCGAGCTTGGCGAGATTGGCTTCGGTGGCGCGGAGTTTCCCCTCGGCGTCCTTGCGGCGGACGTGAAGGCCAGCGATCCCGGCGGCTTCCTCCAGCATCGCGCGGCGGTCGGCGGGCTTGGCGGCGATTACCGCGCCGATCTTGCCTTGGCTGACGAGCGCGGGGCTGTGCGCGCCGGTGGCGGCGTCGGCGAAGAGGAGGCCGACGTCCTTCGCGCGGACGTCGCGGCCGTCGATCCGGTAGGCGGAGCCGGCGCCGCGTTCGATCCGGCGGACGATCTCGCGTTCGTCTCCAGCTATTTCAGCGAGGATCGACACTTCGGCGAAGTCGCGCGGCGGGCGGGTCGCGGTGCCGGCGAAGATGACGTCGTCCATGCCGGCGCCGCGCAAGGACTTTGCGCTGGCCTCGCCCATCGTCCAGCGGAGCGCTTCGAGGAGGTTGGACTTGCCGCAGCCGTTGGGGCCGACGACGCCGGTGAGGCCGGGTTCGATGCGCAGATCGGCGGGGTCGACGAAGCTCTTGAAGCCGGTGATGCGGAGGCGCTTGATCTGCATTCTGGCGCCCCCCGGCTGGTGGTTTGGTGGATTTGGACCTGGAGCTTAGCGCCGCCTGTTGGTGCTGAGTAGAGAGCGTGGTTTTGGATGCGGGCCTACGCGATCCGCCTCGTCACACTATTGCCCTTCCCGGCTCGTCGCGCTTCCCCGGCGGAGGCCGGGGTCCAGTTACGCAGGTCGATGAAACGCAGGAAGGTCCGTCGTTTCATCTGTTCCCCAACTGGACCCCGGCCTTCGCCGGGGAGGTGCCTTTGCTGGGGAGGGGCCTTCGCTGGGGATGCCTTCGCCGGGGACGTCCCTTTGCTGGGGGGTGCCTTCGCCGGGGATGCCTTCGCCGGGGGTGCCTTCGGGAGGCGGGGGGTATGCCGACCTTGCGATGGTCTTCAGTTACTCGAGGGTTCCACTACGGCGAACTTCAGAGCTGTTTCCCCGCGGAGGCGGGGATCCAGACTGGGCTCCCGCCTTCGCGGGAGAACAAGGAGGGGAGCGGGGCGTTTGAATGCTTGCGCTCCGCCCCAATCACCACCCCGGCGAAGGCCGGGGCCCAATTGGAGAGGTTGTTGTAACGA
>JAYVRZ010000322.1:0-5289 GCA_043775965.1 Sphingomonas sp.
GCCCAGCCAGATCCATACGAAAGTATGGCGCTCTTGCGTGGGGTAAACCCGCACTCGTGCCTTGGGCGGGATCTTCTCCTGTCCGGGAATGTGGACGCAGGCACCCGTCGCGTCGAAGCGCAGCCCGTGATAGCCGCACTGGACGATGTCGCCATCGAGGCTGCCGAGCGACAGCGGGACGTAGCGGTGCGGGCAGCGGTCCTGCATCGCGACAACCGCACCCGCGCCGGTGCGATACAGGATTACCCCCTCGCCCAGCAGCCGACGCTTGAGCAGGCTGTGCGAGACTTCGGCGGAATAGGCCGCGACCTGCCAGCAGTTGGTCATGAACATGGCCATGATCTAGCCCGCGGGGAGTTCGCTGCGTAGCGCGATTGAAGCCGTTGGCGATGCCGAAGGGTAATCGCCCGCCCGCATCATGCGCGGCAGCGGGTGCAGTCTCCTGCTATCATCCGGTAATGACGCTCAATCAAATCCGCAATGTCGTCGCGATCGCCGAACGGGGAAGTCTGCGCAGCGCGGCTCGCGCGCTGGGCGTGACCCAGCCGGCAATCACCCGCAGCATTCGCGAACTCGAACATGAACTCGGCGTCACGCTGTTCGAGCGCAAGGCGACGGGCATGGCACTGACCAGCCTGGGCGACGCTTTCGTCCGCCGCGCCAGCGGGATCCAGCACGAGGTCGAGCGCGTCCGTGGCGAGATGGAGCAGCTCAAGGGCAACCGCACCGGCACCGTCTCCATCGGCCTCTCGACCGCATCGCACGTCGCGCTGCTCAGCCGGGTGATCGGGCCGTTCGAGAAGCGCTATCCCGAAGTCAGGCTGCGAGTGGTCGAGGGCCTATTCCCGACGATGGAGCGCGACCTGCAGGATGGCGTGATCGATTTCTATGTCGGTCCGCTCGCCGACGACGCCAGTCCCTCCGAATTGATCGTCGAGCGCCTGTTCGGGAACACCCGCCATGTCTTCGGTCGCCCTGGCCATCCCCTGATAGTGGCAACCTCACTCAGCGAATTGATCGGAGCACGCTGGGTGGTGGATTCGTTGACCATCAACGGCAGTGACGGGCTCAGGCCGCTGTTCGCCGGCTTCGGCCTGCCCACCCCCGACGTCGCGGTGAGCGGGCAGACCTCGCTCAGCACGATCGTCTCGGCGGCGAATTCGGATCTGCTCGCGATCCTGCCGCAACAGTGGACCGCGCTGCTCGAGTCGTCCGGACTGCTGGTCCGCATCCCGATCCGCGAGACCTTGACCGCGGCGACGATCTGCATTGTCACCCGCGCCCGGATGCCGCTGACCCCGCTCGCCGAAAAACTGGCCGACCTGTTCCGCCGCGCCGCGATCCATCACGCCGAAACGCTGCCCGGAGCGCCCCTGATCGCGCACTGAGGCGATAACGGCCAGGCATAGAGGAACGCGAAGTCGGGCCTATGCCGGGGCTATGCCGCCCGGCAATGCGGTACAAGACACTATGGGAAGAGCCATGCGCCTGATCGCCACCGAAGAAGCTTTCGCGCCCAAGGAATATGTTCGCGAGTTCCTCAAGCTCGCCGAGCGGGTCGACACGCCCGGCAATCGCTATCTCAAGGTTTTCTACGGCCGGGAGGAAATGGTCCGGCAGCTGACCGATCTTGACCACCGGATCGAGGACATGGATCGCCATGGCGTGGACATGCACGTGTTGAGCATCACCGCTCCGGGTGCGCAGGCGTTCGATGCTGACCTCGGCGGAGAGATCGCGCGGATCGCCAACGATACGCTGGCGGCGGAAATTGCCGGGCGCCCGCATCGCTTCGCCGGACTCGCGACTATCGCGCCGCAGTATCCCGCTGCCGCGGCGCGCGAGGCCGAACGGGCCGTCGGCAAGCTCGGCCTGGGTGGCATCATCATCAATTCGCACACAAACGGCGAGTGGCTCGACGATCCGAAGTTCTGGCCAATCTTCGAAGCGGCGGTCGCGCTCGACACGCCGATCTACCTCCACCCCGCGTTTCCGCCCGAATCGATGGCCGCGCCATATGCCGATTATGGCATGATGGGCGCGCTGTGGGGCTTCGGGGCGGAGTGTTCGCTCCACGTCGTGCGGATGATCATGGGAGGGGTATTCGACGCTTTCCCGACGCTCAAGATCGTCCTCGGGCATCTCGGCGAGGCGGTTCCGTTCTGGCTCGACCGGCTCGACAATCGCTACCAGAACATCCTGCGCCGTGGCGGACTGGGACCGCTGGGGATGAAGCAGCTCCAGCGCCTGCCGAGCGATTATTTCCGAACCAACTTCTGGATCACCACCAGCGGGATGATGTCCAATGCGCCGCTCGAGTTCTGCCTTGGCCTGTTCGGCCCGGAGCGGGTAATGTTTGCGATCGACTATCCGTTCGAGCAGACCGCCGAGGCGGTACCGTTCATCCATGCCGCGTCGCTGGATGACGAGGCGCGGCGGCTGATTACCCACGCCAACGCCGAGGCGCTGTTCCGGATCGCCCCGCTCTAGGGCTTGACCCGCCGGGAAGCGACGAAAGCCTCCGGATCGATCTCGGCCCCGGAGGGGTTCGCCTTGAAGGCGTCCGAGGCCATGAACGCGACCATCGCCTCCAGAGTGGGGTAGTTCTGCGCGGTGATCTCGACGTTGTTACCGTCAGGATCGCGGTAGTAGAAGCTGGTCATCGGACCGTGATCGGCGCTGCGATGCGGGCGCAGGCCCAAGCCTCCCAGCCGCTCATACTCGGCGCACAGCCCGTCGAGATCATGGGCCATCAACTGCATGTGATGCAGTCCGGGCGATCCCCTGGCGGGCTCGAGCGCGGTCCCCGGCTCCTCGAACAGCCCGATCGTCTGCGTCCACGGGTAATCGAGCGAGAGCCGGAAGAAGCACATCCGCAAGTCCGATGCACGGGTCTGGCCGCCGTAGTCGCCGGGCGTCGCGCCTTCGGAAGGGGCGTGCTCGAAGAACGGGGCGACCTGAAGCAGCGTCTGGTACCACGCCTTCATTTCGTCGAGCCGTCCGGTCTTGAGAATCGTCTCGCTGATCTTCAGCGCTGCGCTGGGCTGCAGGACTTCGGGCTCCACCGTCATGTCGGCTCCGTCGGATGGCGGGGCGGATTGTCCGACCGCGATGGATTGGCTCTAAGCAACGATGCGATGCATCCCCAGATTACTCGCCCGAACCGCCAATGCCGCGACGGCATCGGCCTTCAAGCGAAACCGATCCACCGCCCCGCAACCACCACTCCCACCCAGAACAGCAGCGACAGGCTCGCCGCGATCCGCGCTGGCTGGGGCGTGGGCAGCGTGTGGTTCCAGTCGTGGACCGCGCGGTAGGCGGTCACATGGAACAGCGCCATGTTGGCTCCCGCGAGCGCGAGCAACACCAGCTTTATCCGAAATGGCACATTGTCATAATAAGTCGTGGCTGCCGAGACGAACATCAGAACGCCGCTGATCGCCGCCATCACGAACGCACCCCAAGTCCAAGGCAGGGTGTCTTCGGCAAGCTGCGTCACTCCGCGATCGCGGTTGGCCACGCCGAGCAGGCGCAGGTCGAGCATCGCGATCGAGCCGATCACCAGCGTCAGCGCGAGCACGTGGAAGGTCTCGATCGTGGGGAACATCCATTCGGATTCGGTAATCGTCACACCCAGCGCCGAATTCTCGAGCGAGGTGCAGATGTCGAGGATGGTCATTGTCTTAACCCCTTCCCGTCAGGTCGCCGGCGTAGGCGATCCAGCGCCCGCAGGTGACGACCAGGACCCACAGGGTCAGCGATAGCAGTCCGCACAGTCGCACGATCCGCTGCTTGCGCGGCGCGAGATCGCGGAACCGGCGATCCTCGAGGAGACCCTTAACTGGGGCGGTGAACAGCACCGCAGTGACGATCAGGCCCATCTTGGTCCAGAACACCCAGTTGAGCAGTTCGCGCGCCGGTTCGGCCATGATCTGGAAGAACCCGGTGGTGACCAGCACCGCCAGCGCGCCCCAAATCCACGGATAAAATCGCAACGTCATGTCGCGCATCGACTGTTCGCGACCAATGAAGCCCGCCAAGCGCAGGTCGAGCATCGCCAGCGAGGCAAGGATGATCCCGATCGCCAGGATGTGAACGCTCTGTAGCATCGGCACGACCCACACCTGGCTTGCCAGCCAGGTGGTGAGGCCAGTCGACGCCAGCCAGGTGCTCACTGCCGTCAGGGTTTCCATGGGCCTCTCCGAAGGGCGTCGCGATCTAACGCCGCGGGTGCTTTGATGGTCGGCATGGCGTCAAGCGTGCGCCGGGCAAAGAATGCGCGGCGGCCTGCCCGATGCTCTCAAGTTATCGAGTCGATCCAGCGGCTGCGGATCGTGGACTGTCGGGGAACGCCTGCATCTGCCGCCCCGACCAATCCGCCTCGGCCTCACGCGGAGAGGCGGCGACGAGGCGGGCGCGCAAACCGACGTTTTCGAGGCTCTCGATCGCCAGCAGCGCATCGAACCCGTGGGCGCCGGTTTGCAGCTTGTCGAGCCGGGCCAGTTCCTCGGGGCGGGCGACGAATTCGGCTGCCTGCATCAGTCCCGCGTCGCGGGTACCCGCGATCACGACGATCGCGTTGCCGGTCACGCCCTTGAAACTCGAAACGAGAGCATAATCCTGACCCGGACTGTCGGCCTCGCGATCGAGCGGGGTGGTGGCCGAATAGGTCCGCCCAGTGCGCCGGTCGACGATCTGGTCATACGAATCGCCGATCGCGAAACGCGACCCGCTGAATAGCGGATCGCGCAGGCTGCCCAGCCCGCTCAGGTAGCCGAGGTAGACGAGGTTGGTGTACTTCACGAGCTCGGGACTGAGCTGCGAGGCCGGCACCACGAACGTTGGGACAACCCCGCCGATTTTGTTGGCAAGCAGGATTGGGGTAACCACACGCAAGGCGTTCCCGATCCCGACCGGCAGATAGTGGAGGCCAAGATCGACGTTGTCCGGGCTGCCGATGCGTTCGAGATCCTTCGGCGAATTCACGTCGAACTCGCGCACCAGCCGGGCGATTTCACCGCGCGGGTTACGCTGGCCGAAGATGTAGTAATCGCCGACGACCAAAGCGACGCGGTGACCGTTGGTGACCATCGGGTTCCACAGCGCGCTCGCCCGGACCTCCTGGATGACAGGATTGCGCGAGACCCGCTGTCCGAGCCACCAACCGACGATTCCTGTCAGAAGCGCGAAACTCAGGGCCGCCGTGATTATCGCCGTCCGCGAAAACAGCCTTTGCATGGGCAGCATGGCGGGACGTTCAATGTCTCGCACTTCCACCGTGAGCCGGTA
>JAYVRZ010000323.1:0-10772 GCA_043775965.1 Sphingomonas sp.
GATCCGCTCCACCACCAGATGATAGCCGTGATGGCGGCAACGCGTGATCGCGCCGAGCTGGACGTCGGCGGCATAGCCCGACGCGGGATCGTCGAAGAACAGGCCGATCAGGAAGGACCGCGAACTCGACAGGCTGCGCGCATGGGCGTTGGGGCGGTATCCCAGCTCGGCGACGACGCGCATGACGTGGTCGCGCACTGCCGCCCGGACATGCGCCTCGGCGTTCATCACGCGGGACACCGTCTTGGGCGACACTCCCGCCGCCGCTGCGACATCCTTGATGGTTACCGAGTTCATAATGGATCTATACGCGCGACGGACGGAGTCGCCACCACGCGAACGCGGCGATGACGAGGTAGCACGCGCCCGGTAGCAGGAACGACGGCGTCAGGCCGATCGCGTCGGCGATGACGCCGGTCAGCAGCGGGACGATCGCGCCGCCGACGACGACCATGCACAGCAGCATCGAGGCATAGGGCGCGGTCGCGTGATCCTCGGGCAGCGAGAGCGCGAAGATCGTCGGGTACATGATCGCGTTGCACAGCCCGACCGCCAGCAAGGCCGCCGCGGCGACCGGTCCGTGCAGCCCGACCGCGACCGCGACCAAGACGACCGCGCCGACCGCGCAGCCGAGCAGCATCGCCGGCGCCCCGAACCGCGTCAGGAACCGCGCACCGAGCAGCCGCCCGACCAACGCGCCGGCCCAGTACAGGCTGACGAGCTGGCCCGCCGCGACCGGCGAGACGTGCAGGATATCGGGCATTGCCAGATACTCGACGAGCAGCGTGCCGATCGTCACTTCGGCACCGACATAGGCGAACATCGCCGCGCCGCCCGCGAGCAACCGTGGATGCGACAGCACCGCGCGCATCCCCGACAAGGGTACGCGGCGCAGCGCGGGCAGCGCCTGCAACAGGTCGCGGCGATGGAGGAACGCCGCCGCCAATACGAGCGTGACAAGCGCGACGACCAGGAACGGCAGGACGATGCGGACATGCCCGGCAACGTCGATCGCCTGCGTCCGACCGGCGTCGAGCAGCAACGTCGCGCCGCCGAGCGATGCCAGCACGGTCCCGAGCGAATTGAACCCCTGGAGCAAGGTCATGCGCGAGACGGCGCGGCGTGCGGGCTCGACCATGGGGACGACGATGTTGCCGGCGATCTGGAGGAAGGTCACGCCTCCCGCGAGCGCGAGCAGTGCCGCCAGCACGGCCACATAGCTCAGCGAGACGAGCGACGCGGCGAGCAGGACGCAGCCGAGCGCCATCACCAGCAACCCCGCCGCGATGCTGCGCATATAGCCGAACCGCACGACCAGCGCGGTGATCGGCAGCGCGAAGACGAGGTAGCTTGAGTGGAACGCGAACTGCACGAGCAGCGAGCGGGTGTGGTTCAGCCCCTCGATCATCCGCAACCGCGGCACCAGCAGCCCGACCAGCGAATTGAGGAAACCGCCGATGAAATAGATGCCGATGCACAGCCGGAACAGGCTCGTCGCGCGCCGCTCGATCGCGAGATCGGAGTTCGTACCGGCGGGTCGGGGACTGTGCATGCGGCTGTTCACGCCCCTTCGTAGCAACGCCGCGCGGTTGCGCAACGTGTCTCACGCGCTGGCTGGCCGGCCATTGACATCGATGTCGGAGTTGGCGATCAGGCGATCAAGCCGCTGACGATAAGCGGCACGGGAGGATCGAATCGTGACCAAGATAGTCTCACGCCATGCCTGCGCGCTGCTCTGCTTCGTGTCGCCGGTCGCGCTCTCGGCGCAGACCGCGCCGGTTGTCGCGACCACTCCGCGAGGGACTGCAACGGGTGCCTGGGCCGATACCGCGCGCGCCCCGGTCGAGCGCGCCGACGCGCTGGTGAAGGCGATGACGCAGGCGGAGAAGCTGGCCTATGTCCACGGATTCTTCCCGCCGATGGCCAAGCCCAGGACCGCGGACATGATCCCGTCGGCGGGCTATGTCCCCGGCGTGCCGCGCTTGGGCATCCCGACCCTGCGGGAGAGCGATGCGTCGCTCGGCGTCGCGAACCAGGTCGAACAGCGCAAGGGCGACGTCGCCACCGCGCTACCCGCCAGCCTCGCCACCGCGGCGAGCTTCGATCCCGAGATCGCCTATGCCGGCGGCGCGATGGCAGGTGCCGAGGCACGCGCCAAGACGTTCAACGTGCTGCTCGCGGGTGGCGTCAATTTGACGCGCGACGCGTGGAACGGGCGGAATTTCGAGTATCTGGGCGAGGATCCGCTGCTGACCGGGATCATGGGCGGCGCGTCGATCCGCGGCGTGCAATCGAACCACATCGTCTCGACGATCAAGCATTTCGTGCTGAACAGCCAGGAGACCGGTCGCGCGATCCTGGACGCGCGGATCGACCGGAGCGCGCTGCGCGAGAGCGACCTGCTGGCGTTCGAGATCGCGATCGCCGAGGGCAAGCCGGGCTCGGTGATGTGCGCGTACAACCGGATCGACGGCGATTACGCCTGCGAGAACAGGTTCCTGCTGACCGACGTGCTGCGCGGCGACTGGAAATACCAGGGCTTCGTGATGTCCGACTGGGGCGCGGTACATTCGACCGAGAAGGCCGCGAACGCCGGGCTCGACCAGGAATCGGGGCAGGAACTCGATTCGACGATCTTCTTCGGCAAGCCGCTGGCCGATGCGGTCGCCGCCGGGCGCGTCCCGGCCGCACGCCTCGACGAGATGGTCCGCCATATCCTGACCGGGGTGATCGCCAGCGGGCTCTACGACCACCCGACGCCGGCGACCGCGCAGCCGATCGACTATGCCGCGCATGCCGAGGTCGCGCAGCGTGCCGCCGAGGCGGGTATCGTGCTGCTGAAGAACGACGGCGACGTCCTGCCGCTTGCCAGGACCGCACGGTCGATCGTCGTGATCGGCGGGCATGCCGATGTCGGCGTGCTGTCGGGCGGCGGGTCGTCGCAGGTACGCTCGGTCGGCGGCGTGCCGATCGAGATCCCGCTGACGAGCGGCGCGGCGGCCTCGTTCGCACGGATCACCTATCATGCCTCGTCGCCGCTGCGCGCGATCCGGGCGCTCGCTCCGGGCGCCAAGGTTACCTTCGTCGATGGCAGCGATCCGGTTGCCGCGGCCGAGGCGGCCCGGGCCGCAGACATCGCGATCGTGTTCGCCACGCACTGGCAGACCGAGGCGCAGGACGCGCCGTCGATCGGGCTGCCCGACAACCAGGACGCGGTGATCGACGCGGTCGCGGCCGCAAACCGCAAGACGGTGGTGGTGCTCGAGACCGGCGGGCCGGTGCTGATGCCGTGGGTCGCGCGCGTGCCGGCGATCGTCGAGGCGTGGTATCCGGGCCAGCGCGGCGGCGAGGCGATCGCGCGGGTGCTGTTCGGCGACGTCGATGCGTCGGGCCGCCTGCCGATCACCTTCCCCAGGACGATCGCGCAATTGCCGCGCCCCAGGCCGGTGGAGTCGCCGAACGGGAGCACGAAGAACGACGCGTCCGCCAATGCCGGTGCCGGCGATGCCGCCGCCCTGCCCGCCTATCCGGTGACGTACCAGGAGGGCGCGGACGTCGGCTATCGCTGGTACGCGGCGCGCAAGGATACGCCGTTGTTCCCGTTCGGCTATGGGCTGAGCTACACCAAGGCGCGGATCGGCAAGGCCCGGTTTGCAGGGGGCACGACCGCAAGCGCGACGTTCGAGGTGACGAACACGGGCGCGCGGACCGGGACGGTGGTGCCGCAGCTTTATGCGACGTTACCGGGCGGCGGTGCGCCGCGGCTGGTCGGCTGGGCCCGGCGGTCGCTGAAGGCGGGCGAGACCGCGAGCGTGACGATCGCGGCAGATCCCCGGATACTGGCGCGGTGGGAGAGCGCAGGGTGGCGGGTCGCCAGCGGGGCCTATGCACTGACGCTCGGAACCGACGCAGAGCATCCGGTCGCACGCGGCACCGTCTCTTTGCAGGGCGCGACACTGCCCTCGGCCAGTGCTGCTTTGGCGCAACACTGAGACAGATTCGTACGAGACCGACATCGATGTCGGTCGATCGATTGACATCGGTGTCGACGCTGGTAGCACGGTACTCGAATGCGGGGTCACACCGCTACACCAGGATAAACCGGCGGGGACTGGCCGGACAGGGAGGATGATCATGAGGGTTTTCACCATCACGTCGGCGCTCGCGCGTTCGACTTCGGCGATCGCGCTGGTGGCCGGGCTGGCGTTGCCGTCGCTCGCCAACGCGCAGTCATCGACGCCGCCGGCGCAGCAGGGCACGCCGCAAGCCGATACCTCGCCCGGCCCGGTCGTGCAGGAAACCGGCGCGACCGCGACCAACGCGGTGCCCGACCAGCCGCCAGCGGACGAGATCGTCGTCACCGGCGTCCGTGCCTCGCTGGAGCGCTCGATCGCGTTGAAGCGGGATTCGTTCGGCGTGGTCGACGCGATCTCGGCCGAGGACATCGGCAAGTTCCCGAACACCAACCTCGCCGAATCGCTCCAGCGCGTCACCGGCGTCTCGATCGACCGCGTCAACGGCGAAGGCTCGACCGTCACGGTCCGCGGCTTCGGCGCGCAGTATAACCTCGTCACGCTCAACGGCCGCCAGCTGGCGACCTCGAACGTCGTCGCGGTCGGTGGCGACCAGGGCGGCGACGGCGCCGGCGGGTTCGGTCGGTCGTTCGACTTCGCCAACCTCGCCTCGGAAGGCGTCAAGACGCTCGAAGTCTACAAGACCGGGCGCGCGGCGATCCCCTCGGGCGGGATCGGCGCGACGATCAACATCGTCAGCCGCCACCCGCTCGACGCCAAGACGACCGGTTTCAGCGGTTCGATCGGCGCGAAGGCCAGCTATGATACGAGCGCGGACGATTGCGTCAGCTGCGGCGACCATGTGACCCCCGAAGTGTCCGGGCTGCTGAGCTGGAGCAACCCCGACGACCGCTTCGGCGTGTCGCTGTTCGGCAGCTACCAGAAGCGCAATTTCAGCGTGCCGAGCCAGGCCAACGACGCGTGGAACATCCGCACGCTGAGCGATTTCCTCAACCCCGCCAACGGCTTCATCAACGCCGCGACCAAGCTCAACAACCTGCCGACCAACGGCAACGTGCTGGTGTCGGTGCCGAACGACAGCCGTTATCACTATTCGGAGGACAGCCGCGAGCGCCTGAACGGCCAGGCCGTCATGCAGTTCAAGCCGACCGACGCGATCACGCTGACCGCCGACGCGCTGTTCGCGCAGCTGAAGGCGTCCGAGCGGCGTTCGACCCAGTCGAACTGGTTCAACCGCCCGTTCGACGAGGTGACCTTCGACGACGCGAGCAACGGCATCGCGACCACCAAATACCTGCACGAGACGATCAACGGCGTGAAGGACGAGGCGTTCGAGCAGGCCTATCGCGCGCAGAAGAACCAGCTGTACGACTTCGGCGGCAACATCAAATGGGACGTGACCGATCGGTTCACGCTCGCGCTCGACGGCCATATCGGCAAGGCCGACAGCACGCCGGACAATCCCAACGGCCAGACCTCGACCACGGTCGCGTTCAACGCCCCCGTGATCGCCGCGCATTCGCTCGACTGGGGCAGCAACGGCTTCCCGGTGCAGACGCTCGTCATCAACGACGGCACCACCAGCACCACGCCGACCGGGCAGACTTTCATCAAGGGCAATGCGAACGGCGTGATCGACACGGGCGACCTGTCGAGCGCGATCCAGCGCCAGTTCGCGTCGACCCAGTCGCAGCGGATCAAGGAATTGCGGCTCGACGGCGGGTATGATCTGGGCGGCGGGAGCCGGTTCGACTTCGGCGGCGACTACCGCGAGACCAAGACCCGCCAGACGCAATATAATACGCGCCAGGTGCTGGGCGACTGGGGCAACTCGCTGCCGCCCGACATCGCCAGCGTCGCGCCGGGCCAGGTGTTCCAGTTCTGTACCGCGTGCCAGTTCAACCACAACGACGCCAACCCGGACGCCAACACGAAAGTCGCCTTCCGCACCGAGGATGCGACCAAGCTCTACAACACGCTGTACGACCATTATATCGGCATCACCAACGACGGCGTCGGCCATCAGCAGAACATCGACGCCAACAGCGACAACCGCGTCCGCGAGAAGATCTGGGCGGTCTATGGCCAGGTGACGTGGAGCGGCCAGTTCGGCGGCATGAACGCGAACCTGGTCGCCGGTGCACGGTTCGAGAGCACGCGCGTCAATGCGACGTCGCTGCAGCCGGTGCCGCTCGCCATCGTCTGGCAGGCCGACAACGACTTCAACATCCTGAACTCGACCGATCGCCAGGCGATCTCGTCGAAGGGCAGCTACAATAATCTGTTGCCGTCGATGGATTTCTCGGTCGACTTTACCGACACGCTGAAGGGGCGCCTGTCGTACAGCAAGACGATCGCCCGTCCGCCATACGGGACGCTGTTCGCCTCGACCGGGGTCGGCCCGCCGCCGCGGCCGTCGGCGATCGGCGGCGTCGCCACCGGCAATTCGAACAACACCGATCTCGATCCGCTGAACTCGGACAATTTCGACCTGTCGCTCGAATGGTATCCGCGCAAGGACGTGTATCTATCGGTCGGGTTCTTCGACAAGCGGGTGCATAACTTCATCGGCAACACGCAGGTCAACCGCAACCTGTTCGGGCTGCGCGATCCGACATCGGGGGCGGCGGGGACACGGTCGGGCACGGCCAAGACGCAGCTGACCGACGTGTTCAAGGCGGACATCACCGACGTGAACCTGTTCACGTACACCGCCGTCCTGCAGCAGAACAACGGCAACGTCGCCGCCGCCAACGCGCAGTTCGCGCAACACTACAACGCGGCGACGCGCTCGCTCGACCAGGGTTTCGTCGACCAGACGCTGGCAGCGGTCGACATCCTGGCGGATGCGAACGATCCGCTGTTCAACTTCTCGGTCAACACGCCGATCAACAACAAGGATGCCGAGATCTACGGCGCCGAAATCGCCGGGCAGTATTTCTTTGGCGAAACCGGCATCGGCGTGGCGGCGAGCTATACCCTGGTACGCGGCAATATCGGCATCGACGTGGCGGCGGACCCGACCGTCGACCTGTTCGCGCTGGTCGGCCTGTCCGACACCGCCAACGCGACGCTGATCTACGACAAATACGGCATCTCGGCGCGCGTCGCGTATAACTGGCGTGCCAAGTTCCTGACGCAGATCAACCGCGACAGCTATCGCAACCCGGTGTTCACCGCGCCCTACGGCCAGGTCGACATCAACGTCAGCTACGACATCACGCCGCGCATCGCGGTCAGCGTCGAGGGGATCAACATCTTCGAGGAAGGCGTCCGCACCTATGGACGCGACAAGATCAACACCTGGTTCCAGTCGGAGGGGTCGGCCCGCTACCTGCTCGGCGCGCGGCTGCGCTTCTGAGCCCGACCAGGCATGACATGCGAGAAGGCCGCTGCACCGCGGCCTTCTTCGTGTAGACCGTCGCGACCCCTTCTCGACACGAGTGCAACGATGCCCGGCCCTGCTCTCCCCGACCCTGCCCTGCTCAACCCCACCCCTGTTCTGCTCAACAACGTCGACCATCACGACCTTCGCGTCGTTACCACGCACGGTGCGAAGTGGGGCGACGCAGTGAGCCAGGTCGCGGTCTTCCCGACCGAATTCGAGGCGCTCTCCCGCGACTATGCGATCGTGTTCCGCCTGAACGACGAGGGCAGCCTGGAAGCCCGCGCGCTGCTGGGGCTCGAGCGCGACGAAAACCTGTTTCTCGAAGACGATTATTGGAATGCGCGGACGGTGCCGGCGTTGCTGCAGCGCGGGCCGTTCTCGATCGGCGTGCCGGCGGACGGCGCGGCGGGCGAACCGATGATCCATATCGATCCGTCCGATCCGCGCGTGAGCCGGACGGAGGGCGAGCGTATCTTCCTCGATCACGGTGGCAACGCGCTTTATCTCGACCGGGTCGGCGCGGTGTTGCGGTCGATCTATGCGGGGCGGCAGATCATGCCGGCAATGGTCGCGGCATTCGCCGATGCCGGGCTGTTCGACGAAGTGACGCTGGAGCTGGAATATGGCGACGATCGCCGACACGTCATTCCGGATGCGATCACGCTGTCGGCGGAGCGGTTCGCGGCGCTGGACGGGGCGGCGCTCGCACGGCTGCACGAAGGCGATTTCCTGCGCTGTGCGGTGTGGCTGATCTCGTCGCTCGGCAACGTGTCCGCGCTGATCGACCGCAAGCTGGTGCGCGATGCCCGACGCTGACGCGGGCGCCATACGGGCCGTGCGGACGGTCGAAGGCATCGGGCCGGACGACATCGCGCTGACCGACCTGATCGCGCAAGGCCGTCCCGTCCTGTTGAAGGGGGCGGCGCGTAGGTGGCCGCTCGTGCAGGCGGGGCTCGAGTCTCCCGAGGCGGCAGCGGCGATGCTGCGAGCAGCGGATGCCGGATTGCCGGTCGTCGGGTATGTCGGCGATCCCGCGATCCGCGGACGGTTCCACTACACGCCCGACATGACGGCAATGAACTTCACGACCGAGCGCGCGCCGCTGGGCGCGTTCCTCGACCGTATCCTGGCTACCGAGGGAGCGGCGGACGCGCCGTCGATCTATCTCGGCTCGACCGACCTCGACACGTATTTCCCAGGGCTGCGCGACGCCAACGCGATCATGCCCTGCGACGATACTTTTGGCGCGCACCCGCCGGTCGCGAGCATCTGGATCGGCAACCGCACCGTCGCCGCGACGCATTGGGACATGTCGAACAACATGGCGGTGTGTGTCGCAGGGCGTCGCCGCTTCACGCTGTTCCCGCCCGAGCAGGTGGGGAACCTGTATCCAGGCCCGATCGAGCCGACGCCCGCGGGACAGGTGGTCAGCATGGTCGACCTCACCGCGCCGGATTTCGCCGCCTATCCGAGGTTCGCGCGGGCATTGGCGGCGGCGGAAGTGGCGGAACTCGAGCCGGGCGACGTGCTCGTCTACCCAGCGCTCTGGTGGCATCACGTCGAGGCGCTGGCGTCGTTCAATATCCTGGTGAATTACTGGTGGAATGCCGCCCCGGACTATCTGGACACGCCGATGACGACGCTGCTGCACGGCCTGCTCAGCCTGCGCGGACGCCCCGACCATGAGAAGCAGGCGTGGCGCGCGATCTTCGACCATTATCTCTTCGCGCCGTCGGAGCAGGCGAGCGCGCATCTCCCGCCGAGCGCACAAGGGCCCCTCGCCCCACTCGATCCGGTGATGGCGCGGCGGTTGCGCGCGCTGGTCGCCAACAGGATGAACCGATGACCGATGCCCCCCGCAAACGCGTCGTCGTCGCCGGTGGCGGCACCGCGGGTTGGATCGCGGCGACCGCGCTGATCCGCCAGCTCGCCGGGCTGGTCGACGTGACGCTGATCGAATCCGACGAGATCGGCACCGTCGGCGTCGGGGAATCCACCATCCCGACGATCCGCACGTTCCACCAGTTCATCGGCGTCGACGAGGACGCGTTCGTCCGTGCGACCAACGCGACGTTCAAGCTGGGCATCGCGTTCGAAAACTGGGACCGGATCGACGACCGCTATTTCCACGCGTTCGGATCGGTCGGCCGATCGACCTTCGTCGCCGATTTCCAGCATTTCTGGCTGGAGGCGCGCGCGCGCGGGTTCGGTGGCGAATATGGCGACTATTCGCTCGAACTGCAGGCGGCGGCCGCGAAGCGGTTCGCGCTCGATCGCGACCAGACGCTGGCCTATGCCTATCATCTCGACGCGACCGCCTATGCCAGGTTCCTGCGCGGGATAGCCGAACCGGCGGGCGTGGGGCGGGTCGAGGGCAAAATCACCAAGGTCGAGCAGCATGGCGAGAGCGGCCGGATCGAGGCGCTGATATTGGCGTCGGGCGAGCGGATCGCGGGCGATTTCTTCATCGACTGCACCGGTTTCCGCGCGCTGCTGATCGAGGATAGCCTGAAGACCGGGTTCGAGGACTGGACGCACTGGCTGCCGACCGATCGCGCGTTCGCGGTGCAGACGACCGCGACCGAAACGCCGGTGCCGTTCACGCGCGCGATCGCGCACGGCGAGGGTTGGCGATGGAAGATCCCGTTGCAGCACCGCGTCGGCAACGGGCTGGTCTATTCGAGCGCGCATCTGTCCGACGACGAGGCGCGGGCGCGGTTGCTTGCGGGGATCGACGGCGAACCGTTGTTCGAGCCGCGGATGCTGCGCTTCACCAGCGGGATGCGGCGCAAGGTGTGGAACGGGAATTGCCTGTCGCTGGGGCTTGCGAGCGGGTTCGTCGAGCCGCTGGAATCGACCAGCATCCACCTCGTGATGGTGGCGGTGACGTGGCTGGTGCAGCATTTCCCGTTCGGCGACGACACCGCGGCGCTGGCCGAGCGTTTCAACACCCGGTCGCGCCGCGAATGGGAGCAGGTGCGCGACTTCATCGTCCTGCATTATGCGCTGACGCACCGCGACGACACGTCGTTCTGGCAGTCGCGGGCGGCGCTCGAGATCCCCGAGAGCCTGGCGACACGGATCGCGCTCTTCCGCGAGGCGGCGATGGCGTATCAGGACCAGGACGAGCTGTTCCGGACCGATTCCTGGGTCGAGGTGATGCTGGGCCAGGGCGTGATCCCGCGGAACCACCACCGCCTGCCATCGACGATGCCGACCGCGCAGTTGCAGGCCGCGCTCGCCGACCTGAAGCGGGGGATCGCGGCCAAGCTCGATCACCTGCCGACGCATGCCGAGTTCCTGAAGCGTTACGCGCCCGTGCCGGCTTGAAGCGTCCCCGACCCGCGCGA
>JAYVRZ010000324.1:0-6442 GCA_043775965.1 Sphingomonas sp.
AACCTCGCCATCGTTGTAACGCCTGGTCGTACCTTCAGTCATATGCCTCACTCTTATATAAGAGCGGGGCCCTGTCAGGTCATTAAGGGGGCCACCTCATCGAATATCTTCATCAGCCTTCCGCCACACGCTTCGTGTTTGCGGTTGCCGATCCAACGGCCGCCGAGGCGGAACTGCGCCGGCAAGGTCAAAATAACCACCATCCGGCTATCTGACTTAAGGAGATCCGGCGTTCCGGTAGCATTAATCCACTGAGCCTTCGATGGCATTTAGCTCGCGAACTGAGCAAGCAAGTAAGGTCTGAGAGCCGGCGTGTACAATGACTGTTATGATGTGGATTAAAATCATAGAAATCCCTCGCCTGCATGTTCTCGAAACCGTTCATGGTCCCGGACATATTCCGCAACCATTTCTAGTGAAGAATGCCGGCTATGCTCTTTCATTTTGAAGAGATTGGCATTTTGGCGACCTGCTTCTGTGAGGAAGCCGGCGCGGAGGGAGTGACCGGAGAATAACTCGGGCGGGTAGCCTGCCGCCACCGCGGCTGCCTTTACCACCAACGCCACGCTCTGCGCGCTCATCGGTTTGTCAGTCAGCCGGCCTTGCGGCGTCAGCTTGCGAAACACCGGCCCGCTATTGATACCTGCCTTTTCTAGCCAAGTTCGGTAATGGCGTACCGGTTCCAGTCGCCGTCCGTCAGGAATAGCCACGGTGTGACCCTTACCCTCCTGATCGGTTTTTGAAGTCGCAATGCGGATTAGCAGTCCGCGGCTGTCTTCACTGACGCGCCCAACGGTGATCTCTACAAGCTCGGACCGCCTGAACGCGCCCGCCATACCGATCGCGAGCAGTGCGCGGTCGCGGTAGCTGCGTAAATCCTCACCGACGATTGAGCGTACCATGTCGCGCAGCACGTCGCCGTCCGCTGGCCGCTTCTTGCCAGGCAACTCACCGCGCTTGTCCTTGCGGATGCCGCGCATCGCCCGCTCGAGCCGGGATGCGTCGGGTTGCGAGGTGGGCGGCTCTATGTCGGCCGCGCGGTGAGCAAATACGATCGCGGCGAGGCGCCGGCCAATCGTCGCTCGGCCAAGCGGCGCCGGTTCTTTGCGCGGCAGCACTGTGCCGCGCTTTGTACGGCGAAGTTCCTGTGGGCTAAACCCGCTCTCGGCGAGCAGCGTCAGGAACGCGGCAACCGTCGCCGGCGTCGCGGGAAGCGGACGGTAGCCGCTTTCCTGGCACCACGCGCAGAATAGGCGCCAGTCCGATTTATAAGCGCGCAGCGTCGCGTCGGACGAGGCTCGTCGAACATAGTCGTCGACCCGCTCGCGATCTTGGGGGGCAAGCTGCGGGAGATAGGGTTCGAGCGACTGGACGCGATCGACGACCACCAGCGCGTCAGCCACGATGGCATCCAGGTCCGCGCGGTCGACGCGTGCCGCCGCATCGATTTCATCCTCATCGGCCAAACCGACCTCCTGCACGACTCGTTCATCCAGATGGCCGTCGCGGTTTTTAACCGACCCGGACCTCGGAACGAGCTAACCGATCAGGAAAATCCACGCCAGCAGGTAATTAGCGGGAATCAAGGTTATCGCTAATTATATCATTGGGTACAGCGGTGTGGAGGGCCCGCGACGGCAGCTCGGTCCTGATCGAACGATCGTGCGACGCGTTTCTTACGCTCACTAAGCTGATCACCGATGGCGGGTATGCCGACCGAAGCTTGAAGGGGCAGTCGCGCACATCGATCGGCTAACCATCAACGTCATCAGGCGCTCCGACCTGACGGCTATGTCGTTCTCCACGGCGCTGGGTTGTTGAGCGCACCCTGTCGTGGCGCAATCGGTGTCGCCCTTGCGAAGGCTTGTTAAGTCTCCATTGCATCGTCTGAAGCGTGGATCGTCGTTCCCTTCATCAGGCGAATGACGCGCCGTGTTGCCAAACGCCAATATGAATTGGGCGCTGAGACATCGTTCAAAAAATCGTCGCAAGCGCACGTTCAACGAAGCTGGATCAGAATGCACTTGTGTCCGCAGGAGCGAGCATGCGTTAGGCTACCCCGGTGAAACGCACACTCGATCAGCTCCTCACGACTATCGACGTCGATCCGCATGCGTTTTCGGTATGCCGGATCCAAAAAGGATGGCGGATGAGCTTTCCCGCGTTCAACACCGTGACGGTCCACTTCGTGTTACGCGGATCCGGGCATATGCAAGTCGGCGCGTCGCCCCCGATCCCTTTCTTGCCGTCGAGCGTGTTGATCATTCCAACCGCTGAAAAGCACTGGGTCGGCGATGTGGCCGCTCAGGCCAATGTGCGCGACGCGGCAGACCGTTGCGCCCTGCTCGGCGACGGATTGGTCGAGTTTACCGCCGGTGATGGTGCTGATGACACGCTGATGCTCTGCGGAGCCTTGCCGGCCCCCTATCAGGGCGGTCTCGGCTTTTTTGACATGCTACGAACGCCCGTGGCGGGCGACATGGTGGTGGGCGTCATCTCGCCGGGTATCTTCGAGGCCATGGCGGACGAGATCGCTCATGCCGGGTTTGGCACCCAGGCGATGTGCCAGGCGCTGATGAAGCAGGGACTGATCGCGTTGCTGCGCGACCGTCGGGAACGCGAGACGCAAGCGGCAGGAGGCGCGATCTTTGATCCGCGGCTTGCCAAAGCAGTCGCTGCGATCATCGAAAGTCCAGCATCAGCGCATACGGTCGACACTCTGGCGTCCCTTTCCGGTATGAGCCGGGCGTCGTTCTCGGACCACTTTTCAAAGGCCTTTGGGCAGGGCCCGATCGATTTCGTCCAGAAGGCACGGCTTCGGATCGCGGCCCGGCTGCTGCGAACAACGGATCTTCCGATCAAAGTCATCGCGCAGACCGTTGGTTATGCCGGCTCGCGGCCTTTCGCGCGAGCGTTCCAGGCTGCTTACGGGTTTGGCCCGACGGACTACCGACGCCGCTGAGACACCGAGTTCGTCTGACAGCGGGCCTATCCATTCTACCCTCGAGTCCTTGATCGTCCAGATTACTGACCCTGATCGTCCAATGTATGCACGCCGTCGGGGCCGATCTTCTCGCGCCACGGTTTATCACCACGGACCTTTGGTCCGGGTCGCTTGGCATGTCCGTCTACGTCTGACGAGTTCGCAACGAGCGTCCGTTTGAACCTCATGCTCGTAGAAGGGCTAATTCCATGTCTCATGATCCCCAGCATCCGCCTGTCGCCTTTACGCCAAACGTTGAAGTACGCGCCGACGATGAAAATGAGACCATCCAGGGCCTGAACGAGCAGCTGCGGCTGATCCAGGAAAAGACGGCCAAGGACTATGGCACCGCGGTTCGTGGCGTCCACGCCAAGGGTCACGCGATTGTGAAAGGCAAGCTCGAGATACTGTCCGGCATCTCTCCTGCCCTCGCCCAGGGCTTGTTTGCTGCGCCCGGCAGCTACGACGCGCTGTTACGCTTTTCCACTCTGCCCGGCGACATCCTCGATGACAGCGTCAGCGTACCGCGCGGGCTTGCCGTCAAGCTGTTCGGCGTGCCGGGTGATCGGCTGCCCGGTTCCGAGGCAGACACTACGCAGGACTTCATCCTGGTCAACGGCCCCGCCTTTGCATCGCCAACACCCAAGGCGTTCCTTGCCAATCTCAAGATGCTCGCAAAGACAACCGACGCTGGCGAGGGACTGAAGAAGGGTCTGTCGGCAGTCATGCAGACGGTAGACGCTGCGCTAGAGACGGTCGGCATTCAGAGCCCGACAATCCAGACCCTAGGTGGTGCACCTAACACGCATCCGCTCGGCGAGACCTATTATACCCAGGTCCCGCTGCGGCACGGTGGCTACATCGCGAAGATCTCGGTTGCGCCGGTGTCGCCTAACCTTACCGAGCTGACCGGAAGCAAGGTGGAGACGTCAGGCCGCCCTGACGCGCTACGCGAGGATATTGGCGAAGTGCTGATCGAGCAGGATAGCGTATGGGAACTGCGCGTGCAGCTGTGTACCGATCTCGAACAGATGCCGATCGAGGACACGTCGGTAGTTTGGGACGAGAAGGAGAGCCCATATGTGGCGGTCGCCCGCCTTACGGTTCCTGCACAGCTGGGTTGGGAGCATGGTCTCAGCGAGCAGCAGGAACAGGCTGTGTCATTCAGCCCGTGGCACGGTCTCTCCGCTCATCAGCCGATTGGTGGCGTGAACCGTGCCCGCAAGCCGACTTACGAGATGTCGACGCAGTTCCGTGGCCAGCACAATGGCTGCCCCGTCCGTGAGCTTCGCGCACTCGCAGACCTTCCGTCTCAGGGTATGACGATTGACTGACACCAACCAGTGCTAGGCAAGGCACAACGTCCGGCGACGACGGCGATCTGCCGGAATAGGCAACTACTGAGGCCGCCGATGGTTTAAGGTAATCATCGGCGGCCGGTCCGGTTCATCGCGGGTATTTTCTCGACGAGGCACTATGCTCATTAATGCCGGATATACCCTGACCTTCGACTGCAATGCCCCGACGCCAGTTATTGCCATGCTCAATCTCCACCCTTCGCGAATGCCGGATTTGCGATCACCCTATGAAATGTCCATCGGCGCGGCGATCGATCGGGAAAATTACCGTGATGCGTTCGGTAACATCTGCACCCGCCTAATGTTGCCGACCGGCGTAACGACGCTGTCCTGTGGTTTCATCATTGAGGACAGCGGCAAACCCGATCCCCAGTATCCCGCTGACCAACAGCCGGTCGAACACCTTCCAGCGGAAGTACTCACATATCTATTGGGCAGTCGCTATTGCGACACCGACCGCCTGACGACTGAGGCTTGGCGCCTGTTCGGCGGAACCGCACCAGGAGCGCCGCGTGTTCGCGCGATCGTCGACTTCGTTCATCAGCATTTCACCTACGGGTACTGCTACGCCCGCGCTACACGGACCGCTTACGAAGCGTATGAAGAACGGGTTGGCGTCTGTCGCGACTTCGCGCATCTCGCAGTTGCCTTATGTCGCTGCATGAATATTCCAGCGCGCTATTGCAGCGGCTACCTCGGTGACATCGGCGTACCGCCCGGTGACGTCGCCATGGATTTCCATGCCTGGTTCGAGGTTTATCTTGGTAATTCATGGCACGCATACGACGCACGGCATCGAATCCCGCGCATCGGTCGCATCTTGATGGCAGTAGGCCGCGACGCGGCCGATACTGCCCTCACCACTGCCTTTGGCTGGGCGCAGCTTATCCGTTTTGATGTTCATACGGACGAAATGTCTGAAGCGCCCCCACGGATTTCACCGCGTCATGCTCCCCTCGCAGCGCACGATGGCATCCTAAAGCTTATCGTCTAATCAATCGGATCGAGTGTTTGTGAGCTGCCACGTCCTCATGGGGTATCGAGTTGGCTCGATCTGGAAAATAATAACTACCGCTGCCTGATCCAACCTCGGCCATTCGGTCTTGCGAATGTGGCAACCTTTTCCGCCAACCCCGTAAGCAATTACAAAATTGCCGCCCCAACTCCGGCCGTCCATTCATAATGGGAAACGGTAGTGGATTAGCTAGTGGCCGTACGATCGGCCCTCGAGAACGAACACGATTGCTAAAACCCGAATAAGGCCGATCGTCCGATCACTGCAGTGAGAGGTCTGGCACGTCGATATCGTTCACGCGTTCCGAGATCAGACCGCAAAGGTTGATCAGCGCAGGTGCAAGGCGTTCGCGCTTGTGCAGGACATAAGAGACCGATGGCAGCTCTGGCAGCGACGGTCCGGCGATTTCGGGAAGGCCACCGAACAGGTCGGTTCGGCAGGTAATTCCGACTCCGCCGCGCACCGCGGCGCGTAATACCGACAGGCTCGGGGTTTCAACCACCAGCTGGTACGAGCGGCCCGCCGCTTCCAATGCCGCGATCGCTGCGTCGCGAAACCGACAGGGGCGTTCGAGAACGGCTAGTGGGATCGTATCCCGCGAGGGTAGCCCGGCATTCCCGAACCATCGCATTGGTTCCTCGCGGATCGCCGCCGCGTCGCCAGCCACGCCCATGCCGAGGATCACGTCGAGCCGGTCGCTCTCCAGCAAATCGAGCAGTTGCGGCGTTCCTCCGACGCGCACCTCCAGCCGGACGTCGGGATGCAGAGCAACGAACTGCGCGAGCAAGCCTTCCAACAGCGTCTCGGCGAAATCCTGTACGAAGCCGATCCGCACCGGGCCGGCCAGCGCCTCGCCGGTGAGCGTCGCCACGATGCGATCGTTGAGCGCCAGCATCTCGCGCGCGAGGATCAATACGTCATCGCCCTGTGTGGTCAGCACGAGTCGCCGCCCTTCCCGCCGGAACAACGGGATCTGGAGGAGCTCCTCCAGCCGCTTGATCTGCAAGCTGATTGCCGGCTGGCTGAGGAAGACGCGTTCAGATGCGCGCAACATCGATCCGCCGTCGACCACCGCCACGAAACTGC
>JAYVRZ010000325.1:0-33416 GCA_043775965.1 Sphingomonas sp.
AGAGGTGATGAGAAGAAGATCCCTCTTTCCTCGAAATATTCGATCCAGCCATCGTCATCGACCATGAAGCCATCATCGCTGTCCCAGGCCGGAATGCCCTCGATGTCACCATCGTCGATCCCGGCATTCGCGACATCGCCATACTTGAGGCGTTGCTTGGCCGCATATTTGATCCGCCCCCACCCACCTTGGTAGCGGGCAAGGTCGAGGTCGAGCAACGTCGCGTGCGGAATGCCGAGTGCGTGCAGCAGGCGCCAGAAATGATTGACGTGCCGGCCGCCCAGGGGAACGATCGATATCGACGCATCATCGGTAAGGATACCGCGCGCGGAAAGGAGCCGCGGCAATACGACTTCCTCGCTGTCGCCTTCGCCCAGGATTACGAACCGGGAGAAATACAGCTCGGGAAAGGCCTGGACACCTTCGCGAACATACTTAGCGGCATCCTCGTTCTCCGGAAGGACGACGGCCGCTACCACCGTGCGACGATTGGCGTCGAGCCGAAGATAGCGGACGGTTTCAGGCGCAACGCGTCGCAGAAGCGAGGGGGCGTGCGTCGCAACCAACGCCTGCGTGTTCTGCCCCTTCGCGAATTCGGAAACGGCCCGAACGACACGCCCCAGATAATGCGGCGAAAGGCTGTTTTCGGGCTCCTCGACGGCAAGCAGGGTGAAGATCGCAGGTCGCAACTTGTCGATGTCGAACGCTTCGGTTTCGCCGGCAAGAACCTTGTCGCCGATGTCGCGCATGGCGAGCACCAGTGAGATGTAAAGCAGCGACTGCTGTCCATCGCTCAGCCGCGCGAAATCAACCAGCGGTTCGCCATGGCCAGGCGTGAACGTCAGGCTCAGATGACGGAGCAACGCATCGATCTCGCTCTGCGCAAACGAGATTGCCGGGTCGGCGAAGAACTGACCCTTATGGAGCTGGCTCCAGATTCCGGTCAGAGATTCACCGATGCCCTCGATGGCGGCGTTGCCGGTCAGGGCCGCAGTTATCTGCGCCGTGAGAGTGCCGATCGCCGCGCGTTCGCCGCTCCAGTCGGCGGCTCGCAGGGCGCGGCCCAGCAGCGTATTCGCCGAATAGGAAACATGGTCGGAAGGGTCGCGGCGCGCCGGGAGATAGTGAACCTGAATCGCGTTTCGATCCTGCTTCGAGGCTCTGCTTTCCTCGGTTGGCAGCCCAGCATCGTCGGTCTTGGTCACATAGGTGAAAGTCTCCTCGATATCGCCATCCTGATCGAGTGTTGCCGCCAAACGGAAGCGAACGCGGACCTGCTCGTCCTCATCCACCATCAGCATGTGCGCGAAATTGCCCGGTACGGCGGGCATGGCATCGTCTTCCTCGATTTCGAGCTCGGGAAATTCGAAATCGGCTTCGATCCAGAGACTGCGCTCTTCCGGCAAGGCCGCAGGCGCTTCGTCGGCCGCTATATGAAAGTCGGAGGCTCTTATCTTACGTAAGGCAGGATCGAGGCTGAACATGCGTCCCAACGCCTGCAACACTGCTGTCTTGCCTGTGCCGTTCGGCCCTAAAATGAAGGTCGTGTCATCCAACGCAATGTCGGTCGCCACACTCCCGAAACATCTGAAGTTGCAGATGCGCAGATGCGCGAGCTTCATGTGAATCCTCCTTGTGGGCAACACGCGCATGCGGGCTGCGGATCGACGTTCGCTACGCCTTGATCACCGACTGCGCCAAATCCTTGATGCGCGCGTCGATCTGCTCGTCGGTAACCTCGATCTTCAGCTGATCCTGTATGAACTGGTGGCGTGCTTCGCTCTCGCGCAACACCTCGCCCCAAGTCTTGACCCACAGCACGTAATTGTCGCCCTCCTGCGCCACGCCGGCCGGTCGGCTAGCCTGGTGGATCATCGCGTCGACCGTCGCGTCATATTGGGTGGTGACCAGATAGAAATGCCAGCGCGTGTCGGTGTGGCTGAAATCCGGCTGCGTGCGCAACGCGTCGAGATAATCCTGAACCTGATTCAACTCCTTCCGGCCGATCGTCAGACCGGGTCGCTTGAGTTCGATCAGCAGATATTCGTGACGGTCCTTCTCAGGTCCAGGCACGATGCGCCCAAGAAACTGGTCTGCGCGGCCACCCTTTCCATCCGTCTTGGTGACCTTCTTTGGCTTTCTGCCGCTGCCTAAGTCCTCAGCGACCCGCTTCATGATCCGGGTCAGCCCCGGCTCCGACATCGTGAAATGAAACTGCTCGCCGAACAGCCAGGTATTGTCGCGGACCAACGCGTCAAGTTGGCCGCGCTCCTTGACTGACTGGCGATATCTGGGCTCGAACACCATGGTGCGCAGCACCGTCAGTGTCGCGATACGATCCGCGATCAGGCTCGACGACGAAATGATGTTGCCGAGCTCGGTGCGATGGAGCAGCTCAGAAAACTCGTTCTGCTGCGCTTTCGGTAGGTTCACCACCGCCCGCAGGATCGTCGAGAGCGCGTCCGGATTATGCTTCACCGCCTCCTTGAGGAAGGTAAGCGTCATTTTCTTGAGCGACGTCTCGGCGCGGGCAAATTCGCGCGAGTGCGACGACACCGCATAGGTCGCGATGTCGAAGACCTGGCGTTCGCGCTTTTCGACCTCGTCGCGCGGATCACCTTCATAGGGATACGCGCCCTGATCTTTCAGCTCCTGGATGAGCCCTTGCGAGAGATCAGCCTGCCGCTTACGGAAATAGTCCTTCAGGTCGGAGCGGATATGCTCGAGGATGTGTAGGAAATCAGGATCGTTGACGCCTTCCAGATCGAGCAGATTGGCGTCGGCAAGCTCACGGAAGAAGGCGCTATAGGCATAGGCCGAATAGGCGAAATTGGGCGCGGTCACATAGGCGGCCTGCGACCCGAGCACGATGCCGTTATCGCCGCCAAAGAAGATCTGCCGGCTTTCGCTCTGCCCGTTCCACTCGATCACCTTGAGCCGCAGATCGTCAATGACGCGGTTGGGGCAGACGATCGGTTTCTGCGGGAGGTCCACTTCCTTATGGATCGTGATCCTCGGATCGATCGTGAACCCGTTGAAGCTGATCTGAACGGTCGGATATTGGAGGATATAGGGGGCGAAGATCGTGCTGAATTCGCGGAACGCATCGCTGTTGCCCAGCCGATCGAACGGCTCCTTGGGATTGACCAGCTCGACGACCGTCCCGGTGGGCGCGTCGGTCTCGATCGCGTCCGTCAGCTCGCAATGCTCGAGATTGTTCGACTGGATGGTCAGGTCGAACGCGAAGCGCTTTTCGCCCTCCTCATAGACCGTCTGCCATTTCGCGAGCCGCGTGATCGAGAAAAATTTGAGCCGTCCACGTCCCTCCTTGCCATGGACCGCGCGCTCGTGCGTCCGGGTCCGCGACATCTTGCGCTTGATGGAATCGCCGAGGTTCGCGAAATCATGGTCGGCCCGCTCGCGCGAGATGCCGTGCCCATCATCGACGATCCGGATTGCGGTGATTCCGCCGAGGTCGTTTTTGACCAGTTCGACCTGTACCGCGCCGGCATCGGCATCGAGCGCATTCCAAACGAACTCCGCGATTCCCTTTAGCGGATCGCTGACCCTCGCATCCTTCTCCAGAAAATCTTGTCTGGCCTTTAAACTCAATGTAGTCATTCGGGGGTCCGTCCGTGAAACGTCAGCCTAGCCGACCGCCTTTCACCGCGCGAGCATAACCTTCGTTCCATACATGTTTCAGCGGGGGCTAAGGGCGAGTTAGCCCGTCGCCACCGGCTGTTTTCGCGCAACTTTAGGTCACAAGCTCCGAGCCTCCCTGGAACACTCGCCCCTCACGCCGCGTGAACCACGTGTCTCCACGCGATGCGCTTCTGCTAGTGCTAGTGTTCAAGCTACGTTCTCAGAACGCCGGCGGCAACGCCTGTGAATGGCCACTGGTAGGACGCGCAGCCGTAGCTCCAAATCAAGCCTACGAACGTCGGTACTGGCTCCGGCAGGACGATCCGCTACGATGGCGCGATGGAATTCCTCGCGCAGCAGATTAATCCGCCGGCATCCTGGGAGACGTTCGAAGAGCTGTGCCGGGCGTTGTTCGCGGCGATCTGGAACGATCCGCTGGCGCAGCGCCACGGCCGAAGCGGTCAGGCGCAGCATGGCGTCGACATTCACGGTGCGCGGCCCGAGTGCCCCGGCGAGACGCTCGGCGTCCAGTGCAAGGGCAAGGACCGGAATTTCGGCAAGAAGGCGACAACACGCGAATTCGATGCCGAGCTCGCCAAGGCGGAGGGCTTCGTGCCGACCCTAGCGGGCTGGACTTTCGCCACGACCTTTGCCGACGACGCCAAGCTCCAGGCGCATGCGCTAGCGGTGTCACGGCAGCGCATCGCCTCCGGCAAATTCCCGGTGAATGCGCTCGGCTGGAACGGCCTGGTGTCGCAGCTGGCCCAGCACCCAGCGGTTATCGAGCAATTCTATGCCGGGCTTGGCGTCCAGCTGCCCCAATTGATGGCGACGCTCGCCGCGTTGCCCGACTGGGTGATCGGCGCGCTTGGAACAGCGCTACCAGCCCAAGCCGAGGAAGCGTGGATCGAGGAGCGCTTCGATCGGGCGCGCGATCTTGGCCCGGCGCTGCTCGGGCGGTCGCTCGGGGCTGCCGATGTCAGCGCCTGTCCGGAATTGCCCCAAGTCGACCGGCTGTGGCGCGAACTTGAAGCAGGGTTCAGCGCGCGGCTGGTAGCGACGGCGGGTGGCGGCAAGTCGGTGTGCGCGTTGCAGCTGGCGAAGCGCGCGCATGACAAGGGCTGGCGGGTGCTGCGGCTCAAGGATTCCGCCGTTGGCACCCTCGCGCTTGCACCCGGCGACCAACCGACCCTGCACATCATCGACGATGCCCATCTGACGGACCCACAATTGCTGCGCCGTGCCGAGGAAGCGGCCGGCGCGACGCAGTGGCTATTAAGCGCCCATACGATCTCGGACGACAAGGCACCGCTCCCCGGCGCGATCCGCATCGATCCCGCACAGGCCGTGGCAGTCATCGCCGCCGGGCTGCGCGTCGATCTCCCGGCGACGGCGCGCATCGTCAAGCGTATCGACGACCGGATCGGCGATGCCATCGGCGACGAGGCGATCGAGGACCGGCTGGCCGCCGCCGCGACGGCGCAGCGGCCGTGGCAATTCTGCTTTATCCTCGGCGGCGGTTGGCGTCGGGCGCAACAATCGGCGGAGGACGCGCGCGCCGCCGATGCGGACCTAGTTCTCGCCGCGGCCGCGATCCGCCAGCTGGCGACACGCGATGCCCGCGCCCAGCCAGACGATCTGACGGGATTGTTCGATGCCGGCGGCATTGCTGCCCAGCAGCGGCGCCAGGCGACGACCTGGCTGATCGAACGGCGCCTGTTGCTGGCGGAGGACGATCTCCGCTGCCCGCATCAGCGGCTGGCCACCGTGCTGATCGCGCGGGTGCTGGAGGGACAAACCAAGGAAGGGCGTGCCGAGATCGGCGCGATGGTCGATCACGTCATTGCGGCAGGTACCTATCCGCCCTCGGGCATCTCGGCGCTGCTCACCGAGCTGCGCGTGATGGGCGATTTCCCGACGCGCTGGACGCACCTCGTCGACCGATCGCGGCTGCCCGCGCTGATCGCGCGTTGTTGGGGTGCCGAGAGCCCCGAGGCGCGGCGCGGTGCCGCCTGGCTCCTGTCCGAGCTGCAAAGCTATGTCGACGATTGGGCGGCGACGATCACGCAAGGCTATGCGCAGGTCGCAGCCGACTGGTTCAGCGCGCCGCTGCCCGGCACCGGCTACGGTATCGGCCATCTGATCGGACAGATCGGCATGAAAGACGCGGCACTGGCACAGGGCGTCATCGCGCTGGCCGATCCGGTGCGAGTCGCGGCGGCGGTCAGCCAAGGCAATGCGGTGCTGGCCTGCGAGGCGGCAGGCATGGTCTCGTCCTGCATGCGCCATCGTCCCGATAGCTGGCGGACACGCTATCTCGCTGCGATCGACCGCGACGTATGCCTCGCGACAATGCGGACCTGGCCGCGCGACCATTATCTCTCCGCCGCCGGAAGCTTTTGCGAGCTGTTCACCTGGGACGACGAAGCATTCGGCCTCGACCTAATCGAAGCGTTGCTCCCCGCGATCGGCGAGGAGGTGCGCGCCCGACCCTTCCACAGCTTTCACGAGCTCCATGACATGGTGTGGCACGCGCTGCGAATGTCCGACACGCTCGGCATCTATGCCGGCAAGAAGGGGCCGACCGCGCGGATGCGGGCCGTGGCGGCACAGCTGGCGGCGTGCTGGACGCCGGAGGAGCTGGCCGCGCAGGTCTCCGCGATCAACCGACGCGACTTCCAGACCGCAGCGTGGCTGCTAGGCTTCATCGGCGAGGTCTCCAAACGTCAGTTCGAGGCGACCGTCGCCCGTATCGACTGGGTGCGGATCGACCGGACGATCGGCGATGCCTGGGGCGCGATGCACCATGAAGTCGCTATATTCCTGCAGGTCGCCTTCCACGCGGCGTCGGCCAAGGCATCGATCCGGGCGATGATCGCGGCACATCTCGATGAGATGGATCCGCTGTCGGTACGCGTGGCGATGCTGGCACCTGAGACCGCCGCGCGTCAGGTCACCGCCGGAAAGACGGTCGGTCTCGCTAGCCATGGCCATTTCCACTGGCGGATGAGCGCGGCGGTTGTCGCCCAGCTCGTTAACCCCCACCCCGACCTGCTCGAACCGATGATCGCACCGCATGTCGCGGCCGCTAGCGCGCAGCTTGGGCGCAAGACCCAGCCCTTTCTCGACAAGCCGCTGCTGTTCCTGCGGCTCGCCCGGCAAATGGCCCCTATCGGCTTCGAGCAGATCATGGCGGGGATCGATCCCGACGGGGCCGAGGTCGGCTGGACGGCGGCGTTCCAAGGTGCGGATGCCAGGCACCATACACCGACCAGCGACTGTCGTCAGACGCGCGCCGACCGAGAAAGCGCCGCTTGGCTGGTCGAGAGCGCGCTCGAACGCGACGATGCGCTTGGCGAGGTCGCGCGGCGGGTCCGCGCGCGCTTTCCGCGGCAGTCGCTGCCGCCCGCGAAGCTGCTCGAGCCATTCACCTAGACATCAGATACTCTGGCGCGCGCCGCCCCGGAGTTCAGCGATCTCGGCCAACAGATAACCGTCTGCTGCGGGCACTGATGTGTGTTGAGACCCATATATGCCGGCCTCCATCCAGCCAGCACCGTGAATCAGATCAGCGCGTCTGTGTGAATCCCTCTTCGATTCAGGTCGGCCGGAAAACGCTCTAGGTGTTTGGTCCCGGGGATTGATGGTGCGGGTTTGATATGAAACGTTCAGGCTCTTCTGTCCATGCTTTGCAGATGGCTTCGTACGGCGTCAGGCCGCGCAGTGTCTTGAGGCGACGGGCGAAGTTGTAGGCAGCGACGAAGTCGCCGAGGTGCTGTCGCAGCTGGTCGTGGGTCTCGTAATAATAGCGTTTGACGGTCGCCTCCTTGATGGTCCTGTTCATTCGTTCGACCTGGCCGTTCGTCCAGGGATGCCGTGGTTTGGTGAGACGGTGCTGGATGTCGAGGTCAGCGCAGGCCAGCTCGAAAGAGTGGCATCTGAACGGCAGCTGCTTTGCCCGCATCTCTTTGATATCCTCGGGCGTCCAACCATCGCCGGTAGGATCGGTAAAGTGCGTGCCGTTGTCGGTGAGCACGATGTGGATCCGGTATGGCACGGCTGCGGCAACTCGCCGGAGAAAGTCACCAGCGATGCGCCGAGTGGCTTTCTCGTGCAGCTCGACAAAGGCGAACTTCGAGGTTCGGTCGATCGCGACCAGCATGTAGAGCTTGCCTTGCTCGGTGCGCACTTCGGCCAGATCGATGTGAAAGTACCCGATCGGATAGGCCTTGAACTTCTTCCTCGCTGGCTTGTCACCATCGACCTCCGGCAACCGGCTGATCCCGTGACGTTGCAGGCAGCGATGCAGCGACGAGCGTGTTAGATGCGGGATCGTCGGCTGAAGTGCGTAGAGACAATCGTCGAGGGGCAACAGAGTGTGGCGTCGGAACGTCACCACAACCGCTTCCTCCTCAATCGTCAGCGTCGTCGACCTGAGCTCTTTGGGCCCAGTCCGCAGATCGGCGGTCGTGCTGCGCTTCCGCCACTTGGCGACCGTCTTCTGGTTGACCCCGTGGCGGCGGGCAAGCGCCCTCAGGCTCTCTTCACTATGCTGTATCGCTCGACGGACGACCTCTGTCGTCGTGGCGCTTCCGTGTAATACCTGGCCCATAGCGCATCCTTCCACTCGCTTGCGGATAATGCACCATCAATCCCTGGGACCAAACATCTAGGCAGTCGGCCAACGGCGGTAAACGTGAACCGAGTGCGATCGTCCTGTACTTCGATCGACCTACGGCTTTTTCCAGTGGTTAGATTTGTAGACCCTCTCAGTGTCTCCCGCGAAGTTAAAGCTCGCGGGCGTCCACATGCTCTTGCCCTTGGCATCAAGCTTGGCAGCCTCGTTAAGCACGGCATGAACACGACTCGAAATATAAGTCTGGTAGCCGGCATCCCTCACGTCAGAGAGCTTTGCTGAGAAGCTCGCCGCCTTGCCGATCCAGATCAGATCGTTGTTGTCGCGGATCCCAGAGCGTACCGCACGCACTTCGCCAACATCGATACCCGAGCAAGCCCGTATTTCGAGCCCGGCGTTCTTTATAGAATTGAACTGCGCAGTCGCCGAAGGCTGGATAATCTTCCTCACAGCCCAGTGGATTTCTCGCCCGCAGGTGGCCGCCGCGCTGTTCTTCCCATCGCCAATGAAGACTCCCATCACCCTGTCGCCGTCGAAGCTGCGCACCTTGCCGCCGTGCTTGATGATCAGCCGAGTCGAGCAGTCAAGGAACGCGCGGATGATCTTGGCAGTGGTACTCCAAGGGCAGATTTTCGCTAGCTTGGCCGATCCCGCCAGGTCGGCGTAAAGGAAGGCTGCGTCGATCTTCACTGCGCCGTTCCTAAGCGCCACATCGTCTGTCGAGGGGACAACGCGACCGTCACGCTCCTCGAACGTCGTCCCGAACAGCGTGTCCACACGCTCCTGCAGGAAGTCTTCGTCCACCGCCACGTCCGTTGTGATCCTTTCAGTCTTTGCAGCTATCCGTTCGCCGGTCCGAGCGCGAGCACGTGATCGCGCAGCTTGTTGCAGGCCGGACCCATAAGAGCCGCATTGCTGGCCCCCTTCTCGAAGCGGTATGGGATTGTGGTTACCCCAGCCAAGTCGCTGGGAAGCTTCACATCCTTGCCCCTTGGCTCCATTAGGATTGCGCGCGTCCGACCGAGGCGGCCCATAAACAGGCCGAGCTCGAACACGACGTTGTCGCGCGCAGCTGGCCACATTTCCTCCCGGCTCTCGACGAAATCGTCGGCGTGGGCGATCGCAATTGCAAAATCTGCGTTGTCCACTGCTGCTTCCAAGTCATCCAGCGTGTAATTGGCGACCTTAAAACAACCCGCCGTCCAAAGCTCGACGAAGAAGGGATCGTGCTCAAATGCGTTCTCGATCGTTCGCGCGATCGGAAGGGCTTCGACAGACGAGATAATAAAGATGCGCACTCGCTCACGGAACGCGCCGATGTTGGCATTGCGCTGCAGCAGTCTACGGGACAGCTCCTTGGCGATAGACCGGTAGATTGCCGGATTCCGCCCCGCTACCTCGGAAAAGGCCGGCTCGGAGAGCCTCAAGGCGAGCACTGCGTCCTCAGCGATCACGCTGGCAGACCGTCGCTGGGTAGGCTGGATCGCGGCCATCTCGCCCACGTGGTCACCGCTGGATCTCTTCGCCACACGGCGGCCGTTCACGACAACGTCGCACACTCCGACAATGATAAGTAGGACGTCGTTTGTGACATCGTCTTGCTGGATCAGCAGGTCGCCTGGGGCAAACTCCACAAGCTCGCCGGCGTCTGCCAACTCAGCAGCCAGCTCCGGGGCACCGGCAAGGATCTTCTGCCTGCGCAATTCTTCCAACAGCAGTCTGCTCCCTGCATCACCGGTGAACCGCTCGATCAAGACACTCTCCCATCGTCGACCACCGAGAATAGCGCATTCGGGGAAAACGATGAAGAGGTGCGTCATGATTCCCTGGTGAACGCCGTCACAAAGGCCGCACTTCCCCGGGTTTCTGCAAAGAAGGCGCGCGAACGACGTTCTCGCGGCTCGCCGGAAGCCTTTAGACTCTGCCATTGGGCAGCATGCCACGTTCACAGAGGCCATCCCCTGCAGGTCGAACCCACTCGCCTACCCACAGAAATTCGCGACTTCAAATGCCGATGTTCTGGACCAGTTCGACACATGTGCGCTATACGTTCGCCTGCTAGATGTCTGCCGGGTTCGCCGGCGAGCGGAGGATCAAACTCGATGGCATGGAATGAAGACCGCGCACGAAGCCGCATTCGTCGGTTTATGGATAGCGTGCCCGAAGGACAAATCGTCGTCGAGGACTTTCGCTCCTACCTTGCCGAAGCGCGCGTGCGAAAGGGGATGTTTGCTGCCGACGGTCTGGTCGAGGCGGCACTCATAGACATTCCGCGCAATCGAGCGATCACAACTAACGGCGTGCACGTCTACGCGAATCTCGTCGACTTCAACTCGGTCCTAACTGACGCCGGACGCGAAACCGAAGCAAGCCACAGGCGCGCGCTAGAGTTCCTGCATGCCCACTACAGCGCATGCGACACACTCATCGATGAGTTCGAGATCCAGCGCGTCGACTTCCACGGCTCGCGGCTGCACGCTGTCGTCTTAGCGCCTGAAGGTCCGCACAATGAGGGCGAGCGGGTCCGGACGGCGGTTGCGTTCGCCGCGGCGTTTCGCGAATTGGTCGATAGACTGGCCGGCGAGCATCCCGAATTTGCGACGCGGGTCCGCGTGGGCATCGACAGCGGGCCAGCAGTCGCCATCGACGGTGGTAAGGGCAATGAGCGCGAACCGCTTTTCATCGGGAGCCCCGCCAACCACGCGGCTAAGCTTGCAGATGGCGACGGGGACGGTGTCGAGCTCAGCCCGCGAGCCGCCGCCGCCGTGAACCGGCGCGCGGAACCGTGGGAAACGAAAGTCGCTATTACCAAGGCTACCGAACTAGCGTTTCTTGACGAGAGATTTACGACGCCGAGCTTCAGCGAGCGGACGGCCGAGACGCGACTCGAGGCGGCGTTCGCTTCGGTGTCCAACGTGGTGCGCTCTCGCAAGGACCACGACTATTCCGATGCGGTGTTTCATTTTCATCACAGGGAGCCACCGTTGAAGGACCTCGACTACAAGGACCATCCGCCCAGTCGAGCCGTGCGGATGGAACTTGCTTCGGTCTTCGCCGACGTCGACAAATTTACCGCCTACATCGATCGGGCGATCGGTACGGGCCGCATCGCGGAGGCGGTAGCGAACCTGCACGTAATTCGCGCCGAAATGGCGGCCGTTCTTCGCGACGACTTCGCAGGGCGGAAGGTAAGGTTTATTGGCGACTGCATCCATGGTCTCGTGGCTGAAGGGGACGCCCGCCAAACCGATCAGATGGCCACAATGCGCACTGCCGTTAAAGCCGCCGCCGGCCTCCGCTCCTCGTTTAATCTCTGCCGGGAGATGCTGCCAGGGATCGCGGACCTCGGCCTAGCGATTGGCATCGACTACGGCTGGACGCCGATCTGCAGGCTCGGTTTACGAGGGGAAAACAGCGTGCGTGCAGCGGCGAGCCGCGCCACGTGCGTTTCGGAGTCCGAGCAGCGGCGGTGCGACGGTTACGAGACTGCGCTCGGCGAATCCGCCTTCAGAGCTTCGCCTTCGGCGATCCGGACGGTCTTTATGCACGACCGAAAGGTACCCAACCTCGACGTAGACTCGGCGGACATGCTGATCGGCAGCGTCCAGGCGCCATACGTCGCCTCCGTGCCGATGGTCGAGCCGATGCGGGCGCACGTCCCAGACGCGGAGCCGCTGCGCGCCCACAACGGCGGGTGACTACGACCTGTAGCCTTCTGGTCGACAGGGCACCGGCCTGGTTCGAAACAATACGCACTTCGGTCATCGAGGTAGTCGGCGTTGCGCGCGTTCCTGGCACGCCCTGGTCGGGTGACGGGGTCGAGCTGACGATTATCGGTGGCGGCACGGTCCAAGTCGGTGAAACGACGCCTGGCACGAGGCTGCCGGCACGCTGTCCCGAACGGCACATCCAGGGGGACAGGACCTTCTGCCTTGGGCTGCGCCGGCCGACGATTGACACGGCGGAGGCGGCGGACACTTGGTGGGAACAGCTCCGCCAGTACCTGCGCTGCCAGGCGGTCGCTACTCGGACGCGCGTGTGGCCGCCGGCTCACGCTCTCGATCATGGGGATGCGGGCAGGTATCACGAGCGGGCGCTCGCCCTTGCGGAGGAGGCCGGGGTCTTTGAGGAGTATGCTGCGGCATGGCTCGGAGAGCCTAGCTGGATCACGGATCCTCGTCTGCGGATTGCCGACAAGAAGGGTGAACCGATCAACGGGCGCGCGGTCTGTCCGCGCGGCTGCCGACGCCGCGCCAGCCGAAACGCGCCGATCCTCCGCCGGGCCTGCCCGAAGCGCAGGCAGCTGGCGGCTCTAGTGCACGCCGAGCAACGCCGTAGGGCCGCACTCGACGACTATTGGCGGATCGTCCTCAATGATGGCACACGATGCTGCCGGACGATGCTGAGTTGTCCACTGAGGAATCATGAGGACCGGACAGCAGCGGAGAGTGTCGTCAAGTGAGGGAGATCACAACCATCGAGGCACAGCTCGACCGGGTCCTGGGGTTCTTCCCTCGCGTCGAGGCACGAATCAACGGGCTGTTCGGGGTCAACACCCTGATCCTCGTCGTGTGCGCGCTTAACATATCGGTCAGCGATCTGCAGCTCTGGTACGTGACGATCCCCGGCACCGCCGCGGTGTTGGCACTCGTGATGTCATACGTGTTCCTGTTCCGCGCGAACTTCCCCGAAGTGCGGGGCGGCGCTGGCAGCCTCATCTTCTTCGCGGAGATTCAGAAGGGCACAGAAACTGGCTATTTCGACCAAGTCCTTGCGTGCAGCGAGGATGACTTCCGCAAGGATATGATTGGCCAGATTTAGCGTAACTCCCAAATACTTTGTGACAAGTACATAAACGTAAAAAAGGCAATCATCGCGACGACAGTGTCTCTCGTCCCATTCTTTATATTTATTGCTATTACCGCATCGCTGCATGTCAGGATTCCAATCCTGACAAAATAGCAGGGAAGGAACGCCAATCCATAGATCACACCGTCAACCTTCGGCCGACAAAACTCTATCTCCGAAGATACCGGATGAACGAACGGCAGAGCTTACATCCGTCGTCCTAAAAACTACTCCGATTTCCAACACAAAACGGCGATGCCGCCCCCTGCCCGGCTGTCTGAACGAACGTCCGCTTACGCCGTTGGCTTCCCGAAAGCGGACCGGCCGCTGTCCACCAGTTTTACCAAAATGCGGACCGTAGGATATTAGCGAAACTCTGCTTGCCGGGCGCGTGTCCGCTACTTATCTGCGAACCGCAGCCGATCCAGCTCGGTAGCAAGGTCGGCATCGGTTGCCATGGCAATGGTGGCGGTACGCGTAACGATAACGGGCATGTAGCTCCGACTATCGATCACCAGCCCCGCGCCGTTCGCGACCGAGGCGAGATCGCCCGCATCGCTCCCCATGATCACGACGTTGCCGAGCACGCCGACATAGCGCTCGTCGTTTCGTCCTTTCTGACCAAGTTCCGCAAGGGCGTTCCCCTCGAACACGGCAACCGTCCCGTCATTCATCGGTCGGCGTGCCAGGTACTCGGCGGGCAGGACGTTGCGCGCACCCGCCAGATTGAACGGCGCGAGCTCGCTCCAACACTCGTTCACGTATCGGACCGCAAGCGCCGGGATCATGAACGCCGCCATCAGCCGTAAAATCGTCGCCAGCATCGCAAGTTCGGCGATCCCGTAGGGAATCCGGCTCATCTTCGCGTCTGCACTGCGCGTCGGCACGCCCAAGCGCTGGAGATGCCGGATCCGCGCTTCAAACGCTTTGCGCCCCTCCACTGGCACGCCGCACGCCTCCATCAACACCGTGACGGCCGCTGAAAATGACAGGTTTATCGTACGGTCGGCAAAAGTTTGCATCGGCCACGCATCGCGACACGGAAACGATTACGCAAGTATCGGCCTTGACACGGCTTTGTATAAGCGCTTATAGCTTGTCGTGTTATGCAGATGCTCTCTTTCTTCCATCAGGCTTCCGTAGACCCGGGCACCAACGCATACGCGATCGAGATCGATGCCGCGGATCCCGGTGCGCTGAGCTTACTACTCGCTCCGCCCGGCAGTCGCATGGAGCCGACCGTTATCTGGACACGCCGCTTCGATACGATGGTGGACCGCGATGCGGTGCTCGATGCGATTCACAGCGGTGCGGTCGATCTTCAGTTTCTGGGGAGACTGACGATGATCTTCGGCGACATCGAACTCGGCAAGGTCGTCGGCGGCATCATCATCGCGGCGACCGATGCTCGCCGACAGGCGGCGGATGAGGCTGCCGACACCGCGCGCAAGCACCAGCTCGTCAACCTCTTCACGTGCGATACCAAGCGCGGCTATGTGCTCGAGCTTCAGCGCAAGAGCCGCGATGCCGCGGACTGGAAGACCGTGTACGATCGCGCGTCGGAGCGCGACCGGCTGTGCGACTGGTTGCGCTGGCAGAAGCCGCGGTTTCTCGACTTCCTCGATTACGCCGCCCGTAATGGCGATGAAGGTCTTACGCGCCTCCTGACCGACGAGATGTTCGAAACCGAACGCAGCGTGAAGAAGCAGGGCCGGGGTGCCGGCGGCGTGCGGCCACTGCGGATGTGGCGGGGCGAGTGATGAACGACATCTCGGCCTTCGAACCGGCAACGCCCGCAATCGTGGTTGGCCGGTCGTTCGACGGATCACCCCCGCCGCTCGGCCTTGGCGAACCGTTTGCGCTGCTCGGCGGTGATCGACTCGGTCCAGACGGGGTGGCCTTCCGGGTCATGCACGACCATCAGCCAGGATTGTTGCGCTGGATCAGGCAAAGCTGCCATGCGTCGCTCGTGGCCGAACGCCCCTGGTTCAAAGGCAGCCCGCTGTTGCTACCGGGAAGGAACGGTGCCGGACGGACGCACGCCGCGCGCCGGCTGGCAGCCGCCGCAGGCGTGCCGCATGTCATCATCAACCTGTCCGACCCGGTCATCGCCGCCAATATCGCGGCCTCACGGCGGGTGAACGAAGCGCTCTGGGCTTTGCCAACCACGATCGCGATGGCGGCGACACGCTGCGCGAACCCGGTCGCGACCGTGATCGGCGCCGACCAGGCGAGCGGTGACGTCACCGCAGGGCTCCTGTCGATGATCGATCCCGACCTGGGGCGGTCCTGGAGCGAGGATCAGCTGCGGACCCACGTCGATTTCAGCGAAGTCACCTGGATCGTGCAATGCGACGATGTGGCTGGACTGCCCGCCGACCTTCGCAACAGCGCGACGCCCGTCGTGCTCGAGCGAACACAGCCGCGCATCGAGAGCGTTTTCACGCTGTCGATCATGCTCGAGGCGATGAGCGACCTTGGCATCGACCCGGCCGACCCGCTGTACAGCTGGGTGCGCATTCGGGGGAAGCTTGGTCAGCATCATGCCGGGGGTTGTGCGCGCGTTTACGCCGATATGGTCAACACGCTCATGGCACTTCAGCAAATGCCCATCGGTGAGGAGAACCGCAGGCCCAAAAATCATGAAAACTTCCCCTTCTGACGTTCAACCAAGGAGACCGACGATGCAGACCACCACCATCACGCCCGCAGACGGACTGATTTCCGCTCGCGCCGCCCCGCTCCCCGCCCCGTCCCCGGCGGCACGTCCGCGCTTCTACCTCGTGGGCGAAGCCGAACGCTCGACCCGGCGCCCCGCCGTCGAAACCGGTGGTCGCACCACAATCTCCGTCAACGGCCGCTGGCATGCGTTACGCGGGCGGACCGCGACGTTCGCGCAGGTGCTGAACCTCGCCTTTCCCGATCGGCAGATCGGCAATCCGGGTGCTGCGACCGTGACCTTCCGTCACGGCGACCCGGCGCGACCCGTCGGCATGCTTACCCCGGGCGATGTGATCGAACTGCGCGATGGGCTCCACATCAACGCCAATGCTACCAGTGCCAGCTGATCCCGCCCCCACGCTGCCAGCGGCCCAGTACGAGGCATCCGCACCCTCGGCGCGGTTCGTCTATGCCGATACCGCCTCGACCCGGGCAGGCATTGAGGCGGTGTCGCGCAAGCTCGAAGGTGGCACCGTCGCCATCCTCGGGCTTGGCGGCACCGGCTCGGTGACGCTCGACCTGATCAGCAAGACGCCGGTCGACCGGATCGTGCTGATCGACGGCGATATCATGCAGCAGCACAACGCGTTCCGCTCTCCCGGTGCAATGACGCTTGAGGACATCGCTGCCAATATGACCAAGGTCGCGTATTTCGCGCGCACGTACAGCGCCATGCACCGCGGGATCGCCCCGTACCCGGCCTACCTCTCGACGGACAATTTGCATCTGCTCGACGATGTCGACTTCGTGTTCTGCTGCGTCGACAGCGTCGAGGCACGTGCGTTCATCATCCCGACGCTGGAAGCGAGAGGGCTACCGTTCATCGATTGCGGCCTTGGCCTGTCGCTGGTCGACGACCGGCTCATGGGCCTGGTGCGGGTGACGACGAGCACGCCAGCGATGCGTGCGCATGTCCATGACAAGGGTCGGATCCCGGTGGCCGGGCGTGACGATGACGACATCTACCGGAGCAATATCCAGGTCGCCGACCTCAATATGCTCGCCGCCACGCTGGGCGTCATCCAGTACAAGCAGCTGCGCGGGTTCTACCTGGATACCGAGGCCGAATATCATGCAGTCTATTCGACCGACGGCAACCACATCATCAACGACGATCACGCCTGAGCTTTCCGCGCATGGCGGACGGTTCAGGCGCGGTGCGCGAGTTGGCGTCCAGTATCCACTTGGTCGTAAAGCGCGGCGATTTCTTGTCCGGTCGCCCGCCAGGGGCATGTCGGATCGGCGTCACGGGGGATGGCGCGCCAGGCCGGTTCGGGCACCGCCATGAGCGGGCCCCAATGGCTTTCCACATCGAGCACGACCGCATTGCCGTCGTTGCGAATACCGGCAAGCTTCAGGTCGGTGGCGGTGAAGAACGGATGATCGACGATCTCGCTCATGCAACGTCGGTCGTTGCGCAACAGGTCTTCGCCAAGCGCGCTGATCACGGTTTCCGGCAACGGACTTCCCTCGATGCAGATGCGGGCGTCGCGGCCCAGCGTCATGATGCAGCGTGATAGTCCGGCAAGCTCGATCCGTTCGGCCACGGCTAACCCGCTGCGAACCCGGATCTTGATTGCGCCCTGCCCGAGGGCAAGCCGCGTGGGCCGTGCGAGATATCCGTTTACCGGTGCGTCCGCTTGGTCGGACAGCACCAGCTTGCGGCGCAACGCGGTCTCGTTGCGCGACCAACTCAGCCACGCGGCCAGAACGCTGGAGCCCGCTACGAGCCATAATGGCGGCGGCCCGTCCGTGTTCCCCGTCGCGGCACGCATCGTCTGCGCGCGCTCGAAGGCGATGCATCCCTCGATCGCCGAGGCGAGGCGTTCGAACGGACGGTCGAAAGCCTTATCTGCTGTGTTAAAACGGATCGCCACGCCGCCAATCGTGACGTCCAGTCCAGCCGCCCCGCCAGCGGTTCGATAACGGGCGGGATGGACCATGCCAAGCATGCGGTCGACAATCTCGCGCAGCACTTGTTCTCGATCCTTCAGCACCCATCCTCGCGTAGCAAGTTCAGCGGTGGCATAGCGCGGCACGGACAATCACGCATCTGTATATCCGCTGCGGATCGGAGTCTCAGCGCCCAACACCAAGGATCGCCTCCGCGGCAGCCAGGATGCGATCGGCGCGCGCGTCGATGCCCGGAAACAGGCTCGTGAACGACGTCCGGCGGATAGACGTCCGCAACGACCGCGCGAGGAGCCGTCGACGGGCGCGGGTCGGACGCTGGTCCCACGACGCGGTGTGTCCTCGGTCGGACCCTGCTGCCAGAAGCGCGCGCATATGGCGTCGGCTCGACACTGCGAGGATCGCTGCCGCGACGGTAGCAACGACCGTGACCAGCACTACCGGAATGGCCGAAGCGACCCGGGCGGCCAAGTATGCACCGACGAGAAACATCAAAACGATCATGATCTTGTACCCCTGCATTTTCTCCAGCCCAATCTGGATCGTACCTCCAACCCCGGTCCCCTCCTTCTCCTGTCGCTGTCTCGGTTGGGCGTTTGCGCAACGCGGCATGGTGTTCCGCCCCATTCCTCGGTTAGGAAAGACAAGATGCGCACCGACCTCGACCATCTGACGATCACCAAGCGGCAGGAGCTCTCCCGCGTCGTCGCGATCCTGTTCGACGAGTTCGCTGAGGCGCTCGCCGGCCGGAACGCGCCACATCGCAAGGCCGGGCGCATTCTCAAGATCGTGCTGTTCGGTTCGTACGCGCGCGGCGATTTCGTCATCGATCCGGTCGGTGGCTATTTTTCGGATTTTGACGTGCTGGTCGTCGTCAACCACGAAGAGCTTGCCGAGATGGAGTATTGGCGCGGCGCCGAGGACCATCTGCTCCGCGAACTCGAAGCCGGTGGCACCGTGCGCACGCAGGTCAATCTTATCGTCCACAGCCTCGCCGACGTGAACGCCAAGCTGAAGCGCGGGCGACCGTTCTTCGTCGACATTGTCCGTGACGGGATCGCGCTCCACGACACGCCGGACTTTCCGTTCGACCGTCCCAAACCGCTGTCCCCGGAGGCGGCGCGCGAGGAGGCGCAGGAGTATTTCAACGAGTGGTTTTGCACGGCTGCAGGCTTTGCGGATACCGCAAGATACGCGCTACAGAATGGAAGGTATAAGGAGGCTGCGTTTCAGCTCCACCAAGCCACCGAACGCCTCTATCATTGCACGATGCTCGTCCTCACCTTGTATAGCCCCAAGGGTCACAAGCTGAACTTCCTGCGCAGCCAGGCCGAACGCATCGCCCCCGCCCTAATCGAGGCTTGGCCGCGCGAGACAAGGTTCGACAAGCGCTGCTTCGAACTCCTGCGCCGCGCGTATGTCGATGCGCGCTATTCGCCGCATTACAAAATCAGCAAGGAAGAACTCGATTGGCTCGTCGATCACGTCGGGTTGCTTCAACATGCCGTGGAGGCGCTATGCCGGGCACGGCTGGAAGCAATGACAACGCTCAAGTAATTGCAACACCGTCATGTAGCGGGTATATTTGAAGGTGTCGGGTGCCGTGAAATAGCGACCGGTCTGTCTGCTGGGGGGCTCTGACGAGCAAAAGGCGCGAGGCCGACATGCAACTAGCGGACTTCATCACGGAGTTTCCAACACCCGGCCCCCTCCCCTTGCGCATTCCGACGCGATCGTTCAGATTTGTGTCCATCGACGGTGCCGACCGTCGAGGGGGTGTGGAAACTCTCGTGACGGAAGCAGGATCGAAGACACTTGTCTTCGATTATCATACGGTTGTGCCACCGCTACGCACTTCAACGCCCTGTCACCCGAATTCCACGCCGCCCCATTTCGGAGGACGAGCATTGGGCGCCGGGCAAGACAACGAGGCCGATCGGGCCATCGACGATCTCGAGGAAAAGTTCAGGCGCCTTTCGCCTTGGCTGGAGCGCACGCTGCGCTATCGCTACGGCGGGACGACCGATGTCGAGGATATCGTGCAGGAGAGCTTCCTGCGGTTGGCCCGCTACGCCCCCGAACGCCGCAGACTCTATCCGCAGGCGCTCCTGCTGCGGATCGCTGGCAATCTTGCACGCGACCGTCATCGCCAGGCGCTGGCGCGCGGCCATGGCCGGCATGTGCCGATCGACTCCCCCAGCTTTGCCGACAGCCTGCTTGCGACGCCAGCCGATCAGCACGCCCAAATCGCGATCAAGCAGGCAATCATGAACCTCGCTCCACCGCTGCGCGACGTTTTTATGCTGGCACGGTTTACGCCGATGACGCACGCCGAGATCGCCGCGCGGCTCGGCATCTCGACCAAGACGGTGGAATGGCGCATGAGCAAGGCCATGGCGCTTTGCCTCGCCGAACTCAGGGATTGATGCAGGAACGTCATGGTCGACTCGGATCGAGAGCAGCAGGCCGAGCGTGAGGCGACCGACTGGTTCGGGCGCTTGCAGTCGCGCAGCGTCTCGACCGGCGAGCTGACCGATTTCGCCCGGTGGCGTCGCGATCCCCTCAATGCCCGCGCGTACGAACGCACCGAAGCGCTGTGGAACGCGAGCCAGACGCTCAAGGATGATCCAGATATCGAAAACGCCTTGCGCGGTGCGCTCGGTCGCGGGCGCCTACGGCGCTGGTTGACGCATATTGCGACCGATCGCACAACGCTGACTGTCGGGGCGGGTTTTACCGCACTTGCTGCCGTCGTCCTGCTGCTGCCGTTACCGATGCCCTGGAGCACGCCTGCCTATCAGACCGGGGTCGGCGAACGCTCGATCGTCCAGCTGGAGGATGGATCGCGCGTGCAGCTCGATACGAACTCGCAGGTAAAAACACATCTGACGGACCGTGAACGCCGCGTCGATCTGGTGGCGGGCCAGGCCTATTTCGATGTTCACCATGATCCTGCACACCCTTTCGTCGTCGATACCGGTGGTCGAACCATTGTCACGGCGCTTGGCACGCGGTTCGACGTCCGGCGCGACGGGGAATCCATTCTCGTATCGCTGTTCGAAGGCAGCGTGGCCGTCGCCGACACCGTCAACGGAAACAGCGTTCGCCTGACGCCGGGGCATTCGGTCAGCGTGACGGACGGTGTGTTCGGCGCCGTCGGGCAATCGTCGGCGATGGGCCAGCCTGGCTGGCGCGACGGGCGGCTGACCTTCCGCGAGACGCCGCTGCGCGCTGCGCTGACCGAGATCAACCGCTACACCGCAAGACCCCTACGGCTTGCCCGACCCGATCTCGCCGACCAGCCGGTCAGCGGCGACTTCACGACCACCGATATCGATGGATTTGCAGCGGCCGCCAACACCATCTTCGGGACAGGTGCCGTCGTCCGCGATGCAACCGCTCGCTGAACCGGCAGGACATCTGGCCGAACATCTCTGATCGCCTGTAGAAATCGCTTCAAACATCGCTGCGAACATGGGACAATCCGGTTTCAACCCTATGAGCGCAGCGGAGACGTCGCATCGAAGCAGATGCCAATCCGATCGGGGAGACGATGCGCGCTATTCGCAAGAAACGGCGGATGGCGAGCGGCGAAGTTGCGCGCGCGATGGGCATGCCGGTCAGATCCTACGAACATCTCGAAGCCGGGACCGGACGCATCACCTATGAGCGGATCGTTGCCTTTGCGGAAGCCACCAACAGCGACGCGATCGCGCTCCTGACGACACCCGTGCTCGGCTCCGGCGACTTGGCGCTTCGCTGTATCGACAACAAGCTCATGACCATCATGATGATCGCGATGATGGAGCTCGACGCTGATCTAGGCGACGACATCACGCTGCTCGAGGCAGGCACGCTAGTTGGCGGATTTACTCGGCTCACCAAGGATTTCGCCACCCATGTGCGTGCGCGCGACACGTTCGCCGAGGAATGGCTGAAAAAAGGGTCGACAAAACTTGCGCCGACCGTCGCCAAACTGCGTCCTGCAAAAACCTGACGCTCAGCCAAAAATATAATCTTGCCGCGCGTTAGGGTTTGCCCCCCGCCCTGACGTTTCCACCTGCGAACCGCGTCGATGTGCACGAGCATGCGCGCGCAAAAGTGGGGAAAAGCATGCGGTATTCGAGATCTGCACAGTCACTGGCTGTCTTTGCTTCGGTGGTCATATGCTCACCCGTTGCCCAGGCCCAGGCGCAAGCCCCGGTTATCACGTTCCACATTCCGTCGGGCACGCTCGACGCCGCGCTTCACCGCTACGCTCGCGTCACCGGCCGCCAGCTCCTCTACAAGGGTGAGGTCGTTCGCGGCAGGTCGACGAAAGGGGTCGACGGTGCCTTCACCGCCGATGCGGCGCTTGACCAAATCCTGCGCGACACCGGGCTCGATACCCGGCAACCCGCTACGAACGTTTTCGTCGTCGAGTTTGCGCAACGCTCCGAGCCGTCCGGGCAGGCGACTCCGGTGGCCGATAGCCCATCCGCAGGCGACATCGTCGTGACAGGCTCCAACATTCGCGGTGCCGCAGGGCAGACAGCGCCGCTCCAGACGATCAGCCGCGCCGATCTCGCGCGCTCAGGCCGCGCGACGTTTGCCGACGCGATCGCCGCCCTTCCGCAAAATTTCGGTGGTACCGGCAATCCGGTTGCCTCGTTAAGCGGGGCAGACCGCTCGACGCTTAACAATAGCGTTGCGCCCGCCGCAAACCTGCGCGGTTTCGGAAGCGATGCAACGCTCACGCTGTTCAATGGCCGGCGCGTCGCCGGCACAGGGGGCCGCGGCGACTTCACCGACCTGTCGGCGGTGCCGACCTTGGCGGTCGACCGAGTCGAAATCCTGACCGATGGCGCATCGGCGATCTATGGGTCGGACGCAGTCGGTGGTGTCGTCAATCTCATTTTGCGCAACCGGTTGGACGGCGTCGAGGGCCGCCTTCGCGGGACGACCGCGACCGATGGCAGCTTTCGCAACGGAATCGTCGGGATCGCGGCCGGGCATGGGTGGTCGAGCGGCGGCATCCTCATCGCCTATGAGTTCGAACACCGCGATTCCCTGTCGGCGCTCGACCGAATTTATACCGCGACCGGCGATCTGCGCGCTTTTGGCGGTACCGATCATCGCAGCTATCTGTCGGTGCCCGGCACCCTGCTCAGTTACGACGCGACCGCGCGCGCCTATCTGCCGGCCTATGCGATCCCTCTGCTGCCGGCAGGCGTTCAGCCGACTGCGGCGCAAATCGTACCTGGTTCCAACCTTACCAACCCGCTGGCCGGTACCGATCTGTCTCCCGGCTTCGACCGGCACGCAGTCTATGCGCATGCCGATCAGGCTCTGTCGTCATCGCTCGATGCCTTTGTTGAAGGGCGTTACGCGCGCCGGACGTTCAACTATGCCGGCCCCGCCTCGTCGTCGATCTTCCTGGTGACGCCCGCCAATCCCAGTTTCATCGCCGTGGCCGGCGCTCCGTTCAGCGTCATCGCCTATTCGTTCGCGAACGACCTCGGCGCGACGCGGACGGCGGGCGGCGTGTCGTCGCTCAGCGTGACGGGTGGGCTGACCTATCGGCTGGGCACGGACTGGACGGTCGATGGCTATGGCAGTTTTTCGCGCGAGCGCAGCCACGACCGAACCGACAATCTCGTCAACACGACATCGCTCGACGAAGCGCTCGGCAACCTTGCGGATAATCCCCTGACTGCATTCAGCACGAGGGCGAACGGGTTCTTCAACCCTTACGGTTCGGGCAGCCTGAACAGCACCGCGATTCTCGGCTTCGTCGGTAACGGGTTCGCCGCGCTCAACCGGCGCAGCAGCATCGCGCAGGGCGCGCTGAAGGCGGATGGCACGGTGCTGACGCTGCCTGGAGGACCAATCAAACTTGCCATCGGTGGCGATGTTCGCCGTGAGACGTTCGCACGCGGAGGGCAGCTTTTCTATTCCGGGGACGTGCCCATACCCGCATCGTCGGGGAATAGCCGGCGTGATGTGAAGGCGGCGTTTGCCGAACTCGATCTACCTCTTGTGGGTCCCGACAATGGAGGCCCTGGCTTGCGTCGTCTAGTCGTATCGGCTGCCGTGCGCCACGAGGAGTATAGCGATTTTGGCGGGACGACGAATCCAAAGATCGGCATCGCCTGGACGCCTGCGATCGGCATTCTACTGCGGAGTAGCTGGGGCACGTCATTTCGCGCCCCCGCATTGCCCGAAATCAACGACCGGCTCGGTGTCGGCCCCACGCAGCTGCCGACGGCGTCGGGCACCTATGTGCCGGTCATCTACCTGACCGGGGGCAATCCCGCGCTCGGCGCCGAGCGAGCCCGGTCGTTCACGGCCGGTGCGGTCATCGAACCATCGCAGATCCCGGGGCTCCGAATCACAACCAATATCTTCTCGACAAGGTTTCGAGATCAGATCGGACAACCGGCGTTTCAGGACATTCTGCATGCGCTGACCAATCCGGCGCTGTCACCCTATGTTCAGACGATCAACCCATCGGCGAATACTGCGGATCTGGCGCGGGTCAATGCTCTCCTCGCGACCCCGGGGGCGATGGGTAGCGCAGGGATTGCGCCGACCGCCTTTCAGGCAATCGTCGATGCCCGCTACGTCAATACCAGCAGTCTGGTGGTGAGCGGGCTCGACGGCAACATCCACCTCGCGCGACCGCTTGGCAGAGGGCGGCTCGATCTCGACTTTGCGGCCACATGGCTGTTCACCTACGATGCGACGCTAACGCCGCTGAGCGCTGTGCAAAACAAGCTCGATACGACCGGCAACCCTTCAGCGATCCGGTTCCGGACGTCCGCGACTTGGACACACGGCATTCTCAGCGCCACGGGAAGCGGCAATTATGTGAACGGCTATCTCGACAATAACGCTCAGTCGTACGGGCCGGTCTCGGCGTTCTTCACGCTTGACGCGAACGCCGGGATAGCGCCCACGCGCGGCGTCCTGAAGGGTTCGAGATTTGCGCTTTCTGTCGAGAATGCTCTGAACGCCAAGCCTCCTTTTGTGAATCAGGCGACCGGCCTCGGGTTTGATGCGGCCAACGCCAGTCCATTCGGGCGCACGATCGCGATCGAGATCACTACCAAATTCTGAGCGCGCAACCGCCGCGACGCGCTACCCCTTACCCAATAACGAAGAGGATCTGGCCATGCTACGCGTATGGGCGGTCATGCTGTGCCTCGCGCTCGTACCAAGCGCCCCGTGCCGTGCGGCAACACCGTATACAGTCGATGATCTGATCGCGCTCGAAAGCCTGGGTCAGGTGATGATCGATCCCGCCGAGCGTCTTGTCCTGGTAGAACGTCGCCGGCCGCATGACGGCGCGACGGATTATGCCTACGGCCCTTTTGAAAACCGCGCGCTTTCGAACATTTACGTCGCAAGTCTCACGCGACCGGGAAATCTGGCGCTGCTGTTCCCCCAGGAAACCGGTGCTGGCTACTGGATCGGTGGTTTCTCACCATCAGGCAAACGGCTTTCTGTGTTTCGCCTCATCAATCGTCGCCTGGACGTCGGCACCCTCGACATGGCGACGCGACACGTGACATGGCTTGATATTGCCCCCGATTTACCGATCGCGCATCCCGCTCCATCGTGGATAGATGACGACACGCTCATCGTGGTTGCCCGGCGGGATCGACAACTCCCGATCGTACTGTCGATCGGCAACGCGCTTCAGACCGATCTGGCCAGGCTGTGGGCGAATGCGGCGGGCGGGCTGGTGCCGAGCTCGACGGTGGCGACAACACGAGGTGTCTCGACCGAAGCTGGCGAGCGCCAGGTCATCCGCGTCGATCTCGCCAGCGGCCGCCAAACCATTCTTGCTTCCGGGGCTATCACAGATGTTGCGGTCTCGAAGCGCGGGCCGATCGCGATCGTGCGCACGGTGGCACCGGTTCAACCGCCTGTCGAAACGCCAATCGCTCCCGACTTCGTGTCGCTGCGCCATGTCATCGAAATGGTCGCTAGCGATGGCGGCGGGCAGCTGGTTCGGATCGCGGACGATGTCCTGCCAGCTACATTGGCGTGGGATGATTCAGGCCAGCGGCTCGCGTTCGTCTCGCGCAAGGGGGGGCGTGACTGGACGCGGGCGCGGTATCAGGTTGCTTCGATGATCCGAGCGCGAACGTCGGTCAGATCGTTCGATGTGACGCCGGTCATTGTAGGCAAACAGAGTGCGCTCACCGGGCATCTGCGCTGGGCGGGCACGCACCTTTTGATCGAAGGGCGCGCCGCAGACGGATCCCCCGGATGGTTCGCGATTAACATCGCCCGAGCTCGCCCCACTCCTCTCCGGTTGGGGTCCGGTACGCTCATCTTTGCCGATGCTCTGGCCGCATGGATCCGCAGTGGAAACTCTATATCGCAGATATCGCTGGCCAAGGGACGAACTGCACAGCGCATCGACGACGTCGTTGCGGCCGGGCTAGTCCCCCTGGATCCTTCCAGCACCGGCGTCCGGCTGCTCGACAATCTGGTCGAACCCACGATTGCGGTCGTCATTATGCACGCAGGCAAGCGGCAAGCGATCATCATCGACGGCCATGCTGCGTCGCGGTCGCCGATCGAGATTGCCGACGCCGACAAAATACTGACAGTCGGGCGCCACCATATCATCTCGTTCGCAGAAGATGCTGCCGGGGTGGGCATGCTCACCATCGCGTCGGACGATCGCGAGCCCGAGATACTCGCCCGGACCAACATTTTTCTCGCGAGTCGGACCGTGCCTGACCGTATCGAAATCAAAAGCATTCTCTCCGACGGGCGCCTCCACTCGCACTGGCTTTTCCTTCCACCTAATCGTGACCCAGCCCGCCCCCCGCCGCTTATCGCCGTGATCTATCCCGGCATGATCCTCGATGCCGGTCCGGACCTGGCGACGTCCCCGTCCTTCTTCCTTCAGCCGAACAATGTCTCGATCCTCGTCGGTCATGGTTTTGCCGTCCTCACGCCGAGCTTGCCCGCCGTGCATAACGGACCCGATCCGATGGGTGGGCTTGCCGCCGACCTCGATAGCGCGGTCGATGCGACGCTTGCCCGACACCTGGTCAACGCCGACCGGATCGGCGTCCTGGGCCACAGCTACGGGGGGTTTGGTGCCCTTGCCGTGGCGGCGCGCTCGACGCGCTACCGCGCCATCGTCGCGGTCAGCGGACCGTATGATCTGGCGGCCGTACACGGCGCGATGACGGGTCCCGACCGCATACGGATGGAATCCGGGCTGCCGCTCCGCCAGGATGCAGGCTGGGCAGAGGGCGGTCAGGCCGAGATGTTCACAGCCCCCTGGACGGACCCGACACGCTATATCCGCAAAAGTCCGGCCTATGCGCTTGATCATGTGCGCATTCCGGTGCTTCTGATCCACGGCGAAACCGATGTCGTAGCGCTCGATCAGGCCGAGCGCGCCTTCATGGGTCTGGCGCGTCTTGGCCAGGACGCGACCCTCGTTCGCTATTGGGGCGAAGGCCACGTTCTCGCCAGTCCGGCAAACATTCGCGATTATTGGCGACGCGTACTGGGCTGGCTGGACGATCGGCTGAAGGTCCGTAGTTCCGACAAACCACCTCTCGCGGTCCCTGCTGGTCCGTCGAACCCAAAAATCCACGGCGAAATCCAACACTAGCCCATGGTCCAGTAGCGAGCCCACGCCTCGCACGTCGCGTGCATCACGAGCGCGCGGTAATCGAGGCTGTAAAAGAGGTGTTCGCGCGTGAGGACACTCGCAAGCGCGTCGGCATCCACCAAACCTTCGCGAACCAGCACGCCGTTCAATAACATCTCTCGCAGGAACGGGAGGTTGGCTAGTGTGCCCCGCGAGTAATGGTCTGCTGCATCACCCTTCACGCGCCGCTCGACGATAGCGGCCGGTAGCCGATCCGCAAACGTGGCACGCGCCAGCCCACGGTCGTTGGAACCGGACGCCAAGACGTAGGTCGGGATCGGCAGCACAGCTTCGAGCACCGGCTGGGTGAGCAAAGGGTGGCGAAGGGCAAGCCCACAGGGGTCAGGGCGTCTTGCGTGAAAGATCTGGCTATTGGCCAGCATCACGATGTGCATGACCTTGCCCGGCGGAAGCTGGTCGGCGCCGTCGAGCCAGGGATGCAACGGTATCTGGCGTCCAAGCAATGCGCGCGCCTTCGGCGTCAACAAGCGTTCGGCGACACGGTCGGTCGGCACGGTCGCAGGGCGGAACCGGTCCGCGACGGCGGGTACCAGATGATGCCAGATCGAGGATCGCGCCCGGCGCGCGTCGTCGATTAGCGGCACAAGCGCGAGCGGTCCAAGTCCGAGCGCCCGTGCCCGATCGACGGCGATCAGCGAGGTGGCGGGCTGGAAGAATGCCGCGTCGCCTCCCTGCCCCGTCAGAAGTCGCTCGCAGCCTGCCTCGCGGGCGGCGCTTGTCACCGCTTCTTCGAATACGTCGTCCAGCCCATAGATGAACGGATGGGCACCTGGCGCGTGCCTAAATAACGACGCGTAGGACGGCAGCCGATCGGCTTCACAGGCGATGAGGGGCGAGCCGCAATACTCGGCAATCATCTGTGCATAGCAGCGTTCATCGCCGCCCAACGCCGTTGTGGCAAACGTGATCGACACTGGCTTCAGGCCAGCCCCGCATAGCGATGTGAGCACGATCGACGAGTCGAGACCACCGGACAGCTGCATGGCGCACGGCGCGTGCCCGAGCGCGGCGGTCGACCGATCGACGGCATCGCGTATCGATGCAGCGGGGTTCGCGGACATGCCTCGCGCCAGATCGACGGGCGACCATATCGTCGTGTCCGGGTCCGTACTGCCCAGCGGATAAAGCCGGCCAGGCACACTCGGCTGTACTCCGACGAGATGGGGAAGATGGACCGCGGTAGCAGGCGCGATCAACGTCGTGACCAGCGATCGCCAATCTATAGTCGGCACATGACCAATCGCGCGGCAGAGCTCGGGTGTCAGATCGTCTGTCGCGATGTTGACGCCGCGCCCCTCGATCGTGTCGAACGGCAGTGCACCGGACGGGTCTGCAAACAGCGCGACGCCGTCGATGTTGACAAGAACGGCTACGTATCCTCCCCAGATCGTCGCGATAAGGTCGCGCGCAGCGCCGACCGGATCGGCTTCAGGGATTTCAGGGATGGGCGCGTGATCCGACGCCGACATCAGCCTGTCGCCTGACGCCTCGCCGATGATGAGCACACGTCCGCGCCCTACTGTCTCGAAATAGGAGATTGAGTGGCTGGACAGTATCTTGAAGTTAAGACCGGCAGCAACGTCCCTCTGGCCTGACGCGCTCGCGGCCCTCGCGGCCGCGTGCGCGCGATCCCGCGCAAACGGATCGTCATCACGCCAGTTAATGACGCAAAACGCCGCGCGGTTCATGGCACGCCTACCGAGATCGGCACGAAACCCTGCAAGCGGTCGAGCGCATCGTCGAGCACGATACCGCCGCATTCTGCCCAGCAATGCGCTTCGAATGGGTGCGTCCGCACGCCAAATACGATCTCGGCGGACACGCCTTTGCCGTTAAGCCACAAGCACGTGACAAGCGACGATGGCAGACATCGTCTGGGTGTCGGAATGAAGAGACGGAGCCGATCGAGGCGCGCGAGATAAGTGCGAAGCGTCGCCTGATCCAGTGTACATCCCTGTGTAGTTCGGCCAGTTTCGTGACGCCGGCATGGGCTATGGCGCCACACGCGCCAGCCCGTGACGACCAGCACCACGACCAGATCGAGGATGTCGTGAACTGAGATCGGCGCGGCGATCGGGTCTGCATAATGGTCGATCGCGAGTTTGGGCACGTCGATCATGCGATGGTCCGGCAAGTCACCGTCGATGAGCAATCCAGCGACGGCGAGCGTTTCGACCGCCTGAGAATGCATCACCACCAAGCCTTGGGGTAGCGCAACGGCGACGCCCTCCTCGACGATCGCACCCGGCAGCCCGAGGTACCGATCCGCCGCGAGATCAAGGACGATGATGTCGTCGTTCGACACGGCCAATCTTGCATGATGTGCGGGTTGAAACATCTGGATGTCCCGAAATGCAAGCGGGGCGGCGTTGCCGCCGCCCCGCCCACTGCTCAGCCCTGGTACTGCAGAGCCGGGTTCGACGCTTCCGGCACCGTGCCGATGAAGCTTGCCTTGGTGACCCGGGTCGCGCGGCCCAGATCGACGATGCGGAACTTGCTGGTCATGACTTCAGTCCTTTCGTTGCGCCGCGAACATCCGCGACACTCAGGATTGAAGCAGGCAACGCCTGCGTAGGGCCAGGCTCAGCTGGTTCGCGAGGAACCGAATGCCAACATCTGTCGTAACCCTCGCCAAGATCTGGCGGCGCATCGGCAGTTGTAGCTGTCCGACTCGCCCTGTTCGTTGAGGGCGCCACCGTATTATGGCGCGGTCGATCTATCAGATTGGTCGCGCTGCAAATTCCTGATCAAGATTTCCTTGGGCAGCTCGATCACCTTCGCCTACGCGCGGGCCATCAGGCTGATCGCAATGACGAAAGCCATCGCCGTGGCCTGCCTTTGCGACTTCGAACTCGCGCACGTTCCTCTCTTCTATTCGTCGATCTGACGCCACTGGCGGACAAGTTTCTGAAGAACCGGGTTGTCGAGGACGATCCGTCGGTCATCGCGGTCGAGGAGGTCGTCGTCCGAGTGCTCGCAAAAGATCTTGGCTCCACCACTGTGGCCACGCTCGAAGCGGGACAACTGCGCCAGAGAAATGCCGCAGAGGGCAGCCAATGCCCGGAGCGACAGGCGACCATGGCGACGCGCATCCCGAAGCTCGGAACCCGCATCGAATAGTCTGTCACGGCGCCGCGAGGTGTTAGCCAGGGCGCTAAGGTCGGCCACCGGGTCTGGCACAGCGACATCCGCCCAATCGAGATAGAGCGCCTCGAGTAACGCCTGCATCGTTTCTAACCGTGGCACGGTCCGGCTGTTTTCGATCCGCGACAGTGTTTCTGCCGCGATTCCGATATCGGCGGCGATGGTCGCCTGCTTCCCATAACCGCCCTGCGTTCGCCGGCTTCGCAGGATTGATCCGAAATCCGCTCTAAGCCCGACAAAGCCTGAGGGCACCGGGCGATGTCGCCCGAGCGGATGCATGGCGATCGGCTGCGCCGCTGATTGTTGACTTTGTTCCATCCTGCGATCTCGCCAATCCCATAACCGGGGGCATGGAGCAAGGTCCACATCATCACGCCGATCCGGCACGCGGTTACGACGCTGCCGGTCATCAAGGATCTGAGCTGGCACGCCGGGACGCTCGGCTGCGGGACCGATCGATCCGATCGGACCAGGACGCGCTCCTCGACACGATCGTCCGGCTCCTCGCCCGACGTGTCGCTTCGCACATCATCGCAACACAAGTTAACGGAGACGTCCCATGAACAGCCGCGCGATCATCTTCCAGCGCAACAGTATCGGGTCCAAAGCGGAGCAGGAGGCAGAGCTTGCCAAGTTGGAGGCGTATGCAAACGATGAAGGCCTCGAGATCATGGCCGTCTACGTCGCATCGAACGCCCCACACATGCTCAGTATCCAAATGCTCATCGGCCACTGCATGGACTGGGCCAAACCCGGCCATATCGTCGTGACCGATCTCAGCCGGCTCTGGATCGGACCCAACACCAATGAGATCGTCGCGATGCTGGCATCGGCCGGCGCGATCGTCCATGTTGTGCCCAATGAGGTGCCATGACCCAGCGCGCGGTCGGCTACGGCCGAAAAAGTTTTGACGACCCGGACCAGCGGACCGCATCGGTCGATGACCAGGAAACGTTCGCGCGACTCTATGCCGAGCGCAACGGGCTCACTTTTGTAGACTGGTACGGCGACGACGGGATCACCGGCGCGACGATGGAACGCCCCGGCCTCCAGCGCATGCTGGCGCTGGTCGCGGCACGTCAGGTAGACGTCGTCATCATTGAGGATGTTGATCGGCTGAGCCGCGATCAGGAACATCTTCAGCACATGAGCAAGATCTTCCGGGTGCACTGCATCGTGCTGCACACGGTCGCGGCCGGCGTCATCGACCATCTGGTATTGAGCGTGAAGGGGATGATCGGCGAGCAGCAGCGGATGCGGATCGCGTACACGACCCGGCGCGGCCTTGCCGGCAACGCCAAGCGTGGGGGCGCGACCGGTGGCAAGACGCTTGGATACACGCGCGCCGTAGGTTCCGCCGATCCCTCTACCGACTGCTTGGCGATCGTCGAGGACGAGGCTGTGCTGGTCGTCCGAATCTTCTCGCTCTACGCGGCAGGCCAAAGCCTCAAGCAAATCTGCAAGATCCTTAACAGCGAAGGCATTCCCTCCCCCCGCGCCCGTGAGCGCGGCAAATACAATGCCGGCGTCTGGAACCCGTCGACGTTGTCGGGCAGTGTCGAACTGGGCGAGGGCATCCTCAATAACAGCCTGTACATCGGTACGCGGATCTTCAATCGGCGGAACTGGGTCGAGGTGCCGAACGAGAAGCGCGGCTTCAGCCGTCAGCCGCGGCTTAACCCGGAATCGGAATGGATCGTTCGGGACGAGCCGGACCTGCGGATCATCGACCAACCGCTCTGGGATGCGGTAAAGGCACAGCAGACCGAAGCGCGGGCGGCTCGTGACGCGAAGTTCAAACTCACGGGTAACCCGCTGGCCGGCGCGAAGCGCCCGACACATCTCCTTTCCGGTCTGGTGACCTGCGGTGCGTGCGGCAGACCCTTCCTGGCGACCGGCGCGGGCCGCTGGCGTTGCAAAGGTCATCGTACGGCCGCGTGCGACAATGGTTCAGTGACCACGACCGAACTGGAGACGCGCGCGCTGGCCGGCATTCGCGAGCAGCTGCTTACGCCGGATATCATTGGCCGTTTCGCTATCGCACTTCAGCAGGAACTGACGGAGGCAACGCGAGCCGGCAACGCCGACCGCGACCGTTTCGAATGCGAACTGGTCGAAACCCGTACTCGCATCGCCAAGCTGGTGACCCGCATCGAGGACGATGACGACGCGCCGAAATCGCTGATCATGCGGCTGAAGGAACTGGAAGTCGCCGAAGCACGGCTCGAAGAGACGCTGGCAACTGTGCCAGACCCGAAGGTTGTCCGCCTGCCAGCCAACTATGAGGCGTTGTACGGTCGTGCAATCGCGGAACTGGATATTCATCTCGCATCGGATGTCGGGGCGGCAGCCCGGCAGGCGATACGGCCGCTGATCGAGAAGGTCGTCGTACAGCCGGGAAGCGCGCGGGGTGGCAAACGGCGGCCGATGCAGTTGCACGGTGACCTGTACCGAATGCTGGCGTTTGCTGAAGCGGCGTGCGGCGCAGATACAACAAAGCCCCGTCCGAGGGACGGGGCTGTTGTGATGTCGTTGGTTGCGGGGACAGGATTTGAACCTGTGACCTTCAGGTTATGAGCCTGACGAGCTACCGGGCTGCTCCACCCCGCGACAGGGCACCCATCAAAGTAATACTTTGATGGGACCCGAGTGTTCCGCCAAGGGAACATAGGGTAGATGAGATTGTGAATGGGTTTTTATCAGATGGTGCGTTTTGCATGTCGCACGGGCTTCAATGCCTGGCGACGACCTACTCTTCCATCGCTTGAGCGATAGTACCATTGGCGCAGTCGGGTTTCACGGCCGAGTTCGGAATGGGATCGGGTG
>JAYVRZ010000326.1:0-2817 GCA_043775965.1 Sphingomonas sp.
GGCATCGGTAAAATTGCCCGCGACCAGCACGTTCCGGCGCTCGCCGCAGATGCCGATTTCGCGCTAGCATGCGGTGCAAGCCGACATGCTACGCTCGATGGCATACCGAGCTATTCAGATATTGATGAGATGCTTGCCAGTGGACACGCGTTGAATGCTGTTTCGATATGCACCCCTCCGCACGGCCGGTTTGAGATCGCACGCGCGGCGATCAACGCAGGACTTCACGTAATGCTTGAAAAGCCGCCTGGTGCGACTGTCGCCGAGGTCGTCGATCTGGCCGAGCGCGCGGCGGCTGCAGGCGTTACCCTGTTTGCGACCTGGCACTCGCGCGAAGCAGCAGGCGTCGATGCGGCACGCGCCTGGCTGACGGACAAGCTGGTTCATGCGGTATGGATCGACTGGCGCGAGGACATCCGGGTGTGGCACCCGGGGCAAGACTGGATTTTGGAAGCGGGCGGCTTTGGCGTTTTCGATCCCGGCATCAATGCCTTGTCGATCGCGACCCATATCCTGCCTGAAACGTTAATTGTTGAAGAGGCTGGTCTCGGCGTTCCAACCGGACGCGGCGCACCACTTAAAGCGGTTCTGGATCTACGCCACGGTAACGCGAAAGTTCGGGCCGAATTTGACTTCCTGCAGACCGGCAAACAATCGTGGGACATCAGCGTCAATACCGATTGCGGAATGTTGCTGCTGCGTGAAGGCGGTAAACGCCTGTTGATCGAGGGCCAAGAACAGGCTTGTACTGGGCCGGGTGAATATCCCCGATTATACCGCCGTTTTGCCGATCTGATCGCAGCCCGCGAAAGCGACGTCGATCTGCGCCCTCTGCAACTCGTCGCCGATGCCTTTTTGCTTGGTAGCCGGACAGTGCTGCCGCGCTTCGATTGGTCGGGGGAGGGGGAATGACCGAACGACAACAATTTTCTGGATTGGTAGCGCTGTCTTTGAACCCCTTAATAACAGTGCGCGCATTGCCGGGAGCACAAATACAGGGTTGCCCGCTCTAAAGAGCTCTCCCGACTTTCCCCGCATCGAGCGAAACAGATTGTGCGCTGGTTAGGTCTTGACCAGCCAGCCGCCTCGAAATTTTGCGAGTTGCAAGGCTCGTCGCAGATGCTCAGACTTTCGCATCGTACGCCAGACCCCTTCGTTCTTATGGTTCGCTATCGTGCCCACAATTGGCCCCTGGTCGAGGCTGAAGTAATCGTCATCGACCCAGCCTGCATCGCGAAACACTCTTCCCGAGGCGATTAGGCCGCGATCGGTGAAACTTGGATTGAATGCCTCGACGAAACCCAGCTGACGGTAGATTGCTTTACCATAATCGGTCCTGAGCGCATAGATTGCGGGGATGGCGATTTCGGGGGCGCAGGCAATCGCGCAGACCGAAGCGGTTGGACCAATCGTGCCGTCGTCGAATCCGCCGGGAGAAGTATCTGGTCCGCGCATCGTATATTGGCGAAATTGACGTGCGACACCTCCATACGTTGCAATTAGATCCGCAGGGCCATTGCTTCCGGTCAGCCCCCAGATGTTTTCAGAATAGCCGCGCCAACGCATTGGATTGCGGATACAATATGCGCGATTTTCGTATGTCGCACGCCGGCCGTTTTCGAAATAGTCCAGTCCCTCAAGCATCATCAGAGGATCCTGTATTCCGCGGAAGTCGATCCACATTTCGCTGTATTGGTGCGTAAACAATGGTGCGCAGCCAAGATGACGCGTTTTGCCGCTACCGACCCAGTGTTTGTCGAAACTTGCTGTCCAACGGCTCCAGGCCTGTGGGTTTATCGGGTGAGTGCGCGAGCCCATGGCAAGCAGATACATCCCCTTTGCCTCGGAATAGCCCGACCAACGATAGGCATTGAAACCGGCTTTCGGGTCCCAGCCCATTGGCAGCAAGCCGTTTGTCCCATTTGCTTCATACCAGTCCCACTGCGCCGCATCGATCAACTTCATTGCGAGCCGGCGGATTTCCACTTCGTCAGGGTGCTCGCTATCATACCACTCGGCGGCATAAAGAAATCCCAGATGCAGCAATGCGACGTCGATCGGCGACAAGATTGTCGATGCGTCGGCGCGCAATCCTGTTCGGAAATTGAGAAACTGATAGAAAAACCCCCGGTAGCCGCCCACGCCATCAGGTGCGTCGTCCATCGGCAGGCTATCGAAAAACCGAAGCGTCTTCAGCGTAATACCGCGCGCTTCGTCGCGCCGGATCCACCCGCGCTCGACTCCAACCCCATATGCCACCAGCGCGAAGCCGACGCTCGAGATCAAAGCGTTTGAAGGAGTGGGATAGCGGTCCGGGATAAGCCCATTTTTTCGATTCACTGCCCTCCAAAAGAAGTCAAAAGTTCTTCTTTCGACATCGTCGACCACCATTTTATCGGAATACAGTGTTGGTGCAGATAACGAAGTGGTCGGATTTAGCGCGCCAATGGAACCACCCAGGACAGTAAAGCAGCTACCTTCCAGCAGGGAACGCCGGGTTAATTTCATGAGTGCGCCTCACACGTGCAAATAGGGTTTGATGATTCAGCGATCACGCCAATACAAATGCACGCTATAGATTGTCGGCGACCTGGTATGATGAGCAGCGTCAACGGCTCGGCTCTGATCAACGAGTGTTTCGAGTGTCGGCTGAGGTCCCGTCGGTACCGCCACATCATTGACCGCAGCATAAATTGCGCTCGTGCCGTCCACACGAACAGCTTCATTATGGAAGGTTTCGTCGCCGTTGAGCAACCGGCCTGGTTGCCACTTGCCGGTCACGAATTTGCCTTCGTGAACGACTGCGATCCGCGGCGT
>JAYVRZ010000327.1:0-3305 GCA_043775965.1 Sphingomonas sp.
GTTCGTCAGATGCTGCAGAAGGTCGAGATCCTCGAGCCGGGCGACACGGGCCTCCTGAAGGGCGAGCAGGTCGATCGCGAGGAAATGGACGCGACCAACGAGAAGCTGGAGAAGAAGCAGACCCGCGCACAGGGTAAGCCGATTCTGCTCGGGATCACCAAGGCGTCGCTGCAGACCCGCAGCTTCATCTCGGCGGCCTCGTTCCAGGAGACCACCCGCGTCCTCACCGAGGCAGCAGTCCAGGGTAAGCAGGACATGCTGATGGGCCTGAAGGAAAACGTCATCGTCGGCCGGCTCATCCCGGCAGGCACCGGCGCAGGCCTCAACCGCCTGCGGGTCGTGGCGAACAGCCGCGATGCATCGATGCGCGTCGCCCAGCGCAAGATGGCCGAAGTCTCGATCATCGCGCCCAAGGACGCGAAGGAAGAGCATGACGCCGAGCTGGCCCGCTCGACGCGCGACGCAGGCGGCACGGGTGAAGACCCGCTCGCATCGGTCGTGACCTCGGGCACCGGCACCGATGCGGATGCCGGCGAGTATCTGAACGAAACCGAGTAATCGGGTTGGTCAGTGCTCGACGCTGACTAAAGAAAAGGCCGCCGTCCGGAACACCGGGCGGCGGCCTTTCTCGTTTGCGGTCAACTGGAACTAACCAGCCTTTTCGATCCGCAAGTCGGTGTAGAGGAACTCACCCGTCGAACAGATGATGCGGACGACCGGATTGCGTATCGCAGACGACGCATTGAATTCTCGGCCGGCGATACTCGTCACCACGGCGGCGCCATCGTAGCTCAACGAAAACGCCAGGCTTTCCGCATCGTCCAGCGGGCCAATCGGTTCATGCGGGACCGCCTTTCCATCACGTCCCTCATCCCAGCCGAGAAACTGCAGCACCGGCTTCGCGACCTTCTTCTCCAGGCCCAGGGCCTTGGCGGAAATGGCCGATATGCTGAAACCTGCCCATCGCTCCGCATTCTTCGCGGGATCCGGCTCCGGTTCGGTAATCCAGATCCGTGTCAGCGGTATATAGTCCTTGCTCTGGACTATCTTTTGCAATCTTACCTTGCCCGTAACGACGAACGGGCCGGCGGGAGCGGGCAAGACCAATTCCGAAAAGTTGTTCGCCGCGGTATCGCAGTCATACTTGATACCCGGTTCCCGTGCCCGCACGGTCGCTGTCGTCGAAAGCACGACCAGCGCTGCACCGACCGCGTGTTGAAAGATTCGCACAGATTACCCCCCTGTTTGTTTCTCACCGAACATGACCGCGATCGCATGCCGCCGCTATAAAAACCCGGTGCTCGTCACCGAGCGCCCTGGACCCGCACCTTTCCGATGAACTCTTCGTCATCCGCGCGCTGCCGGTTGCGGGGCGGGCGTGGTGGGGCTAGGCGATCTGCCGATGCGGTCGGCGTACCATTCTTCGTCGATCGAGACGCGTAGCTCGACGAGACGGCGCTCTGCGGCGTTCGTCCTCACGATCATCGCGCACATCCTGATCATCCTGCTGTTGCTGCGGCTGGCGCCCTCATTGCCAACCTCTCCTAACGGACAGCGCACGCCAACGACGTTTCAGATGCTGCCAGACCGAGGAGCACCGTCGCCCGAACCAAGTACATCTCGCGCGGCCAAGGCACAGCCGGCAAGTCGCGGTTCGCGGCCGCGCCCCGCCGTTTTGCCCATCGCTTCACCATTAGCAAAAGCAGCGCCTGCACCGCCGCCTGGCAAGCTGAACTTGGGTATTGAGCTACTTGGCGGAGACGAGTTGTTCAAAGCAGCCGACGTTGCGAAGCTTCCGCAGCATCCCGAAGATCGTCTCGCCAAAGTAGAGAAGCAGAAACCGCTGACGCAAAAGAAAAGCGCTACGGTCTATGGTCCAGGCACAGGCCCGGATGGCGGCCCGGTTTACGAGATGGTGGACTGGTATCGTCCGCTGACAGACGCTGAAATGGATGGCTACTTGCCTCATCAACCGGCAGGAAGTTGGGGGATAATTGCCTGCAAGACCGCACTTGATTACCGCATTGAAAACTGTCGGACAGTAAGTGAGTCGCCCGTAGGTTCGGGGATCGCACGCGCGATGCGCCAAGCCGCTTGGCAGTTTCGCGTTATTCCCCCAAAGGAAAACGGCAGGCCGCTGATAGGCGTCTGGATGCAGGTCAAGTTATACTACACGACTAACGGACTCCGTTAGGTCCGCAAACGAACGGTTCTAATTACACGTTGTATTGGAATGCTTACAATCGGCCGACAAGGTCCGTGCGAGCGTTTCGAAACGGCCGCCACCCACCATTATCTCGTTGAACGCCGGCGGGCTGCCACGCGTACGCTTGGACAAGGTGCCGGCGCCGATCATCCGGATCGTCCGGCTGTCGCGGTCGACCGGCACGTCGAACGGATCGTGGACATGCCCCGACAGCACCGCATCCGCGCCCGCCGCCGCAAGCGCGGTGAGCGCCGCGTCGCCGTGGCGCGTTTCCGCGGTGCCGGTCGTCCCGCCCTCGATCAGCGGGTGATGCGCGGCGACGAAAATCAGGTTGCCCTTGGGGACTTCTGCGATCATCGCCAGCGCGCGTTTCAGCGACCCCGGACTTACCCGCCCCTTCGACCAGTTCCACCGCCACTGCGCACGCGCGGTCGTCTTCAGCGGCACGATGGTCAGCCCCGGCAGCTCCAGCGGCCGTTCGATCATCGTCTCGACCGCAGCATAGCGCTGATAGGGCGCGAAGATCCGCCGGAACGGGTCCCAGTAATAGGGGATGTCGTGATTGCCCACTTCCAGCGTCACCGGCACGCCCAGCGAGCGCAGCCAGTCGCCACCGCGCTGGAACTCGTCCTTGGTCGCGCGCATCGTCAGGTCGCCGGTCATGATCACCGCGTCGGGCTTCTCGGCCTCGACCCGCTCGGAGAACCACGCGATCGCCGCCGGGTCCTCCGCGCCGAAATGCACGTCGCTGACATGGAACAGCTTCAGTGCGCGAACCTCAGGCAAGTTCGGACAGCTTTGCCGGCTCGTGCATCGGGCATCCGTTGAACTGGCCGCGGAAATCCGCCGACTGCTTGTAAGTATCCTTGCGCGCCCGGTTCACGCCGCCGAGCGGCTGGTGTGCGGTGGTGCCGTGCCAGATGCTGTACGACAGCGCGTCGTCGGTGCGCTCGGTGATGCCGTGCTCCCACGACAATTGCGGCGGGACCTCGAGCGTCGCGACGGTCACGAACGGGCTCTCCTTCTCGTCCCACACGACCGACGCGTCCTCGATCGGCATCGCGTCGAGATTGGTGTTGAGCTGGACGCGGAACTCCCA
>JAYVRZ010000328.1:0-6417 GCA_043775965.1 Sphingomonas sp.
AGGACGACTGGCAGGTCACCCCCGACTTGACGCTCACCTATGGCGCGCGCGCCAGCCTGTACGCGATGACCGAAACGCCGGTTTACAACCAGTATTTCAACGCACGTGCCGGCTATCCGAACACCAACACCTATAACGGTCTCGAGCAGATCGAGCCGCGCATCAGCTTCGCCTACAAGCCAAGCGGCTTCCTGCCGGGTCTGAGCCTGCGCGGCGGAGCCGGGATTTTCGGCGGCGGGTCGCCCGACATCTATATGTCGAACAGCTTCTCGAACACGATCCTGACCAACTCGCTGACGATCAATCGCGACGCGAGTTGCAACACCGCAGGGTCTCTGTGCGACCTAGCGCTGAACAACGTGACCGGTCAGGTGCCGGCGGCATTAGCCGCGGCAGCGACCAATGTGACGGGCAGCTCTACGCTGCCACGCACCAACACCGGCGCGCTTTCACCGGACTTCCATCTGCCGCGCTCGTTGAAGGCGACCCTGTCGGCCGACTACCGGTTCCTCGGCATCAATTTTGGTTTCGACTATTACTACTCGAAAACGATCGACGGCGTCATCTTCACCGATGCGCGCTCGACCGTGATCGGTCGACTGCCCGACGGTCGCCCGCGCTACGGCAACACGTTCTACGGCTTTAGCGACAACAACTACGACATCGTCACCGGCAACTCGCATCAGGGCCATAGCCATATCGGTGTCGTCCGGTTCGACAAGACGTTCGACTTCGGTCTGTCGGTCGGCGGCAGCTACACGCGTCAGGACGTTCGCGACGTCGGCAGCGCAACGTCGTCAACGATCAACTCGAACTATCGCTATCAGGTGTTCTCCGATCCGAACACGCCAGCACTCGGCATCTCGGACAACCAGACTGCCTGGTCGTTCAAGTACAGCGTCGGTTACGACCATGCTTTCTTCGGCGACTACAAGACCGTGTTGCAGCTGTTCGGCGAGACTCGTGCGGGCAATCCGTACAGCTTCACCTTCCTCGACAATACCGCCAACCGGTCGGCGGTGTTCGGCACGGTGTTGACGGCTAACCAGTCGACCAACCTGCTGTACGTTCCCAGCAGCACGGCCGATGCCTTGGTAAGCTACGACAACGCTATCACGCAGAACGCACTCGACACGCTTATCAACAACACCAACCTGAAAAACTATCGCGGTCGCATCGCGGCGAAGAACATCGCCCGCAGCCGTGCCAATACGCGCATCGATCTCCACGTCGAGCAGGAAATCCCGACTTTCATCGGCGGATCGCGCATCACCCTGTTCGGCGACATCAACAACTTCACCAACTTCCTCAACAAGAAGTGGGGTGGGCTTCGCCAGACCGGTTTCCCGGCCACCGCGGGTGTCGTCCAAGTTCAATGCCTGACAGTCGCCACACCAACCGGAACGACGCCCACGGCGGCAACCATCGCCACGACCTCATCGCAGGCGTGCGCACAGTACCGCTACTCGTCCTACACCGCGCCGACCGACTCCATTCTGAACACGACCCAGTCGCTCTACACGATCCGTCTCGGCGCACGCTTCACCTTCTAAGCGCGTCCGACCCTATCGGTCGAACCAAGCCGCCGTTCCTTTCGGGGAGCGGCGGCCTTTTTCGTTTCAGGCGCGCGTGGTGATACGGTTGATCACGAGCATCGCTAGGAGCGTTGCACCAAACAGGGGCATGGCAGCGCCGAGCGTCGTGATCGCCGCGATCAGGCTCCACCGGTAGCGGGGGCGGGTTAGCCTTGAGGGTGCGCCGAGCGTGCCGGGTTTGCGGCGGCGCCACCACATGACGGTGCCCGAGACCGATAGAGTCGCCAGCAGCGTCGTTACCAGCGTGCCGAGGATCTGGTTTGCCAGGCCGAGAAAGGCGCCTTCGTGGATGGCGATGCCGTAGCCGATCGCGCGGTCTATCCAGTGGCGCTGGGCGAAGTCGCGGCGGTCGAGGATCTGGCCGCTCGCGCTGTCGAGGGTCAGGCGGGTGCGCTGCGGGCGGTTGGGGGAATCGGAGACGATCGTCCAGTTCGGGGTGCCGGGCTTTGGCGCGATCAGGACGGGGGCGGCTAGCGGCAGGCGTTCGGCCGTCGCGACCATGCGGTCGAGGTCGCCTGGACGGGCGGCGGGTGCGGGCATCGCCATGCCTTCGTGCTCGGCGTGCGCGCCGGCCTTCGCCCTCGATCTGTCGGCGAGTTGGCCGGCGATCTTCCAGTCGACCGGGCCGTCGGTGGTGCCGGTCGCCGTGCGGACCGCGCCGAGATAGCTACCCCAGGCGTTCGCCCAGGGGAGACCGGTCGAGATCAGGAACACCGCAGCCAGGCTTACCCAGATGCCGGCGACCGCGTGGGTGTCGCGCCAGAAGAGGCGGCGGCCGCTGCGCCAGCGGGGGTAGAGCACGCCGGCGAGGCCCTTCCGGGCTCTCGGCCACCAGAGATAGAGGCCGGTGAGCAGCATCGTGATCGTCCAGCAGGCGGCGATCTCGACGAGCCAACTGCCGACTTTCCCTGCGAGCAATGTGCCGTGGAGTGCGGAGATGGTCTTCATCAGGCGCGCGTCCTCGCGAACGCTGCCGAGGACCTTGGACTGGTAGGGATCGACGTAGACGCGCGTCTCGACGCCGTCCTTTGTGATCAGGATGCGGACGGCCTGGGTCGGCGTTTCGGGGCGTTCGTATTTTCTCAGGCGCGCGCCGGGTTGCGCGGCGAGTGCGGTGGCGACGATCGCCTCGGGGGTTGCTCGCGCGGCGGTTACCGGGAGGTGGTCATAGGCGCGTTCCTGCCAGGCCTCGATCTGCGGTTTCCAGAGGTAGATCGTGCCGGTGACCGACAGCCACAGGATGAACGGCATGCAGAACAGCCCGGCGTAGAAATGCCAGCGCCAGACCGCATTGTACCAGGAGGTGCCCTGCCCCGTGCTTGTCACAGCTTCCATGTGAGGTCCGCCTGGACGCTGCGCTGTGGGAAGGGGTGGAACAGGAAATAGCGGTCGTTGCCGACATTATCGACGCCGAGGCCGAGCGTGTAGTGATCGCCGACTCGGAACTGCGCGCGGAGATCGACGACGAGGTATTTGTAGAAGCCCTGATAGGTGTTGCCGACGACGTCGCTGTTGTCGAGCGTGCCGTAGAGGCGGCTGGCGTAGCGGCCGGCGGCGGTGAGCGCGATGCCGTCGGCGGGGCGCCATGTACCGACGAGGGTCGCTTTCCACCGGGGGACCTGGGGCAGGCGTTTGCCGACCGAGGCGGGGAATGCGGGGTTAGCCCGCGTGACGGCGTCGGCGTAGGTTACACTGGCCGTCAGGTCGAACCGGTCGATGATATCCGTGCGCTGGACCGCCGCCTCGACGCCCCTTGCGCGCGTTCGGTCGACGTTCTGGACGAAGGTGGCGAGCGTGGTGGTGCCGTTGAGCGGGCCGGTCTGCGAGATCAGCGCATCCTTGATCGATTCGTTGAAGAGCGCGACGCGGAGCGTGCCGTGGTCGTCGTGGTGCTCGACGCTGAACTCCTCGGAGAGCGCGCGTTCGGGTTTCAGGGTCGGGTTTGGAATGGCGGCGACCGGCGTGGTGACGATCTGGTAGAGTTCGCCGACGGTGGGGAAGCGCCACGCCGTGCCGAACGAGGCGCGGGCAGTCCAGTTGGGAGTGGCTTCCCAGGCGAGCGAGGCCTTGGGGGAGAAGCGGGCGGCGTCCAGTTCGGGCTGCGTCGCGGCGATCGCGGGGGCCAGTGAGAAGTTGCGGCCGTCATAGGCGCGCCACCATTCATAGCGGCCGCCGAGCGTCACCGTGACGTCGGGGATCAGCCTCCAGGCGTCCTGCGCCCATAATGCCGCGGTGCGGGTCTTGCCTTTCGACTGGAGGTTGAGGGCGCCTTGGCTTCCGGCGATCCAGTCGGTTGCAGCATAGCGGTTGCTGTTCAATTCGAACCGATCGAGATGCGCGCCGGCGCTGACGACGTGGTTGCCGCCGTGCCATGCGGCCTTGGCGTCGAGCGTCGTCCAGCCGGTGCCGTCGAGCCGAGCGATCGTCCCTGCCCCGCCGGTCCGTGCAGTTGGGAGCGCGGTGGTCGGGATGCGCTGGATGTCGCGCGCGTAGTCGTAGAGCGTACCGATGACCTGCCAGTCGATCGCCTTGGACGTGCCGGTGGCGGACAGCGAATGACTCCAGTGGCGCTGATCCTGTGCGTAGGTGCCGCCCGAAAAGGCGCTCGGCGCGACCGTGTAGGCGCGGCCGTCTATGTTGAAGCTGCCGGCATAGGCGGGTTGGCCCGTGGTCGCGTCGGTCAGGTAGGTTTGCGCGACCGCGTCGGTGTCGTTGAGGAACAGTGCGCCGACATAGGTCAGGCGGATGTCGGGCGTGACGTCGAGCGCGGCCTTGAGCTTGAGGCGGTCCTGTTGCTGGTGTTCGATCCCGCTCGCGCCGAGCACGCGGATCGGGGCGTTGGTGCGGTTGACGTCGTCATAGCCGCCGGTGACGGGGCTGCCGGCCGTGCTGGTCGCGGTCGGGCGCGGGGCGGTGACGTAGAGCAAAGGCTGGCTGTTGCTGGTGACGTGGTCGTAGCTTGCAAACAGGCTGAGCGGGCCGAAGCGGTCGCCGAGCGTCGCGCCGACCTGGTAGGCCGGGAGCGTGTCGCGCGTGCCGTACTGATCGTAGCGTTGGAGGTTGGTGCCGGCGGTGATGGTGGCTTCGAGTTTGTCCGGCAATCGCGTGGTGATGTTGACGACCGCGCCGATCGAATTTCCCGGATAGGCGGCGGAGAACGGCCCGTAGAGGACGTCGATACGCGCGATCTCCTGCGGGCTGACGAGGCCCCAGCGGGGGGAGGCATTGGTATTGTTGTTGCCGATCAGCGCGGAGAGCAGCGCGCCGTCGGCATAGACCAGGCTGCGTGCGCTGGCGCCGACGCCGTTCGTGCGCGTGGCGAGCGGGGCCTGGGTGTCGCCGATATGGCGTTTGCGCACGAGCAGGCTCGGCAGGTATTTGAGGCTGTCCTCGGCGTTGATCGCGTTGACGGTGGTGGCGATCGTCGCGGCGTCGACGCCGGCGCGCGTGGCGGGGGCGTTCTCGATCGACGGCGCCTGCTTGCGCGCGAGAACGAGGATGTCGGCGCGTGGTTTGTCGTCGTCTGCGGCGAAAGCGGGGGCGGCGAGCGCGATCAGCGATGCGCAGGCGAACCCTCGGGTTCGCGCGCTGGGGAGCGTTGGCATTATGTGTCCTTCGATTCCGGGCGTGGCGGCGCTGCTCGAGAGCGGCGCGCGGCGTCAGGCGAAGGTGGGCGGTCCGGTCTGCGGGGGTGGCGGTGCGGCGAGGCCGTGGCCGATCGCGACAAGGGCGCGCGCCGGGGCGGGCGTCGCGCGGATGCGGACGGGCGGCAGCGGGGCGGCAAGCGTCGGCGCGGCGATCGCGGGAGTGACGCCAGCGAACACGCAGGGGTGTTCGGGGCCCTGGTCGTGGTGATCAGACGATTTTTTGTGATCCATGCCGGGCATCGCATGATCCATCGGCGCCTTGGCCATGGGCATCGCCGGACCAGTGCCGGAGCAAAGGACGATACGGAACCCTTGCGCGTCGGCAACCGGCATCCAGCCGGTCGGGATCAGCGCGCGGACGAGCATGGCGCAGGCAAACACCACCAACAGCCATGTGCGATGCGTCGCGGTCAGGGTGCAGAGGGCGGCCATGCTGGGGCTGGTTTGCGGTAGGCGGGAGCGCGCGACAAGTGGACGTTTCGTCTGGGTGGGTATGCCTGACAGCGCGCAGCGTTCCCCGGCGGGGGCTGGATCCCGTTGGGCGGGTGCCAAACGGAGTGCCGCGCTTCCTTATCATGACCTTGCCAGCTGGGCCCCGGCCTCCGCCCGGGAACTGGTAGGGGAGTGGCGACGCAGCTTTATCGCTTCCCGAAAGGCGTGGGAGAGAAAGCAGCGCAACGCGTATTCGTTGAATCTCCGCAGCTTTTGCGTGCGCTAGCCGGCGCGTGTAAGACCGCGGGCCCATGGCTATTCCTCCTGCCTCGCCCAACGGCTCGTCCGCCTTCGCCTCCGCCCGGCGCCTGCCCTTCACCGCGCGGCCGTTCTTCGAGAACAAGGCGCGGGCGTTCTGGATTTTGCAGGCGGTCGGGTGGAGCGGGTACCTGCTGCTACGCGGCGTGGTGTCGATCTCGAACGGGCTGTCGCTCGACGGGGTGATCCCGGTGATCGTCGAGGCGATCGTCGGATATTGCATCACGCTGCTGCTTTCGACGATGTACGGCCAGTATCGGCGGATGAACCGGCTGGTCGGGATCTTCCTGACGATCGCGACGCTCGCCGCGGCGACGTTCCTGTATGCGGTGCTCGACGCGTTCACCTTCTCGTTCATCGCGACCGCGACGCCCGGGGTGACGCTCACGCGGCTGCTCGGGTCGGTGTACGTCACCTTCACCGTG
>JAYVRZ010000329.1:0-4270 GCA_043775965.1 Sphingomonas sp.
CGAGGTGCGGGGGCAGTGGAGGCCGACTTCGGGGTCGGCATGGATCGCGCGACGGAGTTCTATTGCGTCGTCGAGGCTGTCCTCGCCGATCGCGGTCCAGTCGGTGGTGCTTTCAAAATCCAAGCTCATCATCTGCCTCCATGTGTCCCTGCGAAGGCGGGGACCCAGTCTGGGCTCCCGCCTTCGCGGGAGAACACCCTTACTCGGAGCTTACCCCCGGAAGAGCCCGCCTAAAACCCCGCGCAGCACGGTGCCGACCAACCCGCCGCTCGACGAAGACCGACGCGACTTTGTCCCGAATACCTGTTTGCCGATCTCGTTGGCCACCTGCCGCCCGATCGACGAACTCGCCGCGCGCGTCGCGGAGGTCGCCATCTTGGTCCAGGGCGAGTTCGCCTGCTCGCGGTCGGCCTCGCGCTGCTGGCGATCCGCCTCGCGCTGGTCCGCGATCCGTGTGCGTTCGGCCTCTTTCGCCGCCTTCGCATCGAGCTTCGCCTGCGCCGCCGCGGTCTTCTCCGCCTCGGTCGTCGCCTTGGCCTCGGCCGCCGCGGCACTCGCCTCCTGCGTCTTGGCAGCCAGCAATTCCTCCGCCGACTCGCGATCGACCAGCGTGTCGTACTTGGCGCCGACCGCATCCGTATCGATCATCACCTTCCGCTCGGCCGGCGTGATCGGTCCAACCCTGGACGCGGGCGGCTTGATCAGCGTGCGCTCGACCGGGGTCGGCGACCCATCCGCCTGGAGCAGCGACACCAAAGCCTCGCCCACCTTCAGCTCGGTGATGATCGTCGCGACGTCGACGCCAGGATTGGCCCGGAACGTCTCCGCCGCCGAGCGCACCGCCGCCTGATCGCGCGGCGTGAACGCACGCAACGCATGCTGCACCCGGTTGCCGAGCTGCCCCGCCACGGTATCCGGAATATCGATCGGGTTCTGCGTGATGAAATACACGCCCACCCCCTTCGAGCGGATCAGCCGGACGACCTGTTCGATCTTCTCCAGCAACGCCTTCGGGGCTTCGTCGAACAGCAGATGCGCCTCGTCGAAGAAGAAGCACAGCACCGGCTTGTCGGGATCGCCGACCTCGGGAAGATGCTCGAACAGTTCGCTCATGAGCCACAGCAGGAACGTCGAATACAGCTTCGGCGAGGCCATCAGCCTGTCGGCGGCGAGGATGTTGACGATCCCCCGGCCGCGATCGTCGACGCCGATGAAGTCGTTCATTTCCAGCGCGGGCTCGCCGAAGAAATGCTCCGCGCCCTGCGTGCGCAACTGGAGCAGCGAGCGCTGGATCGCGCCGATCGACTGCTTCGACACGTTGCCATAGGTCGTCGTCAGCTCGTCCGCCCGCCCCGCGCACTCGGTCAGCATCGCCTGGAGATCGTCGAGGTCGATCAGCAGCAGCTTTTCCTTGTCCGCGACATGGAAGGCGATCGTCAGCACGCCCTCTTGCACCTCGTTGAGGTCCATCAGCCGCGACAGCAGCAGCGGGCCCATCTCGCTGATCGTGGTGCGGATCGGATGGCCCTGCTCGCCGAACAAGTCCCAGAACTGCACCGGATTGTCGGCATAAGCCCAGCTCTCGTCCCCGATCGCCTTGGCACGCTCGGCGAAGGTCGCATGCGTCTTGGCGGTCGGCGAGCCGGCCATCGCGAGCCCCGACAGATCGCCCTTCACATCGGCGACGAAGCACGGCACGCCGTTCGCCGAAAAGCCCTCGATGATCCCCTGCAACGTCACCGTCTTGCCGGTGCCGGTCGCGCCCGCGATCAGGCCGTGGCGGTTGGCGCGCTTGAGTTCGAGCGTCTGCGGCTTGCCGTCCACGCTTGCGCCGATGAAGATGCCGTCGCTCATGGGTGTCGTCCTCGATTGTCTCGCGCGGACCCTAACCCCACGCGACGCAAAGAAAAAGGACCGCCGCTCGGGCGAGCGACGGTCCTTTTCGGTCGATCGTGTCAGTCGGCGGTTACTTGATCTTCACCGCGATGAAGGCACTGGCCCCGCGGCCGCGCTGCACCAGCAGCAACACCTGCGGACGCCCCGCCGCCTTGGCCTGCGCCACTGCCGAGGCGAGGTCGGCGGCAGCGCGTACCGGAGCACCGTTGATCGCCGTAATCACGTCGCCGCGCTTCAGCTTGCCGAACGCATCGCTCGACTGGTCGACCTGCGCGATGACAACACCCTGGACGGTCGCATCGACGCCGATCGACCGCGCGATCGCCGAGGTCAGCGGCTGCACGGTCATGCCGAGGCCGTTGCCCGTTGCCGGCGTCACCGTACCGGGCGTGTCGTCGTCGCCATCCGTACTGAAGTCGTCGTCGCCACCGCCGACCAGCGCCTGCAGCTTCTCCGCCGATGGCCGCTCGGCAACCGTCACGTTGATCACCTGCGGACGCCCGGCACGCAACACGTCCAGGCGTGCGACCTGACCCGGCGTCACGCGCGACACGAGGTACGACAGCGTCTGGTCGGCGCTGACCGGCTGGCCATTGACCTTGGTCACGACGTCGCCGAGCTTCAGGCCACCCTTTGCCGCCGGGCCATCGGGCTCGACGCGCGCGATCAGCTCGCCCTGGTTCTTCGGAATGCCAAGCGCGGCTGCGGCATCGTCGTCGACCGGACCGCCGAGGTTCACGCCGAGATAGCCGCGCTTGATCGAGCCGCCCTTCATGAAGGTGTCGATGATCGGCTTGGCCTGCTCCGCGGGGATCGCGAAGCCGATGCCGATGTTGCCACCCGACTGGCTGAAGATCTGCGAGTTGATGCCGATCACGTTGCCGTTCAGGTCGAACATCGGGCCGCCGGAATTGCCCTGGTTGATCGACGCATCGGTCTGGATGAAGCGGTCATAGGCGCCGCCCTGGCCGGTTACGCGATTGATCGCCGAGATGATCCCGGCCGTGACCGTGCCGCCGAGGCCGAACGGCTCGCCGATCGCGACAACCCAGTCGCCGACGCGTGCGCGCGACGAATCGCCGAAGCGGACGAACGGCAGGTTGGTCGCGTCGATCTTCAGCAACGCAAGATCGGAATCCTGATCCTGGCCGATGACCTTGGCGACATATTCCTTCTTGTCGGTCAGCGTGACCGTGATCGAATTGACCGTCGCGCCCTTGGCACCGGGCCGGATCACGTGTGCGTTGGTGACGACATAGCCGTCCGGCGAAATCAGGAAGCCCGAGCCGAGCGAGGCGCCTTCGCGCTTCACCGGCGCGCCGCCCTGACCGCCGCCCATGCCGCCGAACAGGTCGCCGAACGGCGTGCCCGCGAACGGATTGGCCTGCTGAGCCTGGACGATGGTCTGCTTGGTCGAGATGTTGACTACCGCGGGCTGAAGCTTGGCGACCATGTCGGCGAAGCTCATCGGTGCACCGGGGCGCGGCGCCGCAGCCTGGATCTGGCCGGGGTCGTTCTGCGCGACCTGGGCGGAGCCCGGCTGGAGCGCGAGCGTCGCAGTCGCGCCGCCGAAGAGAAGAGCACTGGTAATGGCGTAGGCGTAACGCACTAGGATGTTGTCCTCTCGTTTCATCGTTCGAAACAGATGGCCGTTAGGCAAGCCGTGCTGAACGATGCTTGAATAGGGTTTGGCCTTCGAAGGTTCCGCAGGCTCAACGCCCGCGGCCCTCGAATTCCCTCAGATAACTGTTGTTCGGCGAAAGAATGATCGAGGTCGATCCTTCCGGTGCCGGCCCACCATCCGCGCCGAACGTGTGACGATATGACTGCATCGCACGGTAGAAGTCATAGAAATCGGCGTCCTTGCCGAAACTCTCGGCGTAGATCTTGGCCGAGTCCGCATCGGCCTGGGCGCGGACGATCTGCGCCTGCTTCTGGCCTTCGGCGCGGATCGTGATCGCCTCCTGCTGGCGCGCGCTCGACATGCGCTTGAGCGCGCTTTCGAGGGGGAGGCCGACGGGCAGGTTCGCCTGCTTGATCCGGACGTCGACGATCTCGACGCCGTACTGGCTGGCGACACGCTGCAGACCGGTCTGGATGTTATCCATCAGCTCCGATCGCTCGGGGCTCAGCAGCTCGACGAACTTGCGCTTGCCGAGTTCGTTGCGCAGCGCAGAACCGAGGATGGGGCGAAGCTGATCGGGGATCCGATCCTCGCTGCCGACCGCGTTGCGCATCTTGCGCGGGTCGACGATCCGGTAGCGCGCATAGGCGTCGACCTCTAGCCGAAGCTGGTCGGTCGAAAGTACCAGCGTGTTGTCGAGCTCGAGATCCTGCACGCGCTTGTCGATCCAGACGATCCGGTCGACGAACG
>JAYVRZ010000330.1:0-10931 GCA_043775965.1 Sphingomonas sp.
CTGCGGCTGACTTCCGCAACGCGGACCTGCAGATTTACCTGCAGCGGGGTCGCGGTCTTGAGGCGCGACAACACCTTGGTCGAATCGCCCACGAACGCCTGCACCAAGCGCTCTGCCTCGGCTGCGTCCTCGGGCGCGGCGACCGTGCCGGTGAGCAGTATCAAGCCATTCATCGGTGTCGCCACGACCTGCGCGTCGGGCATCGCGAGCCCCAGCATCTGCTGGACCGAATCGAGGTTGTTGCCGACCCGGATGGTCGCGGCATAGACCACCGCGCCGCCCTTGGCGGTCGCGGAAATGGTCGTCTCGCCGGTCTTCTTGCCGAACACGTAGAGCTGGGTCGGCGAGCGGACCTGGACATCGGCGATCGTATCGTCGGCGACGAAGAGATCGGTCATCGGCCGTGCCAGCGTCACCAGTCGGCCGCGGCCGGTGTTGACCTGGACCACCGGCGCACCCGATGGCGCCATCGCAGATTTCGCGCGCTGGGCAAGGGCGGGAACCGAGGGGGCGGCGGCGATGGCGACCAGGGCGACCGCGATCGTCCAGCCGAGGGGAGCACCCCGAAGCGTCATGGAACTGCGCATCTTAATTCTTCCCCCCGACCGGTACGACGGTCAATGCGTTGCCTCGGGCGACCCGTACGACCGGTCCTTGGACCGCGATCGCGCCGCCACCGGATGGCGACACCGGAACCCCCTGCATCGCCGGGCCACTCATCCCGCCGCCTTCGACTGCCTTGCCGGGGACGCTGCTGCGCTGGTAGCGCGAGACGTCGGCACCGGTCTGGAAGGTCGAGGCACCGCCGGATGGCTGGCTAGCGAGCCGCACCATCATCGCCTTCTCCGCCTTGGGATCGTTGCCGTCAGGCACCCTCACCGCGCCCGATGCGATCGCTTCCTCGAGTTCGGCCGAATTGTCGGCGATCGAGCGCAGCGACAGCGACAGCGAACCGAGCGTCTGTGCGACCGCGACCTGCTCAGCCATCTTCGGCGTCGCCTCGATCGTCACGTTGGAGAAGGTGCGGACCTGCGTCTTGCCGTCTTCGCCGACGAGATTGTCGGTGCGCTGGTCGGTGGCGAGCACGCGGATGTTGCGCATGATCGTCTCGGATACCTTCAGCGGCTGGCCATCGCCGCCGCCCGCGACGGTCTGCGTCAGGACCAGGTCGATCCGGTCGCCTGGAAACACGAAGCCCGCGACCGCCGCCTGCGCCGACACCGGCACGGTAACCGCGCGCATGCCCGGCCCAAGCGCTGCCGCCAGGAAGCCGCGATCGCCGGGCTTCACCAGCGACCCCTGAGTCACCGGCTGCCCGGCGGTGATGTTGCTGCGTACCACCGTGCCCTGCAGCGACTGGAGGTTGGTCTTGTCCTTGAGGTAATAGGCGTTGTCGACCAGCTCTTTCGGCCAGGGCTGATATTTCAGCGCGGTCGCGTCGAGGATCGTGCCGACTGGCAGCGAGCGGGTCGCCACCAGCACTTCGGGCCCGTCGATGACCGGCGCGGCCATGACGGTGGCGCCGGCTTGCGGCGCGGAACTCCCGGCGATGAGCGTCCTGGCAAAGAATGCCGTGATGGCCGCGACTATCAGCGCGCCAACCAGCAATATGATCTTGCGACTATCCATGACTACATCGTGCCTTTCGGGCGCCGGGAGTGTGTTCCGACATTAATCATCACTGAAACTGGTTAAGGAGTGGTTCGCGGAGCGCGAGAAGCCCGGCGATTGCTATGGCGACTCCATACGGGACTTCCACTTGGCCCTGGTTTTTCTTCCAGGCGCGCTCGATCATCATCACGACAGTGACGATTCCGCCGGCGATCGACATGACCATGAGCATCGTCAGGAACGCCGGGAACGGCAGCCACAAGGCGAGCGCGACGATCAGCTTCACATCGCCGCCGCCCATCATCCCGAAATGGAACGCGACCAGGAACACCGCGAACACCGACAGCGCGACGCCGACCTGCAACGCCATGTCGGGCCAGACGTCCAGCCCGTTCGCATACCACCATAGCGGCGCCAGCAGCGCGACCGCGGCGTTCTTCCAATTGGCGATCTCGCGCGTCCGCGCATCCTGAATGCCCGCCGAGACCAGCAGGCCACCGAGCACGAAGATCAAAATTGGAAGAGCAATGTTCCACCCCATCGGCTAGGTCCTAACGGAGATGGCTTTCGAAAAAGTAACCGTCCCGGCGACTACGCCATCCGACCCCGTTCGCCGTGCGATTCCGGCAGGCGCATGGATCGGCTATTGGAGCACGTCCGACGGCTGGAAACTTCGCCGGTTCGACTGGCCGGCAGTGCGCCCGCGCGGTCGCCTGCTGTTCCAGACGGGACGCGGCGACATTTTCGAGAAGTATCTGGAAACGCTCGCGCATCTGCGGGCGCAGGGCTGGTCGGTGACGGCGTTCGACTGGCGCGGGCAGGGTGGTTCGGGACGGCTTTCGGCCGATCCGCATGTCGGGCATGCAAGCGACTACGCGGTGTTCGACGCCGATTTGAAGGCGTTCTGGGCGGACTGGATCGTCGAGAGCGGCACGTCTTTGCCAAGTGTCGTGGTGGGTCATTCGATGGGCGGCATGATGGTGATGCGGGCGCTCGCCGATCGCGCGATCGTGCCGGATGCAGCGATCCTCGTCGCGCCAATGATCGGGCTGAAGGCGCCGCTGGGGGCGGCGTTCAGCGGCATGGTCGCGCGGTGGATGACGCGGCGCGGCGATCCGTCGCGCGCGGCGTGGCGCAGCAACGAACGCCCCGGCACGATCGCCTCGCGCCAGGCACTGTTGACGCACGACGTCGGACGGTATGGCGACGAACGCTGGTGGCAGGAGGAAAATCCCGAACTCGTGCTCGGGCCGCCGAGTTGGGCGTGGCTCGCGCAGGGGTTCGCCGGCGCCGCCGCGCTCGCGGTCGATCCGCGGATCGAATCGATCGACACGCCCGTGTTGATGCTGGTCGCGGAGACCGACAAGCTGGTCGATCCGCGCGCCGCGCTACGCCTCGCCGCGCGCCTGCCCAACGCACAGGTCGTCCGCTTCGGCGGCGAATCGGCGCACGAGATTCTTCGCGAGGCGGACGGCGTACGGAACCGCGCGCTGGCCGCGATCGATTCGTTCCTCGACGCGTGCGTGCCGCCCGGTGTGTGATGCCCGGCGCGTGAGGGCGCGTTCGTGATGCCGGTGTACGACATCGCGATCGTCGGCGCCGGGATGGCAGGCGCCAGCCTGGCCGCGGCGATCGGATCGGCAGCGCGCGTGCTCGTCCTCGAAGCCGAGGATGCCCCCGGCTATCACGCGACCGGGCGGTCGGCCGCGTTCTGGTCGGAGACCTATGGCGGCCCGGATATCCAGCCGCTGACGACCGCGTCGGGGCCGTTGCTCCAGGCCGGCGGGCATCTCGCACCGCTCGGCTCGCTGCACATCGGCCGCGCCGAGGACGCCCCGGCGATCGACGCGTTCCTTGCCGCGTTCGCGGGCAGCGACGTGGTCCTCGACCGGGTCGATCCGGCGGCATTCATCCCCGGCCTGCGCCCCGAATGGACGCTCGGCGTGCAGGAGGCGAGCTGTGCCTATATCGACGTCGCCGCGCTCCATGCCGCGAGCATCGCCACCGCCAGGCGCGCAGGGGCGGACTTCGTCACCGATGCCGCGTTCGTCGGCGCCACGCGGGCCGATGGCATATGGTCGATCGAAACGAAGACAGGCCCGTTCCGCGCGCGCGTTCTCGTCGACGCGGCGGGCGCCTGGGCGGACATTGTCGCGATCGGCGCGGGCGTCCGGCCGCTCGGCTTTCAGGCGTATCGCCGGACGATGGTGCAACTGCGTACCGATCCCGGCGCGGCGGACGGCATGCCGCACGTCGCCGACATTGCCGGGCGCTTCTATTTCAAACCCGAGCCCGGCGGTCGCCTGTGGCTGAGCCCGCACGACGAAACGCCGACCAGCCCGTGCGACGCCGCCCCCGAGGAGATCGACGTTGCGATCGCGGTCGACCGCTTCGAGCACGTCGTCGACTGGCGCGTCGCCGCGGTCGAGCGGACCTGGGCGGGGCTGCGCACCTTCGCCCCCGATCGCCTGCCGGTGTACGGCTTCGACCGCGCCGTCCCCGGTTTCTTCTGGTGCGCGGGGCAGGGCGGCTTCGGCATCCAGACCGCTCCCGCCGCCGCGCTGCTGGCCGCTGCGCTGTTGCTGGGCACGCAGCCCGACTCGATCGTCGCGGCGATAGATCCCGACCGGTACGCGCCCACACGCTTCTGATTCGCTGGCGATCGATGGCGATTCGCCGTCCGGTCGGCGCCGATACGGCGCTTTGGCCGCATCAATCCCCGAGCGATATAGAATCCTTTTCGAGTGTTTCGCCAAATTCGCACACCAGATCGGAGTGTGAATCGTCCAAATCATTCGAGAATCTTTTGCCTTGGTCGGCCAAAACAAACAGCAACGAGTTAGTCCTGCAAACTATAAATATGTTATTTACGACAAATGGTTAACGGATCATACCGATTGGGTTGGCAGAGCTGGACGACGTTAATAGTATAGATGATCGCCGCGCGAGCTTTGTCTGAACCTGTTAGTTGATGGTGCAGGCGCAATGGATGATCTCTTCGTGGGAAGTGCGGTTTCGACGATCAGTGCCAAGGGCGAACTGATCCTTCCGGAACATTTCTGTATCACCATTCAATCGCGGGCGGCGCGGGATGATCTGTTCATCGGACTTCATGCCGACGATCCCTGCATGCTGGTCTATGACCGGCAGAGCGTTGCGGATCATCACCGGAACCTGGAGCGGCGCGGCTGGGAATGCGGCGCGCGCGACATGCTGCTCCGGCGGCGTCTCGGGTTCGTCGCGCCGGCCCAGATGGACGGCAAGGGCCGCATCCGGATCGCATCGTGGATGCGCGCGCGACGCGGCGTGCGCCAGCGTGCGCTGCTGGTCGGCATGGGGCGCCATTTCGAGGTCTGGAACCTCGATTCCGTGCTCGAGCAGGGGCCGCGCGACCTGATCGTCCTCGCCGCATTGCATCTCGACTCTCTCGCACCGTCGCTTGTCAAACCGCCGCTTACCAAGGAGGATCATCATGAACCTGCTCTGTCTCGCCTCGGGGCACCGCGCCGCGCCGCTCGTCCTGGAAAATCAGGGTTTCCTGTTCAGCCGCTGCCAGCGGTGCCGACACGACCTGATCCGCTCCGCCCCGTCGGTGGTCGGCGCGGAGCCGGGCTCGGCGGGCGATAGCTGGACCGGGGTCCCCGACGGCCTGCGGGTCGCCTGGCGCTCGACCGACGTCTCGGCATTCGAGCAACAGGGGTGGGTGCAGCGGTCCTGGCAGCGAGCTCGAGAGCGCGGTCATCAGTCGCGAGTCGCGGTCAGCGATACCGCGCAGGTCGCACTGGCGATCATCGGGTGGCACGCCGCCGATGCCGCCCGCCGGACCAAGGCCACGACGCTGGCCGCCTACCGCTCGAGCCGCCGCGTGATCCGCCTGCCACGCGCGCCCGCTCGGCCATCGCATGCCGGGGTGGTCATCATAAACGTGACGCTGAACCGCGATCCGTCGTGGCGCGATGCGGTCCGGCCCGACACGCAGTTCGGCGACGTGGTCGGCGCGTAGTCGGGTGCTCCGCAGTGCCGGAAGGGCGCCTAGCGCCGTCCGGCCGCCACCGCCGCGTCGCTCGCCAACCGGTCGGCGCGCTCGTTCTCCGGGTGGCCGGCATGGCCTTTGACCCATTGCCATTCGATCTTGTGCCGGGCGACGGCCGCGAGCAGCGCGTGCCAGAGCTCGGCGTTCTTCACCGGCTTCTTGTCGGCGGTCTTCCAGCCGTTGCGCTGCCAGCCCTTCACCCATTTGGTGAGGCCATCCATCACGTATTTGCTGTCGGTATACAGCGTCACCGCGCACGGACGGGTGAGCACGTTGAGCGCCTCGATCGCCGCGGTCATCTCCATCCGGTTGTTGGTCGTCGGCGTCTCGCCGCCCGAGAGTTCCTTCTCGTGCGTGCCCATGCGGATCACCGCGCCCCAGCCGCCGGGGCCGGGGTTTCCCTTGCACGCGCCGTCGGTGTAGATCTCGACCTTAGTCATCGTCGGGCTCGTCGTCGGGCTCATCTCGCTGTCGGTCATGCGAACAGATCGTCCTTGCGATACGCCTCGAACCGCCGCCAATAGGCCAGCGGATCCTTGCGCGTCACCAGCGCGTCGGCCGGTGTGTTGAGCCAATCCCACGCTCGTGTCAGCAGGAAGCGAAGGCACGCACCGCGCGCCAGGATCGGCAGTGCGGCGCGCTCCGAATCCGACAACGCGAAGCGGCTGGCATAACCATCGACCAGCGCGGCGCCGATCGCCGGATCGTAGTTCTCACCGTTCGCATCGAACGCCCAGGACGTGTGCATCACCGCCAGATCATACGCGCGGATGTCGGTGCAGGCGAAATAGAAGTCGATCACCCCGGTCACCCGGTCGCCGAGCATCAGCACGTTGTCGGGAAACAGGTCCGAATGGATCGCCGCCATCGGCAGGTCGGTCGGCCATTCGGCCAGCACCGAAGTGAGCGCCGCCTCGGTCCGGCTGAACAGGTCGGGCGAGATCGTATCGATGTCTCGTCCGCAGCGTTCGAGCTGCGGCCGCCAGCTGTCGGCACCGAGCGGATTGACCCGGGTCTGCGCAAACCCCGCGAGGCTGGTGTGCATGTCGCCCATCGCCGCGCCCGCCGCATAGGCCTGGGCCGCGGTCGGATGCGAGACGGACACGCCGGTCAGGAACTCGATCAGGCAGGCCGGGCGACCGGCAAGTTGCTGAATCGCCATGCCGTTACGGTCGGGCAGCGCGCGCGGCACTGGATTACCGTCGTCCGCGAGGTGATCGAGCATGTCGAGGAAGAAGGGTAGGTCGTGGGTCGATGTGCGCTCTTCGTACAGCGTCAGGATGAAGCGATCGGCGGTCGTCTCGACCAGGAAATTACTGTTCTGGACCCCCTCGGCGATCCCCTTGGCCGACAGCAGCTCGCCATGATCGAAGCGCGCGAGGAAGACGCCGAGCGCCTCCGCCGAAACCTGCGTGTAGACCGCCATGTGCTAAGCCGCGGCTTCCAGCCCTCGGGGCAGCTTGAAGGCGATCGTCTCGCGGTTCGTCTCGACTTCGCGTTCCGAGATGGTGAAGCGTTCGGCGAGCTTGTCGACGAGCTCGCGGACCAGCAGTTCGGGGGCCGAGGCGCCCGCGGTGATGCCCAGCGTGCCGACGCCGCGCAGGAATGCCCAGTCGAGTTCGTCCGCGCGCTGAATCAGCATCGCCGGCGTCCCCTCGCGCACCGCGACCTCGACCAGCCGTACCGAGTTCGACGAATTGGGCGCGCCGATCACCAGCATCGCGTCACAGCTATGCGCGATCGCCTTGACCGCGGTCTGGCGGTTCGAGGTCGCGTAGCAGATGTCCTCCCCGCGCGGCGGCAGCATCTGCGGGAAACGCCGCTGCAACGTTGCGACCACCGCCGCGGTATCGTCGACCGACAGCGTCGTCTGCGTCAGGAAGGCAAGGTTGGTGGGATCGACGGGTGCGAACGCCTCGGCATCCTCGACCGTCTCGATCAGCGACATCGCGCCCGGTGGCACCTGCCCAAACGTGCCGATCACCTCGGGATGCCCGGCATGGCCGATGAACACGATATGCCGGCCCGCGCCGACCAGCCGTTCCGCCTGGCGGTGGACCTTCGATACCAGCGGACAGGTCGCGTCGAGATAGTCGAGCCCGCGGTTCTGCGCGGCGAGCGGCACCGACTTGGGCACCCCGTGCGCAGAGAATACCACCGGTGCGCCGTCCGGCACCTCGTCCAGCTCCTCGACGAACACGGCGCCCTGCGCCTTCAGCGTGTCGACGACGAACTTGTTGTGGACGATCTCGTGGCGGACATAGACCGGGGCGCCATGCTTCTCGATCGCCAGCTCGACGATCCGGATGGCGCGGTCGACGCCGGCGCAGAAGCCTCGGGGTGCTGCGATCAACAGTTCGAGTGGCGGCTTGTCGGTTGGGCTCATGATGCGCCAGCCTCTACGCGATTGCTTGCCTGGACGATAGCCGGTTCCTATGGTGCCCGCCGATCAGGGAGCGCGCGTCGTCGCGGTGTTCCCTCCGCTCGTTCGAGAAGGTACGCGTTCCCGTGAAAGCCCCCATCCTAGCCGTTTCGGCGTGTGCGATCCTTCTGACCGGGTGCGCCGGCAAGGGCGAAGTCGATGCCACCGGCGGCATTTCCGCGGTCCGCTCGGTCTGCCCGCCCGTCGCGATCCCCGCCGCGACCGGCGACATCACGCTCTTCGATCCGGTCAACAGCCGCGACCAGTCGGCGATCGACGTCGCCGCGCTCATCACCAACGTCCGCTCGACGTGCGCTGACGCGACCGATCAGGTCGTCACCAGCGTCACCTTCGACATCCGCGCCCGGCGAAACCGCACAGAGGGTGCGCGCGACGTGACTCTGCCGTATTTCATCACGGTGGTCCGCGGTGGCAGTGCGGTCGTCGCCAAGCGAATCGGCCGCGTCGCTTTGCACTTCGACGCGGGCCAGGCGCTGGCGTCGGCATCGGCCACTGCATCGGCAACCGTCGCCCGCTCGGCGGCAACCCTTCCGGACGACGTTCGCGAGAAGCTGACCCGCAAGCGCAAGGCCGGCGACCAGGATGCCGCGGTCGATCCGCTGAGCACGCCTGAAGTGCGCCAGGCCGTGCTCCGCGCCAGCTTCGAGGCGCTGGTCGGCTTCCAGCTCACCGACGACCAGCTCAAGTACAACGCCACCCGCTAAGCCATTGTCCCTCTCCCCGCCGGGGAGAGGGAAGGGGCCCGCCGCTCTTGCGGTGGGAAGGGAGAGGGGCGTGAGGCTCACGACGCCAGCCTTACCGTCCTGCCGGCTAGTCCGAGGCGACAGAACGATGGCCGATGCGCGCTAAATCTTTCCCCACCCCCAAACCCTCGATTGACTAAGATTGTGCGCCGCGTCACAAGTCGGACCGTCGATGTCGGGTAACCGGCATGGCACCGCGCGGGAGAGCGTTTCCGGTCCTTTGAGGGCCTGCCCATGACAGGGAAGGGAACCGCCGAAGGAGCAACCACCCCGGAATCTCTCAGGCACCAGAGACCGCGCGAGGCTGATCGACACTCTGGAAAGCGTCCTGGCGTGAGTCGAGGGCCACCGAAGGGGTAAGCGCTGGACTTTGTTCGCGCGAAAGCTCTCAGGTCCCGTGACAGAGGGGGTTCGGATCGTTGCACCCATTGGTGCCGCGCGCCCCTTCGACGGAGACAACCATGAGCGATTACGCCAGCATCATCGATCAGGCCGACGATTACGTCGAGCCGGAGATCCTGCCGTTGCCGCTCGACGCGTGGCACCGTGCCCACGGCGCGCGGATGGTCGAATTCGCCGGCTACGAGATGCCGATTCAGTATGAAGGCATCATGGCCGAGCACGCCTGGACGCGCGACTCGGCCGGCCTGTTCGACGTCAGCCACATGGGCCAGCTCGTCTTTTCCGGCGAAGGCGTCGCACACGCGCTCGAGACCGTCCTGCCGGGCGATATCGCGGGCTTAAGCGAGGGCAAGATGCGCTATTCGCTGCTGCTCGCGCAGGACGGCGGCATCCTCGACGATCTGATGGCCACGCGTCTGCCCGACGACCAGCCTTCGCCGTTCTCCGCGAACGACGTCGAGCCGGAAGCGTACGACCCGCTGCATCCGTCGCCGACCGCGAGCGGCAGCTTCTACGTCGTCGTCAACGGCGCGACCAAATATGACGACATCAGCTATCTGATCGAGCATCTCCCCGACGACGTCACGATCAACATTCTCGACGACCAGGCGTTGCTCGCGGTGCAGGGCCCGAAAGCGGTCGAAGCAGTCGCGCGGATCGTCCCCGGCATCGACGCGCTCGTCTTCATGACCGCCGGTGCGTTCCACTGGAACGACGTCCCGCTGTGGATCAGCCGCTCGGGCTACACCGGCGAAGACGGCGTCGAGATTTCGCTCCCCGCCGAGCACGCCGTAGCCTTCGCCGACGCGCTGCTCGCGCTCCCCGAGATCAAGCCGATCGGCCTCGGTGCGCGCGATTCGCTGCGTCTCGAAGCCGGCCTGCCGCTCTACGGTCACGACCTCGATCCGGAGATCACGCCGGTCATGGCCGACCTCGGTTTCGCGCTGTCGAAGCGCCGCCGCGAAGCTGCCGACTTCCCCGGTGCCGACCGCATCCTCACCCAGCGCGAGCACGGCCCCGCCACCAAGCGAGTCGGCCTGATCGTCGAGGGCCGCCAGCCCGCGCGCGAAGGCGCCGAGGTGATCGACGACACCGGCGCGACGATCGGCCGTCTTACCAGCGGCGGCTTCGCACCTACGCTCGGGAAGCCGATCGCGATGGCCTATGTGCCGCTCGCGCTCGCCGCCCCCGGCACCCGCATCGAAATCGCGCAGCGCGGCAAGGTCCACACCGCCACCGTCACCACGATGCCTTTCATTCCCCACCGCTACGTCCGCGCAGGAGCCAAGTGATATGAGCCGTTACTTCACGCAGGATCACGAATGGGTCGATGTCGACGGCGACGTCGGCACCGTCGGCATCTCCGAATACGCGCAGAGCCAGCTCGGCGACGTGGTGTTCGTCGACGTCCCCGAAGCCGGCAAGACGCTGAGCAAGGGCGACGAAGCCGCGGTCGTCGAATCGGTAAAAGCCGCGTCGGACGTATATTCGCCGGTCTCGGGCACCGTCACCGAGGGCAACGCAGCTTTGACCGATGACTCCAGCTTGGTGAACTCGGATGCAGAGGCGGCCGGCTGGTTCTTCAAGCTGACGCTCAGCGACCCGAGCGAACTCGACAGCCTGATGGACGAAGCCGCCTACGCCGCGTTCGTCGAAGGGCTGTAAGTCCTAGAACCCCCTCCCGCATGCGGGAGGGGGC
>JAYVRZ010000331.1:0-11753 GCA_043775965.1 Sphingomonas sp.
GACCAGGCCGACCCCGTGGGTGAACACCAGCCAGCCCTCGTCGATCTCGATCGGCGATCCGCAATTGCCGAGCTGGACGAATTCCCACGGGTATTTGGGCGCCATGATCGGCGTGCCACTGTCCCAGGTATAGAGATCGTCCGAGCGCAGCAGCCAGATATTCTCGCTGTCCTGCCGCCCGAGCATGACGAACTGGTCGTCGATCCGACGCGGGAACAGCGCCATGCCCTTGTAGCCGGTCATCGACCCGGCGAGCGGGCGCATCTCGAAGGTCCGCAGGTCGATCCCGCGCAGCATCTCCTGCCGCGCATCCTTGCCGTCGAACGCGGTGTAGGTGCCTATGACGCTTTCGACGCCGTCGTGATCGGTGAAATTGACGAGACGCAGATCCTCGACCCCCTGGTGCTGGCTTGGCAGGACCGGGAAGATGACGGACTCGGACACGTCCTGGCTGTCCTCGCACCACAGCCGCACCCAGCCCTCCTCGTCGCGCTGTATCCGGGGTGTCACCCCGTTCGCGCTGGGAGGATCGAGGACGAGGCGGTCGCCCGGGCCCCATTCGCCGGTGCGGAACGTGACCGACGAGATATGCCCCTCCCCGATGCCGCGCAGCGACAGCAGGAAGCGCACCGCACCCGGTTCGCTGGGATCCTGATCGGGAAGGCGCACCATGCTGGGATTGAACAGGGCGGCGGACTCGAAGGCATATTCCTGGCTGAAATACGCGCCGATCAGCACGCGCTCGTCATGGTCGACCTCGCCGACGCCGATCTGGTCGCGGACTTCCTCGAACCGGCGCAGGAACACCTGCTCGGCGTTGCGATGACGTTCGTTCATCGGCTTTTCGAGCAGCCCCAGCATGCGCGCGCGCATCGCCGGATCGAGAGCGCGGATACGGTCGGCCACCGCCTCGGGCCGGGGCGTACGCCCTTCCTTGAACGCCGCGGGATACTCGAAGCTGAAGGGTCGGATGACGGTCCGCGAGGGGTCTGGCTTGAGTTCGATGTCGAGCTTGGTGAACACGTCGGCAGCAGTCTTGATCGGCATCGTATATCCTTCGTGATCGCTCGAGACGGAGCGTTGCTGGCGCGCTTTGTATCCGTGCCGCCGCTACGATGATCGATTTTCTGGTCGATTGCGCCGCCCGGCGGTATCGAAGGCGACGATGGCGAAGAGAAAAACCTACCTCACTGCGATACTGCCCGATGGCTATGTCAAGACGATTGGGCCGACCGCGCTCGACCTGACGCATTACTGGCGGATCGTGGCGCAGCTCGGCAACGGCAAGACCGACGTGTTCTGGGGCCACAGCAAATCGCTCGCCGAGGCGCGCAAGACCAAGAGCCTCGCGGTCGAGGCGGCCGCGACGCGGGGGTGGAAGAGCCACGCCGTCGATATCGTCGCGCTGGTCCGGTCCGACGATCCGCAGCCCGAGGGGGAATAACCGGGGTCGGGAAACACGGGTCACGGGTCGGCCGACGGACAGTCGCGCATGGCGGAACGCGCCGCATGCCATTAGGCGGACGCCATGACCCGATCCGACTCCCCTACCATCCCACTGCAACCCGAGCCGCATGTCGGCCTGCATCGCCGAGAGTTCGTCGCGTTCATCGCCGCGATCATGGCGGTCAACGCGCTGGGCGTCGACCTGATGCTGCCCGCGCTGCCTTCGATCGGCCACGAGCTTCACGTCGTCACCGCCAATTCGCGGCAGTGGATCGTCACTGCCTATCTTTTCGGGTTCGGCATCGGCCAGCTCGTCTATGGTCCGCTCGCGGATCGGTATGGCCGGCGGCCGATCCTGCTGGTGACCCTGGTTGGCTTCGTTGCGGCGAGCATCTTCGCCGCGAGCTCGCAGACGTTCACCGCGTTGATCTGCGCGCGGATCCTGCAGGGGCTAATGTCCGCCTCGACGCGGGTGCTGGCGGTGGCGATCGTTCGCGACAGCTATTCCGGGCGTCGGATGGCGAAGACTCTGTCGCTCGCACAGATGATCTTCTTCCTTGTGCCGATCGTCGCGCCGAGCCTGGGGCAGATGCTGCTCGCGTTCGGGCCGTGGCGGTTCATCTTCTATGCGCTGGCGACGTTTGCCGCGGTGATCTTCGCCTGGTCGGCGATGCGTCTGCCCGAGACCCTGCCGCAGGAGCGGCGTATCCCGATCTCGCTGGCGACGCTCGGCCATGCCTACCGGCTGACGCTCGGCGACCGGTTTTCGCTTGGCTATTCGGTCGCGGCATCGCTGACCTTCGGCGGGGTGATCGCGTTCGTCTCGTCCGCGCAACAGATCTTCGTCGACGAGTTCGGTGCGGGCGATCGGTTCACGATGCTGTTCGCGATCTGCGCGTTCGCGATGGGGTGCGCGTCGTTCGCCAACAGCCGGCTGGTCGAGCGGCTCGGTACGCGGCTGATCTCGCAGGCCGGGGTCGTCGCACTGATCGCGCTGTCGCTGATCCATATCGCGATCATCGCTGGGGGCGCCGAAACGCTGTGGAGCTACATCCTCTTCCAGGCGCTCAGCATGACCTGCATCGGTCTGTGCGGGTCGAACTTCGGCGCGATGGCAATGGAGCCGGTCGGCCATATCGCCGGCACCGCGTCGTCGATCCAGGGCTTCATCACCAGCCTGGGCGCGGTCGCGGTCGGGTCGGCGATCGGCCAGGCCTATGACGGCACGACCTATCCGCTGGCGATCGGGTATCTCTGCATCGGGGTGGGCGCATTGGTGATCGTGTTCTGGGTCGAGGGCGGACGCCTGTTCCGTCCCCGGCATGCGCCGCAATGACGGTGACGGCGGTAGCGGTGGGGTAGCGGTGCGGTAGCGGGGACGATCGTGCCGCGCCGCGCCGCGCCACCCGCAGACCAAAAAAAACCACCCCGTGCAGAGCACGGAGTGGCCTAGGTTCAGGGAGGAGGGACGCTAGAAGCGTCCCGTACGGCGCCGCGAAAGGGGGGGACACGATGCCGTACAGGATCTAAATAGGTGAGCGGCGATTTGGTTCAACCCTTGCTGCACCGCACCTCGAATAATTTTGCGATCCCGACGAAACCGGCGCTCAGCGACGCCCGAGGATTGGTGCCATACGCGTCAATACCGGGTCGCGCAGCAGCAGGTGATGACGCAACGCCGCACCGATGTGCAGCACGACCAGCCCGAGCATCAGCCAGCCGAGCAGGCCGTGGGCGTTGTGCCCCAGTCCCGCGACTGCGCCCGACACCGGCAGCGGTGGGACGTCGAACACGCCGAACCACGCGATCGGATGGGGCTTGGCAGGGTTGGACACCATCATCCAGCCGGTCAGCGGCATCGCGATCATCAACAGGTACAGCACGGCATGGGTCGTATGCGCGAGCCCCCGCTCCCACGCCGGGGTCTTGGCGGGCAATGGCGGTGGGCGATGTGCCAGCCGCCACGCGACGCGCCCCGCGGTCAGCGCGAGCACGGTGAGCCCGAGCGCCTGGTGCGCGCCCATCCAGGCCCGCAACGCCGGCACCGAGTCATGCAGCAGACCGACCGTCAGGTTGACGATGACCAGCAGCGCGATCGTCCAGTGGAACCAGATCGCTACGGTCGAGTAGCGGGTCGGACGATCCTGCGCTGCCATATCCATTCCTCGTAGTTGAACCGCCTCAGACGTTGAACGGCGTCGGCGCGGGCATCTGTTGCTGCGGGGTCTGGCCGAGCTGTGCCTGGCGCGCGAAGAGATCGCGCATCAGCGAGAGCGAGAACAGGTGCGCGTACAGCAGCGGGAGCATGCCCGACTTGCTCATCTTGCGCAGCGCGTCGCCGCGCATGTCGATCAGCTTTTCCTCGTTGATCATCTGGAACCCGCGATAGACGAACGGCTGCTCGGCGCCGTCGGGCTGGATCGTGACTTCACCTTCCATCAGCAGCTCGAGCTCGCGCAGCTCGTTCATGAAGTTCTGCGTGCGGGCGCCGGCCTGTTCGAACGATTCGTTGAAGCCGAGGATGTTCTTGGTCAGCTCGGTCGGCTGGCCGTTCTCGAACAGCGCATCGCCGTCTTCGAACTCGCCGAGCGCCTGCGAGGTGGGGTCGAAGCAGAGCGACAGCTCCTGCGCATCGGGGTGGAGGCGCGCGAGCATGTACGGGTAGCGACGCACATAGGCCGGCACGTAGAAGGTGTTCTCGGTAAGCTTGCCGTCGTCGCCGACGAACACGTTGACGCCCTCGTTCAGGCCCATCAGCGCGAGCGGGATGGCGTCGTCGCCGACCGAGAAGACGATCGGCATGTGGCGCTGGACCAGCGGGAATTCGTCGACGGTGATCGGGATGGCGTGCTGGCCGACCAGGAACGGGGCGCTGTCCTGCGGGCGGACCTTGTAATTGGCGTGCGTGTCGCTCGAAAGCGGCTCGAGGCCGTTGTAGAAAAGCGGAAGCTGGGCGGCGCTGGCCATGTTACTCTCCGGGTCGGTCGGTCAAGATATTGCCGGCGGCTCATGCCACCGATTGGGGCGAGGCTCTATGATGCGGCGGGCGGGCGTGCAAGTGTGACAAGCTTGCCGGGGTTCAGGATGCCCAGCGGGTCCATCGCCGATTTGATCGCGCGGAGTGCGGTCATCCGCGCAGGCGAGGACAGGCGTTCGAGTTCGTCGCGCTTCATCTGGCCGATGCCGTGCTCAGCCGAGATCGACCCGCCCGCCGCGACGACGAGGTTGCCGACGAACCGCGTCACGACCGGCGCATCCTCGGCATACCAGTGGGCGGGGTCGGTGCCGGGTGCGGCGCGGACATGGAAATGGACGTTGCCGTCGCCGAGATGGCCGAAGCCGCTCGCGTGCGTGCCGGGAAAGCGCGCGTCGCACGCCGCCGCCGCCTCGATCATGAAGCGCGGCATCGCCTCGACCGGTATCGAGATGTCGTGCTGCGTCGCAGGCCCGAGCGCGCGTTCGGCGGCGGAGAGCGAGTCTCGGAGCAGCCAGAACGCTTCGGACTGTTCCTCGCTGGCGGCGATCGTGGCGTCCTCGATTTCGCCGCTGCCGAGCGCCTTGCCAAGCAGTCGTTCGAGTAGCGCGGACGGGGCTTCGCCGTCGGTAGTGGCGGACGTCGCCTCGATCAGCAGATGCCAGGGGTGGCGGCCCGCGAGCGGCGCGCGGGCATTCGGGAGGTGCGCGATCGCGGCGTCCAGAGACTCCGCGGGAAGGATCTCGAAGCTTTCGATCGCATCGGTCGCGGCCTGCATTAGCCGCAGGAGCTTCAGCGCGGCGTCCGGCGACGTGACGCCGACCCAGGCCGTGCCGCGCGCTGCGACTGCGGGAGCAAGGCGGAGCGTGGCGGCGGTGACGATCGCCAGCGTCCCCTCGGCGCCGATGAAGAGCTGGTCGAGGTCGTAGCCGCGATTGTCCTTCTTCAGCGCGGACAGTCCGTCATGGATGCTGCCGTCGGCGAGCACCGCTTCGACGCCTGCGACCAGCCCCCGCATCGTGCCGAAGCGCAGAACCTGGGTGCCACCGGCGTTGGTCGATACCAGCCCGCCGATCGTCGCGGTACCGCGCGCGCCGAGCGTCAGCGGGAATCGCCATCCCCGCGCCTGGGCGGCAGAGTCGAAGTCGGCGAGGATCACGCCCGCCTCGGCGATCGCGAGCCCGGCAACGGCATCGACGCTGCGGACGCGGTTCATCCGGCGAAGCGACAGGATCAGTGCGCTGCCGTCGGACGGGGCGGTCGCGCCGCCGACCATCGAGGTATTGCCGCCTTGTGCGACCAGCGGCACGCAGTGCTCAGCCGCGGCGGCGACGATCAGCGCGACTTCCGCGGTCGAGGTCGGCGACAGCAGCGCGGGCGCGGCGCCGTGAAAGCGACCGCGCCAATCGTGCAGCCAAGGGTCGATGTCGACGGGATCGGTGACGATCGCCTTCGCATCCAGGCGGTGCGACAGCGCGTTCAGCATCGCGGCCTGAGGGGACGTCAAAGCCATCGTCGGGTGTTGGGACATGCGGAACCGCTAGACAAAATTCATCCCGCGTTCAACGATTGGCCCTAACGGTGCCTCCGACCCATGATCCAGCCAGTATGATCCACCCCGCGATTCCCGCCACCCTGCTTGCGCTCGCCGGTCCGGCCGCGGCGGCGATGCGCGACATGCCGCCCTCGGACCGTGCCCCGAAGACCGTGCGGATCGCCCAGGTCTCGATCCACGAGCGGATCATCATCCGCGTGCCCCGCATGAGCACGATCCAGCAGCGTGCTCTGTCGCGTACCGTCGAACCGCCGATCAAGTGGAAGGAGCATAAGGGCCCGAAATGCGTCGCGGTCGGCGAGATTGCCGGCGCGATGCTGAACCAAGAGGGTGCGGTCGATCTGCTGATGGATGACGGCACGCGGTTGCGCGCGCGGCTGGACGGGGATTGCAAGCCGCTCGATTATTATTCGGGCTTCTACCTGAAGCCCGCCGCGGACGGCATGATCTGCAAGGATCGCGACGCGATCCGGATGCGATCGGGTGCGCGGTGCGAGATCGAAGGGTTCAAGAGTCTTCGCGCCAAGCATTAACACGCCGATCGAGCCGCATAACCGGCTTTACTTGCCCGTTTTCGTTCGTTTCCTTGACATTTCGCGCTAAATCCGCGAGCGGAAATGCGCTTGAGGGCAGCGCATTTCACCCTTGTTTTACCGGACATTTGCATGAGTTTTGCCGATCTCGGCCTCTCCGACGAACTGCTGAAGGCGGTCAACGACTCCGGCTATACCGAGCCGACCCCGATCCAGGCCGGTGCGATCCCGTCCGTGCTAATGATGCGCGACATCATCGGCATCGCCCAGACGGGCACCGGCAAGACCGCGTCGTTCGTGCTGCCGATGATCGACATCCTGGCGCATGGCCGCAGCCGCGCGCGGATGCCTCGCTCGCTGATCCTCGAGCCGACGCGCGAACTCGCCGCGCAGGTGGCGGAGAATTTCGAGAAATACGGCGTCAATTCGAACCTCTCGATGGCGCTGCTGATCGGCGGCGTGTCGATGGGCGACCAGCTCGCCGCGCTCGAGAAGGGCGTCGATGTTTTGATCGCGACGCCAGGCCGGCTGATGGACCTGTTCGGGCGTGGCAAGATCATGCTCAACGGCTGTTCGCTGCTGGTGATCGACGAGGCGGATCGGATGCTCGACATGGGCTTCATCCCCGACATCGAGGAAATCTGCACCAAGCTGCCCAAACAGCGCCAGACCTTGCTGTTCTCGGCGACGATGCCGCCGCCGATCAAGAAGCTGGCGGACAAGTTCCTGACCAATCCCAAGATGATCGAGGTGTCGCGCCCGGCGTCGACCAACCTCAACATCAAGCAGTATCTGGTGCCGGTGCCGAGCCAGACCGCCAAGCGCGACACGCTGCGCCGCATCCTCGCGCAGGAAGAGGTGACCAACGCGATCGTCTTCTGCAACCGCAAGACGACGGTGCGCGACCTCAACAAGGTACTGAAGCAGGCGGGCTACAAGTCGGGCGAGATCCACGGCGACATGGAGCAGCCGCAGCGGCTTGCCGAGCTGGAGCTGTTCAAGACCGGCGCGGTGACGATCCTGGTCGCGTCCGACGTCGCGGCGCGCGGGCTCGACATCAAGGGCGTGTCGACGGTGTTCAACTATGATGCGCCGTGGCATCCGGACGACTATGTGCACCGGATCGGCCGGACAGGTCGCGCGGGGGCGACGGGGACGGCGTATACGTTCGTCGCACCGGACGATTCCGAGAATATCGTCAATATCGAGAAGCTGACCGGGCAGACCATCGAGCGACTGAAGGTTGCCGAGCCCAAGACCGCTGCGCCTGTAGCCGAGGACGAGGGCACGGCGCGGCGCGCACGGCCGCGTCGAGGGGCGCGGTCCGAGACGTTTACGCCGGTTGCGGCTGAGGTTGCCGAGGACTCGGGGCGGCCGCGCACGCGGCGGGCGCCGCGGGCGGACACGGTCGCACCCGCGATCATCGCCGAGGTGTTGGCCGCGGTCGAGCCGGTTGCGGTCGCCAAGCGTCCACGCTGGGAGCGCACGCCGATCGACGAGCCGGTGCCTGCGGTGAAGCCGCGCGTCGACGCGCAGGTCGCGGTCGAACCGAAGCGCGACGAGCCTGTTCGATCGGCGCCAGTCCGCGCCGAGCCGGTTCGCGTCGAGCCAGTACGTTCGGCGCCGGAGCCGGTCGCGCAGGCTCGTTCGCAACCTCAGGCTCAGCCGGAGCGCGCGCCTGCGCGTGCGGAGCCGGATCGTGGTCGCCGTCAGCCGGCCGACGATGCGCCGGCAGATGGCTGGAACGGGCCGTTCCCGAGCTTCCTGAACGCCGTGATTGGAGGATATGAATGATGTCGATGCGCCGTATCGCCGCCCTCGCCCTGCTCGCCACCGCAGTCGCGGCGCCTGCCGCCCCGCGCGCGAAAGTCGCGGCGCCGCATGTCAACACGGCCAGTTTCGACAAGCTGCCACAGCCTTTGCCGCTACCCTATGACGAGGCGGCGAACGCCAATGCGCAGGTTGCGGCGGCGCGCGCGCGGGCGCTGAAGACGCACAAAAGGCTGCTGATCGATCTCGGCGGCAACTGGTGCCTCGACTGCCGGCTGCTCGCGGGGACGATCGACCTGCCCGAGATGAAGCGGTTCGTGGACAGCAAGTTCGTGGTCGTCACGGTCGATATCGGCCGGTTCGACAAGAACGGGCAAATCGCGGCGGGCTACGGGATCAAGGGGCGCCTCAAGGGCGTACCCGCGGTGCTGGTGGTCGATCCGCGGAGCAACACGCTGTTGAACGCCGGGCATGAGACCGAGCTGGCTGATGCGCGGTCGATGGGGCCGCAGGCACTGGCCGACTGGTTGGCGAAGTGGGCGGCTTGATCGTTTTCGCTTGAGGGATGAAGGCGGGATATCGATGATCGGTATGCCGCGTGCGTTCGCTGGCGGAGGCCGAGGATTAGTTGGGCGACGGCTTGTTTAAAGCCCGTCACCCCAGCGGAAGCTGGGGTCTCAAGCGGCAAAGTCGTGATCCATTACCGGGATACCCCAGCTTTCGCTGGGGTGACGGGTATAGGGGGCCGGGGTGGACTTCGTTGATCAGTGGATTTCGTTGCTCAGTGAATTTGGTTGCCCCGGCGGAGTTGGTTGCCACGGTGGATTTGCTGTGCCTCTATGCTTTGCTTCAGCAGAGGCCGGGCCCGAGTTGGCGGACTGAGCACGTTAAAAGATTGGCCAACCCGGTTCTCCCGCGAACGCGGCAGTCTGGGATCCAGCAGCGATGTCGTTTGGAACCCTGGGCTCCGCGCTCGCGGGAGAACGGTTAGGGCGCTTCAGTACCAACACCCGCCGGGATGAGCGCATCGTCCAGCGCGCCGGCTCGCACATAGGCGGGGCGCGCCTTCAACCGATCGGCATAGGCGGCGAACGTGGGGCGGTCGGGGATCGATCCGAACTGCAGACCCCAGATGATTTGCGACCCGACATAGACGTCGGCGGCGGTGAAGCGGGCGCCGGCGATATGGTCGTGCGCGGCCACCGCCTTCTCCAGCACGTCGACGGCGATGTCGTAGCTGCCATAGCCGACCATCCGCTGCTGGCTGTCGGTGGGGACTACGCCGAGCGAGCGGTTCGTGATCGCCGCTTCGACCGGGCCGGCTGCGTAGAACAGCCAGCGGTAATAGTCGGCGCGTTCGTCCGGGTGTGGGGCGAGATCGGCGTCGGGGAACGCCTCGGCCAGATACGCGCAGATCGCGGCGCATTCGGTGACGGTCCGGCCGTCGTGGACGATCGTCGGGACCTTACCCATCGGGTTGATCGACAGGAACGGCTCGGTCTTCATCGTCGAGGCGTAGTCGAGGACGACGGTTTCGTACTCGGCGCCGACCTCTTCCAGCATCCACCGGGCGATCCGGCCGCGGGACATCGGGTTGGTGTATAGCGTCAGCGTCATGCGACTCTCCTGAGAACGGATCGTGAACGAAGGTCTCATGGCGTGGGGTCGCGGTCAAGCGGTTGGCTGGCGAAGTAAGCTTGTTCTCCCGCGAAGGCGGGAGCCCAGACTGGGCTCCCGCCTTCGCGGGAGAACAAGGATGACGAGGGCTGGGTTCGGTCGTGGGCCCCTCACCCTTCCCCCTTTACACCAGCGCCTTGTCGAATAGCGCCAGCATCCGGGCCCAGGCCTTGTCGGCCTGGACGGGGTTGTAGACCTTGCTGTCGGGCGGGCACCAGCCGTGCATGGTGCCGGCGTACACCTCGATCTCGGCGGGCAGTTTCGCCGCGGCGAAGGCGGTGCGCAGCGTGTCCTTTTCGGTTGGGCTGCGGGCGTCGTCGTTGGCGGCGATCGCGATCAGATACTGCGCCTTGGTCTGCGGGATCAGCAGATGCGGGCTGTCGGGGGTGTCGGTGACGAGGCCGCCGCCGTGGAAGGTCGCGCCGGCGCGGATGCGGGTTGGTGCCGCCGCGGCGGTGCGCAGGACCATCGGGCCGCCCATGCAATAGCCAGTGCTGGCCATGCCGCGCTTGCGATCGGTCTGCGGCTGCGCGTCGATGAACGCGGTGAAGGCCTTGGCGTCACGGACCGTGCCCTCGGCGGTGAGCGCCGCGCGGAACGGCGCGATGCGGCTTTTGACCTCGGGCTGGTCGTAGGATTCGCCGGGCTTCAGGAACGGCGCCTTGGTCGAGCGGTAGAACTGGTTGACGACCAGCACCGCATAGCCCGATTGCGCGAGCCGGTCGGCCATCTGGCGGAAGGCGGGGCGCAGGCCCATGATGTCGGGCCAGATCAGCACGCCGGGGTGCTTGCCGGTGGCGGGCGCGACGAAATAGGCGTCGGCCTTGCCGTCGGGCGTCGCGATCGACATGTCGCGGCCCTTGATCGTCGCGGCGTTGGCGGGCGCGGGAAGCAGCATGGCGAGGCCGGCCGCACCGGTCATCACGCCGAACTGACGGCGCGAGACGCCGGCGAGATAGGCTTCGTTATCCTCTGCGGTATGGTCGTCGCACATCAGGGCTCTCCTCTGGGTTAAGTCCTTGATAAACTAGCTTGCGCGCCACCACCACACGCCATCTTGCGGGTCGCGGCGCGCGCGGCCCTCGACCTCGAGACGGCGGAGATGCGCGAGCGCCTCGCCGGTCGCCATGCCGAGCATGTCGGGGCCGATCGCGCGGTGGAACAGGCGGCCGAAACAGTCGATCGACCGGCGGGGTTCGGCGAGGAAGACCTCCAGTTCGTCGAGCCGTTCGCGGTGTTCGCAGTCCATCGCGTCGAGCCGCGCGTGGAGGCCGGTGAACGGATCGCCGTGGCCGGGGAGGACGAGCAGGTCTTTTGGCAGTGTCTTCAGCTTGGCGATCGAGGCGAACCATTCACCCAAGGGGTCGGCGTGCGGTTCGGTGACGCCGAGCGAGACGTTGGGGCTGATCCGCGGCAGGACCTGATCACCGGCGATGAGGATGCCGCCGGCCTCGTCGAGCAGGCATGCGTGTTCGGGGCTATGGCCGGAGCCGGTGACGATCCGCCACTCGCGAGCGCCGATCGCGAGCGTCTCACCGTCCTGGAGACGCGTGTAGCTGAGCGGGAGCGGCGTGATGATCCGGCGGAACCCGGCCCAGCCCTTTGCGGTGGCGTGGTCGATCTGGGCGTCGTCCCAGCCTGCGCCGCGCCAGAAGGCGAGCATTTCGGTGGGGACCGAGTCGCGTGCGTCGGCGGCGAGCATGCGTGCGGTAAGCCACTCGCCGCGAGTCATCAGCAGCGGCGCGGCGTGGTGGTCACACATCCAGCCGGCGAGGCCGATGTGGTCGGGGTGGAAGTG
>JAYVRZ010000332.1:0-2092 GCA_043775965.1 Sphingomonas sp.
GAGCTGGTCGCCGCGCGTGCCGTTCTTCTTGTGGAAACCCTTGCCCTTCAGGCGCAGCGTCTTGCCCGACGTCGTGCCCTTGGGGATCGTCAGCATCACCGGCTTGTCGACCGTCGGCGCCTTGACCGAGCCGCCCAGCACCGCCTCGGCGAGCGTGATCGGCAGGTCCAGGCGCACGTCGTCGCCGTCGCGCGTGAAAAACTTGTGCGGCTGGACCTCGATGGTCAGGATCGCATCGCCGGCACCGCCCGGACCTTGCTCGCCCTTGCCGCCGAGCTTCATCTGCGTGCCGGTCTCGACACCCGCGGGGAGCTTGAGGTCGAGCGTCTTGCCGTCGGCCAGCGTCACGCGCTGCGGCTCCAGCGTGGCGGCTTCGACGAACGGGACCTGCAGGCGGTAGGCGGCATTCTCGCCCTTGGGTTGCGGGCGACGGCCGAAGCCGCCGGAGAAACCACCGCCGCCGCCTCGCTGCGCGCCGCCGAACAGTCCTTCGAAAATGTCGCTCATGTCGGGGCTGCCCGCGCCGCTCTCATAGCCTTCGCTGCGGAAGCCGCCGGGCTGGGGACGTCCACCACCGCCGCCGCCGAAGCCGAACGGTGCGGCCGGGTTGCCGTCGCCGTCGATCTCGCCGCGATCGAACCGCGCGCGCTTGTCCTTGTCGTTCAGCAGGTCGTACGCGTTGGTGACGACGCTGAACCGCTCCGAAGCCTTCGGATTGTCCTTGTTGCGGTCGGGGTGAAGCTCCTTCGCAAGCTTGCGATACGCCTTCTTGATGTCGGCTTCGCTCGCGTCGCGTGCCACGCCCAGTGTCTTGTACGGATCGGCCACTTAGGTCCCCATTCTTACTTGCGCGTCTATGTGGGGCGAGGCGCAGCGCAACGCAATTGCGCGCCGGGTGTTTGGTTGCGTGAGAGGAACGATCATGACCAAACAACCGATGCAAGGTGTACCGAAGAACGACGACGGCGCGAAGGAGAAGGACGGCGTGAACGACGCGCCGGCCAAGGACAAGGGCGGCGAGAGTGGCGGGGGCTCGTATCCGAACCCGCACGACGATAAGTAACGTTCCCTCCGTCATTCCCGCGCAGGCGGGAACCCATACTGGCGGACCTGCGAGATAAGCGCGAAAGTTTGCCTATATGGGTCCCCGCCTCCGCGGGAATGACGACGGTGGTCCGTGCTACCCAGTAATTCGAGGCTTCGCCTCGTCCAACGGCGCGACGTCGACGCTGACGTCCATGTTCTGCGCCCCCGATCCGAGCACCACGCCGTCGACCGGCGCGATCTCGGCATAGTCGCGACCGACCGCCATGACGATATGGTCGCTCGCCATCCAGATGCCGTTGGTCGGATCGACGCCGACCCAGCCGCGCACCGGGCCGCACCACAGCAGCACCCAGGCATGCGTCGCATCCGCGCCGACCAGCCGCGGCTGACCCTCGGGCGGGATCGTCCGGATGTAACCCGATGCATACGCTGCCGGGAGGCCCGCGGCGCGGAGCCCGGTGATCATGATCTGCGCGAAATCCTGGCAGACGCCCTTGCGTTGCAGGAACGCCTCGTGCGGCGTCGTGTCGACCAGCGTCGCGTCGGCGTCGAACTCGAACTCTTCCTGGATCCGCCGTGCGAGCGCGATCCCCGCCTCGAGCGCGCCGCGCGACGGATCGAGATCGATCGTGCAATAGTCGGCGATCGCCTGGTCGAGCGGGATCAGCGGGGAGGGGTAGATGTAGTTGGCCGGGCTCGCCGCGGACAGGTCGGTGCTCGCGCGCGCCATCGTCGCGATTTCGGAGAGCGTCGGGTCGCTCGCGTCGGGCACCGGCACGAGGCGGTCGACGGTGATCCGCGACCGGCTCTCGATCGTCAGGTGACGGACCGGGCTGTCGACCACCAGCCGGGTGACGTTGGCGAGCCCGGCTTCGGCGCGCGCGGCGCTGGTGCGGCCGGCGGGGTGGACCGACAGCGCATAGCTGTCGAGGTGCTGGCCGGGCCAGTCGATCGGCTTCAGGCGCAGATTGCACCGCGCGAACTTGACGCTGGCACCGTAATCGAACGTCGTGACGTGGCGGATGTCGTAGATCATGCGGACAAC
>JAYVRZ010000333.1:0-20598 GCA_043775965.1 Sphingomonas sp.
CACGCCTGGATCGCTGCTGAGGCGTTCATCGGCCCCGGCGTCGATATCGGTGCCGGTGCCGTCCTTGGTGCAAGAGCAGTAGCCATGAAGAATCTCGAGAGTTGGACCATCTTCAGCGGCAACCCCGCTATCCCCCTCAAACGGCGTGCGGTAAACGCACTCGCCCTCGCAACGCATGCCCCGGTATGAACCTCGTGAGACTGGCAAAGGGCCCGGTCGCGCGCCGCTTGATAAGCGGCTTTGGTGCAAACATGCTCGGGAAAATCTGGGCATTGCTGATCCAGCTACTGTCAGTGCCGGTCCTTACCGTCGCCTGGGGTGGCGGCGGATACGGCGTCTGGCTGATGATTTCGACTGTGCCGACCTTCATTGCCCTTTCCGATTTTGGTTTGGGCACTGCGGCGGGCGTCGACATGACTCGCTCCATCAGCAGGAGCGACACCGAAGGCGCCCTTCGTGCCTATCAAAGCGTCTGGGTTTTCCTGACATTGGTGACAGGCGCGGTATGCGGCACGGCGGTGGCGGGGGCACTGATCTGGGGCTACGCCTTTCCAGCCAGCGAGCCTGGAGCAGCCTTCACGCATCAGGAAATAGCGCTCACCGCCGCGATCTGCATTGCCTACGCCTTTGTGAGCATGCAGACCGGAATCCAGCGGATCGTGTTCCAGGCGACAAATAAATACGCGTTCGGCACTTTTCTTTACGACATCTGGTTCCTGATCGGCGGTCTCGGCGTAATCGCTGCAGCTTGGTGCGGGCGCGGTATTGTCTCAGCGGCACTGGCGCTGCTCATTTCGAGAGTCATCGGCAATGTAGTCACCAGCGTTCTCCTGCGCCGGAGCGAGCCGTGGGCGAGGCAGGGCTGGAGACACGCTGATCGCGCGACACTCAGACGCTTAATGCAGCCCTCTATGGCAGCGCTGTCGCTCACGCTTGCCAATTCCTTCGGATTGCAGGGGGTGGTCCTGACGGTCGGATGGTTTCTCGGGCCGGTCGCCGCCGCGACCTTTGGCACCTGTCGAATGCTTACACGGATTCCGCTGCAATTATCGGGGCTGGTTACTCGTGCCAGCCTGCCGGAGTTGATCCGCGCGCAGGCGGCCGACAATGCATCATTGACGCGGCGACTTATGCAGATAAATATTGGCTTAAGCGTAGCCGCGGTAGCCCCGATCGTGACCGTGCTAACGATATTCGGCAACACGATCCTTGCCAGGATATCACATGGCAAACTCCACGCTTCAGTCGCAGTTTTTGCTCTGCTAGGGGCGGGGGCAGTCCTGAGCGCCGCCTGGAGTTCGCTCGGAAGCCTATTGATGGCCGAAAACCGGCAGGGCAGCTACGGCTACCTTGCATTAATCGTCTATCTCGCCTCTGCGGCTACGCCATTCGTCTTCCGCGCCGACCTTACCCCGACGCTGCTGGTCCTGTGTGGAGCGGAAGTAGTCATTCTCCTACGGGTCGTTCAGGCAACGGCGAAATTCGGACGCGCCGCTGCTGCAACAGTCGGTAAGTCAATGATCAACGCCAACTGAGCCCGTCATCGCTGGAGACAAGAGTGTGCGACGCCAGTGTAGGTACCGCGACATACCAGCAACGGTCTTTATCGCACTTTTCAGACCCGTCCTTGTGTATCCCAAACCGTGTCGCTTCCGCATCGGTCAGCATGTTGGGATAGAAAGCGAAATTGACATACATCAGGCCAGACGGAGCTTCGCTGACCCTCTGCCGCCAAGCCACGTATTGCACGCGACCCGGTACCGCGATGGCGCGATGGGGAGTGCCATCGGCCCAGCTGTTCCAAGTGCCGCCATTAGTTTTGCGAAACTGCACGAGGGTGTAGCGACCCTGATCGCCTTCATCACGCGCGAAAATGTTGATCGTGCCCCTACGCGAGACGTTTAGGCTGACATAGCTGTACTCCCTAAAGGGTTTGCCTTTGGACGGATCACCGACGATCGCCGGAGCGCCCCAACCACCCGCGATAGTACGCAACGCATTGCTTTCGAATATGCGAAACAACGCATGGTGGGCCCCGATCACGACGACTAATTTACCAGATGGCAACTGGGCGATCGCCGGCAGATCGTGCGGGTCCGGACCTTTTGCCGTGGTGCTTCTGCCTATTTCGGCGGCAGGACCGCCCCATTGGCCGGTGCGACGATCCAGTTGCCGCGCCACGCTCTGCGTTCCCGATGCCGACGTATCGGTGGTTGGGTAGACCACAAAAACATTGTCGGCGGTCGTAAAGGTCGAATTGCCTCCGCCGCTGTGGTTTGCAGGAAGCAGGCTATTAGTCGCCACAAAGCTGGGGAAGCCCGGTGCGGGTACCAGTTTTCCGTCTTGCCATACGAAGCGATCGAGCCACAGCCGCTTACCGCTAAGCGCGCCATAATATTCGAAGCTGGCGATAGTCGGCGGGCCGTTATGATCGTTGAAGGCGCTGGGCTTCTCTAGCGTTGCATTTCTGCTTGTCAGGCGGACGGCATGCCAATTTTTGCATCCGTTGTCGGACCATAGTAACGCGGCGTTCTGCATGTTTGAATAGCGGGGTATTACCAGCGTATAGGCGACGCCCCGCGCATCGAACACAATGCCGGTGTCAACCATCAGGCTTTGATCCCATGCGCCATCCCATCTGCCCTGAGGGAACAGATCACGGTTGATTGCCTCCATGGCGAGTACGCCGAAATCCAATCGATCACTCTTAGTTTTTTTCGAGAAGATAGTGATTTGGGCTTGTGTCCGGAGGCAGATAAGCCCGTTGGGTGATATGCCCGGGCTGCCGTCATCGATTGGGGATGTCGCCCGAACTTGTCCGACATTAAGACGGTATGTACCCGGCATAACCTGAAACGAGGCAGCTGTGGCGCCGGCAGCAACAATCTTCGCAAGCTTAATAGCTATGTCCATCATGCGCGCTGTCTTCCTTCAACTGTCGCCACAATTAGCCTTATGGCCATTGCGGATTTGCAACTATTTGATTTCTCTTTGCGTTCACAAATCCCGAAAGCCAATCTGATGGCGAGCTGTGAAGTTCAATTCACACAGTCGCGGACCGCCTGCTCGAAGCGCATCAGGATCTGATCTCGGCTCCAGCGTTCCTCGGCTCGCTTTCTTGCTTCCGCTCCGAGGGCCAGGCGGGCAATGGGGTCATCGATCAACTGAACTATTGCCGCTGCAAAAGCCAAGCTATCGGCAGGACGCACTACCAACCCACATCCCTCAATCTCCGACGCTAGACCCGTACGTACTTCAGCAGTTGCTACGATCGGACGACCGGACGCGAGCATATTGGTCATTTTAGATGGTAGCACCAGATCGGCTGCGCCCGCGATCTGAGGCAAAAGGTGCACCGTAGCGAGGCCAAGCATATCGCTAAGACGATCTATTGGTTGGAGATCGTAGAAGCGGATGTTTTCAAGCCCGTGTGCCGCCGCGATCAGATTTTGCTTGTTGGCGCCGTTACCGCATACCACGAACATGATATCCGTTCGATCGGTCAGCAAGCGAGCAGCATCAATAATGATCTCTATGCCCTGCTTGTTAGCGATATTGCCCGAGTAGAGCGCGACAAACGGGCGATCCATCCTCCATTCCGTACGATATGGCGACTCTCCATCTAATAGAACAACCTGGTCTATATTTGCCCAATTGCGCAGTTCAAGTACCCGGCTCGCTGGCACGCCTTTTTCTACTAATCGCGCGCACATCTGCGGCGATATGCTACTAACGCGGTCAACATCTAAAACAACCTGTTCAAATTTTTCCGCCGCGCGAGCAAGAAATCCTTCCTTTGGTAGCAGCCCGGTGGCGAACGCAGCCTCCACCTCAAAATCCTGAATATGAATCCAAGTCTTAGCGCAACAAATTCCTGCAACCAGGCGGGCGATTGGGGTTGCAATTAACGATGGCGCAATTGAAATAATCAACTGTGGCCTCTCGCGCCACGCTAACTGAAACATGGGCACCAGCGCACGCAGTGCAAACGTCGCGTGATGCATTAGGCGCCTTAGCCCGTTGGGATTACTCGGCACATAAATCGGACAGCGCGCCACCTTAACGCCGTTCTCTTTGCTCCATCGAACACCCCCGCCCTTGAAAGCAGGGTCAGCCTTCCAGTAAGGGTAGTAGGGCTTAGCTGTTACTACCGACACGTCATGGCCCGATGCAACAAGCGCTTCTGCCATGCCGGTCGTATAGGGCCCGATACCAATCGGTTCAGGTGAATAGTTTATGCCCAGAATGAGTATTTTCACGCAGCTGCCGCGGAATCATCAAGATGCTGATGTCGAATGCCCATATGTCGTTCGCATACCGGAACCGCTACGATGCACAATGCTTTTTGGCCGGCATGCCGCAATAAACGCATAAAGTCCTTACACTTTTGTAGCGGCAGCTGAAAGCAGCCACCCCGCGCATGCGCTTACGGCCGCTTACCAGTTTGTTTGGTGTCTCATCTGCACGGAGTTGGTTGCGGCTGCAACGGTACAAATCCGGTTGCCAATCTGCACCCCCGTCTTGTACCGTTACTTTGTGCGTCGCCAAAAAGCGCGTCGCACTTCAACGTAAAATCAATAACTAACGACCGTTGTTTGCAGGTCTGAAATGCCCTCTCCGCGACTTGATCATCATACCCTGACCGGCCTGCCTTATGTCGTTCCCCAACATGCGTGCGGCGATCCGCTCTAGCTTGGCCCAACTCACCGCGATCGAGCGGGCAACCGTACCCGGCAGGACTGCACACAGCACCAAGCCCACTACGGCAAACGCGACGCGGTGGCGGTTCAGTTCGCGGTCCTGCTCAACGGGAGATTCCGACCGCGCCAGCAGCACATCAATACGGCTGCCAGCGTGATTCATTCTCTTGGCGGCGCAATCGAGCATCTCCTGGTCAAGGGTGCGGCCAGTCTTGCCTGGCTGGGCAATCTGGCGCGCAAGAGTTGCAAGCGCAAGCGCAAGCGCTGACCGTTCCGAAACGCTCGCCCAGACACAAACATCTTTCGACCGCTTTGCAACGGCAGGGCGCATAATAGGGCTGCGCGGTACGCACATCAGTGAGCCGCTCAACCGCGCAGCTTGACAGACTGATCAGCTCGCCGAACGCGGTTCCCGCGTCGTTCTGAAGTTCGTCAGGGCTGGCGATCTGATCCATATTTGAGACCTACCGCCCCAGCCCGCGGCTGCGCGAGTGGCCGAAATAGTCCTGGATGCTGTGGGACAAGGATTCTGTCTCGCGGGCCGGAATGCCCAGTTCTGGCAGCATCCTGCGGATCAGCGACTTGGCTTGGGCGTCGCGCTCCAGGCCTTTGCCGAGTCCGGTCATCTGCTGACCAATTGCCCGAGCGCCAGCGTCATCGCCCGCATGACGTAGCGCGCGATGCGCCTTGGCGAGCTTCTGCAAGTCGTCGACGAACCGGTCGGCGCGCCGTTCGGGGCTGGCTCTCAGTTCGGCCTTGAGCACCATCGCGCGGATCGCGGTCGCCGTGCGCCCCTTCGCCGCCTCGTCGACCAACCCGTGTCGCGCACGAACGCGGAACGCAGATCGCGCGCCGCCTCGGGACGCACGGCGCTGGGTGCATCGCGCGCCTTGTCGACCGCGATGCGCTGGTGCGGCAGTTCGGTGTAGCCACCTTTACGTATCCGCATGATATCCGCGGTCGCCCGCCCATATCGCTGCACGTCGTTGTTCAACCCGGCTGGCTCGACCGCCTGTACAGGTGGTTGCGATGGAAGCGACAACCCGTCGAACATACCGCGCGCCGGCGCCGGCTTTGCGGCCCGCAGGTCGAGACCGGCGAACGGATCGCGTGCCCGCGTCGGCGCTGGTTTCACTATCTCCGTCACTGGCGGCGGCAGGCGTCTCTCGCGCCGATCGGCAAAGCCTCGGTCAGGCGAAGCCGAGGGCTCACGCCCATAGTCAAACGCAATGTCCTTCGTCCGTTCGCGCGATAGCGTGCGCACGAGTTTGTCCTGATCGGCGAAGTCGTCGCGACCGTAATGAAGGTCGACGCTATCGCAGTGCCGCGAAAGCGGGACATAGGCGGCATGCCGGTCGAGACCCGGCGTGGCGAGCACATGCACACGGTCGACCGTCACGCCCTGCGACTTGTGCACGGTGGCGGCGTAGCCGTGATCGAGCTGGGCATACTCCTTGACGTCGAACGCGGCATGGCGGCCATCATCAAGCATCACCGCAATGCGGTCGATCGTGACAGTTTCGACCGTGCCAAGCGATCCGTTCTGCACGCCGAGACCCCGTTCGTTCTGCAGGAACATGATGCGGTCGCCTGCGGCAAATGCCCGGGCACCACGCTCGGTCTGGATGGCAACGTCCTCCCCCAACTGGTCGAAGGCGAAGCCGCTGCCGCGCAGCCTGGTTAAGCGCCTTCACCTCGTCATTGGTCTGGGTGAGGATCATGCGCGATGCGTCCGGCGCGGCCGTGCGGTGGCGGTCCCAGCGCTCGATCAGATTGGCGCGCGCATGGTCGCGCTTTTCGGCAACATGGACAAGGCCGTACTCCTCACAGGCGCGGACCGCCTCGCCCGTCCGCTCGGTTGCGAGCTGGCGTGTCGGCACACGCTGCCAGTCCTCACGCTGACGGCGAATGTCGGTGATCTCGATGCTACCATGACGCGCCGCAACAGACCGGAATGCCGCCCCCGCTTCGATCGCCTGGAGCTGTTCGGGGTCACCAATCAACACGACCTTGGCGCCGCGCTGCTCGGCTTCGGCAATGACGCGCTCCATCGGCCGCGTACCAACCATCCCGGCTTCGTCGATGACGAGCACATCGCGCAACGTGAGAAGTTCGCGGTCCTGCTTCCACTGATGTTCGAGGCTGGCGGTCGTGCGCGACGCGATCCCCGCTCCGCCTTCCAGATTCTCGGCAGCGATACCGGACAGCGCCGCACCACGAACGGTATAGCCGGCACTCTCCCAGACGTCCCGCGCAACGCCGAGCATCGTCGACTTGCCGGTACCGGCATAGCCGACCACGACACTGATCCCCTGTCCTTTCGTCAGATGGTCAAAGGCATTGCGCTGTTCGCTAGACAGCACCATCCCGCGCGCTTCGGCGCGGACCAGCGCGCGCGGGCGATGCTGCTCGCCGACGCCGTGGCGCCGGGTCGCGTCGAGCCGGACCGTCGCGGTCTCCAGCCGCTGTTCGGTCTCGATCATATCGCGGCTGATGAAGCGTTCGTCACCGCGGCCATCCTTGCCGAGCGCGACGTTATCCGCACTGGCGTGAACCGCTGACAGCACGGCGTCGAACTGATCCTTGCCATCGCTATCGCAAGCGCGCTGGAGCCGTTTGCGCGCGATATCATCTTTGCCCAGTAATGTAGATCAGCATGACGGCATCCATCTATACTCAACAAACGGTGTTGGCACAACTCATAAGCTCGCCCTTCAAAAAGTTCATCTATCGCAGGATAGTGTGTCCCACGTCATATCACACTATCTACGCTGATCGACCGCCTCTTTAATTGATCCGCCTTCGATATACTATTGAGGACGGCATGATGTGCGAACCGCATGACTATAATTCGGACATGAAGGCTCTGCGCGAACGCGCCCAGTCGCTGAAAATGCGCAAGGTGCAGCAGCTCGGCGATCTGGTGATCGCGACCGGTGCCGACGTCCTGCCGGTCGAGCAATTTGACGGGGCCTTGCCTGACGCAGTCGAGACGAGGGACGCGGTTGTCCTGAAGAACTGGAGTGGGCGCGGCGATGCGTTCTTTCGATCGAGGCCACGGTGCACTGCGCGCGAAGTGGCTCCGGACGACGGCAGCACGAAACCGACTGGCGGTGACGCGGGAACGCCGTGACCTGCGCGACTTGCAGATGAAGTGCCGCGACCGTACGCACCAGCTGATCGAGCTAGGCGGCATTGTCGCCAAGGCTGGCCTCGTCGAGGCCATCGATGACGATCGTGCGATCATCTTCGGCGCGCTTGTCGAAATCGCCGCACGCCTGCGATCTGACGATGCTGCGCAGATGATCCTGCTATGGCGTCGACGGCGACATCGCGCCTTTGCCGATATAGCACAAGCAAGAAGCGAGACTGGGCGCGCGCATGATCGACAGCGTGGACAGATCGACTATGGATGTTCTACACTAGTGCATCGCCCGTAGGCGCGGAATCCAGGGAATATGATGTCCGATGACACCCCGACCGCCACCACATCGACGCTGAGTGCGGTCGAACTGGCCACCGGGCTGACGATCGCGTGGCTCGGCAATCCGAACACGCCCATCGCGGCGGACGATGCACCTGCGTTTCTCCAGGCGATGCACGACACGGTCACCGCGCTTGGCAGCGATACGTCGGCGGAAGCACCCGGCGACGCACCCCCATCAGCGTTCGAGCCCGCGGTATCAGTGCGCAAGTCGCTGGCATCGAAGGCCCACATCCTCTCGATGATCAACGGCAAGCCGTACAAGACGCTGCGTCGCCACCTGTCGACCAACGGCCTGACGCCCGAGGAGTATCGCGCGCGCTACAATCTGAAGCCTGACTATCCAATGGTCGCCGAGACCTATTCAGAAAGCCGTCGTGCGCTGGCGAAAACGATGGGTTTGGGGCGTACGCCAGCGCTCGAGGCGCCCCCTGCGGAAACGGCGAGCAAGGCAAAGCCTGCATCACGCAAGCGACTGAAGATCGCCTGATCCCGATGCCGTGGCTGGATCGCAGCCACGGCATTCCGTTTCACGGCCGCAGGCGGATCGATCCGTCGCTATCGGTATGCGCCTTCAGCGGCAGCACGGCGGTGACCGCGGCGGCAAAGCTACGGGCATCACCGGTATCGACGGTGCCGCTGATCCGCGCGTTGGCAAAGCCCGGTGCATCAAGCCGAACCGGCGACTCGACGTAGCGATTGACGGCGGTGATGGCGTCCTGAAGCGTCATCCCGTCCAGCACTATCCGGCCGCGTGTCCATGCCGTCGCGGGCGCCGTATCGACGGCTTTGATGGGACTGATGCGTCCGCGGTTCAGCGTCAGCGCCTGCCCGGCGCGTAAGCGCGCGACCGGCCGGTCATCCGCGCTGACCTGCACGCCGCCCTCGACCAGCGTGACGTCGACCGCGTCACCGTTGCGATGCACATCGAACTGCGTGCCCGTCGCCAATACACGAGCGCCGCCGGCATCGACGGTAAAAGGTCGCGCGGCATCATGTGCGACGGTGAAATTGGCTTGCCCGTGCTCGAGCGAAACGCGACGCGCGCCCTCGACGAACTTCACCGTCATGGCTGTATCAGTATCGAGCATCACGCGGGTTCCATCGGCCAGCATCAGCTTGCGCTGCTCGCCGATCCCCGTCGCATAATGATCGCCGCCTGCGGGCCACTCGGCGACCAAATCGACGCCTACGACGAGGAGCGCAAACACGGCTGCGGCAAAGATGCCAATCGAAAGGCCGCGATTACTGGAGCGAAGCGCGGGGCGATTCATAGCCTGCTCGGTCGCGGTCAGGATGGCCGGGCGATCGGCAAGGCTGCCGGCCTGATTGTAGAACCGATCGATGGCGATGTACGCGTCACTGTTCCCCTCGATCCGCCGCCATGCGAAGAACTCTTCGAGCGTCCGCGCAGACACGGGCAACGTCTGGAGCCGCGCATACCAGTGCGCCGCCTGCGCCCGCGCGTCGTCGCCGCTTACGTCATTGTCGTTCATGGATCTGTGCCGCCGCCTAGTCGCGCAGTCTGCTCATGCAATATGCCAACGCCTTGCCCATCCGCCATTCGACGGTCTTGATCGAGATCCCCAGGTTCACCGCGATCTCGGCGTTGGTCATTTGCCGGAAACGGCTCAGGACGAAGACGTCGCGCAGCTTGTCTGGAAGATCGAGCACGATGCGTTCCAGTTCGAGAACCGCTTCCTGCTCCGACATCCCGTGAACAATGCCGCCGCCGCCATGGTCGGCGGTGATGGTCCTGGAATGCTGCTGACGGACTGCCTCGCGGCGCTTGGTGTCGCGGAACAGGTTGAGCGCTGTCTGGAACAGGAACGCTCGCGGGTGCGTGATCTCTGCGGCACCGGGCCTAGCAGCGCGCACCCAGGTATCCTGCACGATGTCGTCGACATCAGCGGGTTGCAAAAGCAGGCGCCCGGCGATCAGCCGCCGGAGCCAGTCGGTATGGTCTCGGTATAGATCGTCGATTGACGGCCCATTCCTCCGGTCTGCATCTTGCCAGCGATCTCCGCCCGATCCGGACATCTGTGCTCCATCGATCCTGCACGATCGTCGAGCCGCCGAATGAGCCAAGAAGATGAGGCTCGCGGAACCGTCGACGATGAGAGACAACGATCTACATATGCGTGGACGGAGTCAATCAGAAATGTCTCTCATCGTCTGTAGATGGATCAGCGACTCCAGTGCCTTTAGCTCGTCGTGGATATACGAAAGCGCCTTGGTTCGAATCTACGCAGGTTGCGTGAGGCTCGAGGGTTGAGCCAAGAAGCGTTTGCTCATGAAGCAAATATTCATCGGACCTATGTGAGTGATATCGAAAGAGGCGCTCGCAATCCAACAATCATGATTGTTGATAAACTTGCAAGGTTTTTGAACGTATCTGCGGGCGACCTTCTCGATTAAACCAAACTAAAATACACGGTCGTACTTCTTGTCATCGAGCTGCGCCAGCAGCTTCGGATACGAAGATTCGGACAATGCGCCTAGTCATTATCGATTTGACGACAGGCTGATCAGCAAGCCCGCACAACAACCATTTCATGAATATTTATTTTCAAGCATCTCAAGTCCCCACAAAGCTCCTGCCTGGCACTTAACAATGCCGTTACGACACCTGATCGACCTACTATTCAATTACTCACGATTGGAAGGCGCACTTGCGTCGGAAATTGCGTGCAGCAAATGTACAGATGGTGGGCAATTGTGGCTCACTGAGTACAGGAGACTGTCATGCAGACCGACACACCTGACCGCATTCTTCGTCTTGGCGCCGTGCTCAACCGTACGGGCCTGACCCGGTCGACATTGTACCGGAAAATTCACACCGGCACCTTTCCCAGACAGGTACGCATCGCGACCCGCTGCACGGGGTGGCGCGAGTCTGCGGTTAGTGACTGGATGCGCAATCCCGTGCTGTACAATGTCGATGGCGATGCGGGCGATTAGAGCACGGCTGTCGGATCGCGGCGAACCGAACTACCAGTTTGTGCTGGTGAGCGAAGCGAGCCCGCTGGGTTGTTCGAATGATATCGGTAAGACGCACCAAACCAAAGCATTGCCAGCCACGCTAAACGCAAAACGGGGCGCCGGGCGTCACTTTAGGTCGCAGGCCTGCTGATCATGCCGCCATATGATGCGGGTCATCGCCCGAGGTATCCGCCCGGAACGCTAGCAGACGGTCCGCCGCCACGGTCGAGCCGCTCGGTATCCTCGAATGTCGGGCAACGAAGACGGGATCGGCACTAAAGCCGCGCACCAAGCTCAAATACGGCCCGCGGGGGGAGCCGGAGCCGTTCGAACACCGCAGCATCGTGTCCGATCTCGCCGAGGAATTTTCCGAAGGACTTCCTTATGAAGAAAACTTCGTCGGGACGCCGAGCGTAACACGCGCCTTCTGGGAGCAGGCTACGATCCTCCGCGCGCTGCATCACAATGGCAAGCTCCGGGACGCAATGTCACGTCACTATCATAATCTGCTGATGCTGGACCGCGCGGAAATCACCGGCAAAGTGATCACGCGCGCGGACCTGCAGGTATCCCTAGCAGAAACAAAAGCCCGATGTTCGCCGACGAAAGTGCGTTCTACGACAGCGCTGTCTTCGGGCAATTGCTTCTTTCGCCCGATAAAATGATCGCCGATCGGCTCCGGAACGACTATATCGCAACGGCAGATATGTTCATGTCGCCCCCGCCAACCTTCAATGATCTGCTTATTGGCCGAGCGCCCCTCGATACGAAACGCAACGGCATTGAGCAGGCCGAACTGGCGAGCCCGGCCTAGACCTTGCGTTTCTTTGCCTCAAAGTCGTTGATCCACGCGATGATCTCCCGATCGCTCCAGCGCGAGGCGAACGGCGACAGCTTGTATGGCGGGGGGATTTTCCCCTCCCGGATCAGCCGATAAATCATCGACTTGCCGAGGCCAACGCGGTGCTTGACCTCATCGAGCTGACGAATCAATCCGGGAGGCCCGTCACGACGCTCATCTGCCGGTCGCGCGGCTGCGCACGAAATTACGGTCGCTTTCAAGGAACGCGGCCAACATGGCAGGAATGAGTTCTGCCACCGGCTCCTCGCGTCCGTAGGTTTCGGCGTACAGCGCGGCATAGTCATGCAGCATCTGATGGAGGTCGGGCGTGACAGTGATCGACAGCTTGACCGGCGTCCGATCCGGCAGCTTCGCCAGTTTCAATTCGGTCATATCGTCCTCCTATTGGCGCCACGGCGCGAGGATCAGATCCTTGTGGACCACCAGCCGCACGGCTGAGCCTGGCCGGATCGTGATCGTCGGCTGGATATTGAGATTGCGCTGGGTGATCTGGTCACCGGCGCGCGACACATTGCCTTGCGTCGACTGACGGATCGCCTGCACGAGATCGCTATCGCCCGACAGCGACAGTTCCGAGCCGACCCCGAACACTGTCGATAGCGCGATACCTTTCAGCAATTGCCAGGTGTGAAAGTCGACCTTGTCCTGCAATCCGGCATAACCCGACGGATCGGTTGCCGGGACGTTATCGATGCGCAGCGAGCTACCGTCAGGCATGATGATCCGCTGCCACACGATCAGCGCGCGCGTCTGCCCGAACGCGACGACGCTGTCATAGCTTCCGACCAGACGTGCGCCCTGCGGTACGAGCAGGATACGCCCTGTGGGACTGTCATAGACGGTCTCGGTCACTTGGCCGGTGACGAGGCCTGGGAGGTCGGAGCGCAGCCCGGTGATCAAGCTCGCCGATATGACGCTGCCTGCCGACAGGAGATAGGGTGACGCGGCCGGCGCGAGCCGGTGCGGATTACTGTCGCCCGTGGGATCGAGCGCCGCCACGAACGCCGCCTTGCGGTCCTGCGCGTTTGGGTCGTTGGTGGGATCAAGCGCCACCTTGGATTGCTCGGCGACAGTCGGCACGTCCCCGGATGACGCCCGCGTAGCCACTGCGGCTGGCGCAACCGCCCCGCTGGAAACGAGCACACCCGACTCGCGCGCGGCCTTGCCTTGGGCAAGAAGGCGCTCGCGTTCGGCCGCCGCCGTCTGATCGCCCTCCGTCTGATCGATCACCGTCGGTCCGGTCGATGACGACGCCAGCGCAAGCTGTCGCTGGCGTTCGAGAATCGGTCTCCCGAGATCGCCAGGAAGCGGCGGCCCCAGTTTAGGGGCATCGCCATAGTTGGAGGGCAAGCCCTTCAATGCATCGGCCGCCGCCTTGCCATTAGGCTCGGACAAGTCTGTCTGCTCGGAGGCATGCCGAAAGATGGTGGGTTTGAGTGCCATCCAGGTAATTGCGATCAGGCTGACCGAACCGATCGCGGCGATCGCGATGATCACGCCGCGCCGAAAGCGGATCGCGCGCGCCGGTTTTGCGCGGATCGCCAGTGTCTCCGGATCAACTTTCGCCGGGGCGGCCGGTTGGGCTTCCTCGCTCATGCCCCCCTCCCCCGCCGTGCGCCCTCATCGGTGCGCGTGATGCGGACCACATCCTGATGCTTGCTGCCCAGCCGGAGTTCAGCGCGGTCAAAAATGCGATCCACGATGTAGAAGCGACCCGCGACACGATAATTGACAAGGCTGGCCTCGCCCTTTGCGTCGACGAGGAATAGCGGTGGTGCTTCGCCGACCGACAGACTTGGCGGGAATTCGATGAAGGTCTGACGGCCGTCATCGAACGCGCGCACTGGCCGCCACGTCGGCGTATCGCCGCTGACATCGTAATTGAAACGCAGCGCGTCGATCGTGAGCCCCGACGCAACAGGCTTGGCCGCCTCGGTCGTTTCGCTGGCCCGGCGCAGCGCGATGAGCTGGTCGGCGGGGTACGTCCACGAAAGGGCCGCCATCGCCGTTGCCGTCGTGCTGGTCAGGGTCACATGGTAGCTGCGCCGGTCGGTGGTGATGACCAGGTTGGTCGACAGGCCTGGGGCGAACGGCTTTACAAGAATATGGGTGCGCCTGTCCGTGCCGCTGCCGCTGGTGGTATCGCCGATGACCCACCGCACCGTATCGCCCGACGCCACAGCGCCCAAGGCCTCGCCAGGCTGGAGAGCGATGTCGGTCACGCGCTCGGGCGCGGTGTAAACCTGATAAATGGCCCCTTCCGCATAGGGATAGACCTGGACGGCGTTGATGAACCCATATGCCGTCGGCTGCAGGGTCGCCGCGCCATTGGCTGCGCGCACGCGGCGTTCGTTTACCGACATTGGTTTGTATCGGCGGGCACGCGGTACGACGGGCTTTGCAGGCGCCACCGTTGCCACCACAGGCGATGGGACCGGGGTCGCGGTGGCGGCTGGTGATTTGGGCTGTGCTGCGGGCCTTTGTGGCTGGGAAGAAGCCGGCAACGTCAGCAGCACGGTTGCGCTGGCGAGCAACAAGAATTGTCGGGTCATGGCTGTGTCTCCGGGCTGGGTTGAACGGGCACCGCGCCAAGCCCCGGGTCGATGGGCGAACCCTGCGGCATGGTTGCTGACGCGGTTGAATTCTGCGCCGGGACAGAGGCCGGCGCCGGACCGGCGACGTCGAGTTCGCGGCTCCAGTCGATCGCATCGACGTAGAGACCCAGCGGGTTCTTGCGCAGAATGTCGGCGGTCGATGGCGGCTTGGTTACGATCGTCAGGATCGCAGTCCAGTGCGACTGGCCCGTCTGATTGCCGCGTTCATAGGCGGTCTCTGTCCACTTGATCTGGAATGATCGATCCGACGCCCGCACGACGCTGGTGACCTGCACCGATACCGTGCGTTCGCCGATCCGCGCGAACGGATCCTTGGTGCGGGCATAGTCGCCGAGGAATTGCGCGCCGCGGCGGGTCGTGACGTCATAGGCGGCGAGCCAATTCGCGCGCATCAGCACGGGGTCGAGCGATACGCCGCGGACGATCTCGATGAACTTCGACAGATGCCAGGCGATCTGCGGATCTGTCGGTCGAAAGGCGGCTTCGGCCGCAGTCACCGCACGGGCCTCGCCCAGCCGGTCGACCTCGACGACGTACGGCGTGACCCTGCTTTGCGTCGATTGCCAGAGCAGCCCGCCGGCCAGACTGGTCGATAGCGCGAGGCAGCCAAACGCCATCAACCGCCAGTTACGCGCCTGTACCCGGGCCGATCCGATGCGGTCGTCCCAGACCTGCCCGGCGCGCTGATAGGGAGTCTCTGGCTCCGGTGTTCGTCCATAGCGTTGGACGGCCCGTTTGAAGATCATCACTCATCCCTTTCCTTGATGTCGGGTGTGGCGGATCCGCCGCCGCGATCGCCATCCTTGATCGCTTGAAGCGCAACATGGCGGTGGTGACGGGCGGTCTGTTCGCTACGCATGGCCCGCGCCCAGGCGGGAGCGCCGTCGCTGGCGGGCGGCGAACCGGCAGGCGACGATCCGCCACCAGGCGGGTTGAAGGCGTTCCGTGCGGCGGCACGGCCGCTGCTCGCGGCTTCGCTCAGGCCAAGCGCCTGTGACATGCGACTGCGTGCCGTGTTGCCGGCCGCGCGCGCGATACCACCAAGGCCCGCGCCTACACTCGATGATCCAGCGGTCGCCTGGCCAAGCTGGTAGGCGGTCGACGCCGCCGATCCCATCGACGTGCCGGCCCGGACCGCGGCCAACGCGCCGCCACCGACGGCCCCGGCCGCGCCCAGGACGGCACTGCCGCCCACAGCCGCGATGCCCGCCGCGCCCATCGTAGTACCGAGCGCGGAACCTGCGCCGAGCTGCGGCGCACCCGAAACGAGGCCCGAGGCGATGCCCGGCGCGAAGATGCCAAGGCCGAAGATAGCGAGGCTCGCAAGCACCAGCGACATGGCTTGGCCGATGTCGGGTTCCTGACCCTGCAAGGCGGCCGTGAATTCGGTGAAGAAGTTCGAGCCGATGCCGACGATGACCGCCAGCACCATGACCTTGATGCCCGACGAAACGACATTGCCAAGGACGCGCTCGGCGAGGAAGCTGGTGTGGTTCCAAAGCGCGAACGGCACGAGGATGAAGCCGGCGAGCGTCGTCAGTTTGAACTCGATGATCGTGACGAACATCTGCACGGCGAGGATGAAGAACGCGATGATCACCAGCACCCAGGCGAACAGCAGCACCGCAATTGTCAGGAAATTGTCGAAGAAGCTGGTGAACCCCATCATCTTCGACGCCTGGTCCAGCAGCGGCCACGCGGCGGAAAAGCCGGTGGCGGCCAGCCGGCCCGGCTTGAGCAGATCATCGGCGGACAGCACGCCGCCGCCGGCGGTGAGACCGGCCTGCGCGAACGAGCGAAAGATGATGTCGGCGAGCGTCGAGAAGCTGTTCAGGATGAAGGCGAACGAACCGATATAGAGGATCTTCCGGATAAACCGACCGATGACATTGTCGTCGCCACCCATCGCCCAGAACAGACCGGCCAGCGTGATGTCGATGCCGATCAGCGTGGACGTCAGAAAGCCGACATCGCCACCGAGCAGCCCAAAGCCGCTGTCGATATAGGTGATGAACGCGGCCATGAAGCGGTCGATGACGTTGAGGTCGTTCACGGTGGAGCTTTCCGACGCATAGGGACAATACCGCGGGGCGTGACGGGAGGGCCACGCCCCGCGGCGACGGCGTTGGTCAGGGAACCGCCGCCGTCGACCGGTCGGCGCTACTGGGGGCTGTAGGCCGAGCCGGAACCAAGAAACTTGGTAGTGGCAGCCCGCGCCTCGGCCTCGCCTTGGACACGGCGCGCCTGCTCGATCGCCTGTGCACGATATTGCGACGCCATCAGGGTCTGGATCTGGAACTGCTGCTTGGTGGTGAGCGCGAGAAGCTGGTTTGTCGCCTGCTGGGCTTGAAGTGCCCCTTCGGCGCCTTGGCTGCGCGCGACGATGCTGCGCAATGTTTGGGTATCCGCCTCGACATTTTCGACAACCTGCGACTGGACGCCCATCGTCTGCTTGTACGCCGCCATCGACGTGTCGAGCCGCGCCCTCGCCGCGATCACGCGCTGGTTGCTGGTCAACGCCTGATCGAAGCTTTGCGGATACAATGCTCGGAACTGCTGGTCGAGATTGGCGACACGGAACTGGATGCCCTGCGCCTGCCCCATCAACTGGTCGATCTGCCGGAGTGTCGCAGTGATCGCCGCCAACTCGGGAAAGCCGATCGTGGCAAGATTTCTCGACTCGTTGATCAGGCTCTGTGCCTGATTCTGCAGTGACCGGATCTGGTTGTTGATCTGTTGCAGCGTGCGCGCGGCGGTCAGGACGTTCTGGCTGTAGTTCGACGGGTCGAACACGACGATCGCGTGAGCGCCCGTCGTCGGCAGGGCGACCGCCATGATGAGCGCACCCGTTGCGCCAAGACCAAGCGCAGAGGCGATCAGATATTTTCGGAGGCGGCTATGAGATGACTGAGGTTCCATGACAGGCTCCTTGACCGAGGGGAGCACTCAACTTCGGGCAGTTTTCAGTATGTCGTCAGAGCCTTTCTAGGGACCGCAACGACATCTTTGGGCCGATCACCGCGGATGCTCGAGGACTGCCTGGGACGTTCATGCTTTCGCGCCCGGCACTTGGCAGATGATACCGATCCATCTGCCTGCATCCGTCGTCGAAGCCGAACCTGCCTCGCATGTGATGGGGAGGTCGCGACGGATGCCAAATTCGCCTAGGCGCAGCGTCAGCGCCCGCCATCGAACGCGACAAAAAGCGATGCTGCCCAATCCAGCCCGGCTTCTGCAAGAAACCGGGCGCCAAAACTATCGGCGCCATGCTCGACAAGCATCGCATCAATACGTGCCTGGGTCCGCGCATCGGACGCGCCGCACAGTGCCAGCGAGATAGGCCCAAGCCCAAGCTCGAACAGGCGGTTTCCTCTCGCCGATTGCAGATAATAGTGTCTTTTGGGTATCGCCCGGCTGACGAGCTCGATTTGCCTGTCGTTCAGCCCGAACCTTTCATAGGCGTCCCGGCTTTGCGGTTCGATCGCCCGGTCGTTGGGCAAGAATATGCGCTGTGGGCAGCTCTCGATGATCGCTGGTGCTATGCTGCTTGACGCGATGTCAGCAAGACTCTGCGTCGCAAACAGCACTCCGACATTCTTCTTGCGCAGGACCTTGAGCCATTCGCGAATACGGGCGGCGAACAGTGGATGATCGAGAAATAGCCAGGCTTCGTCGAGGATCAGCAGCGTCGGGCGTCCGTCGAACCGCTCCTCCAGACGGTGGAACACGTAGGTCAGCACGGGCGCGACCACGCCGGCCTGTCCCATCAGCGCCTCGGTCTCAAAGCACTGGACATCGGCGAAGGCACGGTCTTGTTCTGCCGCATCCAGAAGCCGGCCATAGGGACCATCGAGGGTGTAAGCGCCAAGCGCTGTCCGCAGCGCATTCGACTGGAGGAGCAGCGTGAATCCGGTCAACGTCCGCTCCTCGGGCGGTGCCGAGGCAAGACTGCCCAGCGCCGACCAAATGGCGTCTTTGATATCCGGTGTGACGGCTACCTTCTCACCCGCCACCAGCGCGGCGATCCATTCCGCCGCCCAACTCCGCTCGGCGAGGTCGTCGATCCGGCGCAGCGGCTGGAACGCCAGCGTTTCCCCACCATCGGCGCCCAGGCCCAACGCATGATGTGCGCCGCCCATCGCAAGCACCGCGGCCCGGGCGGAAAAGCCCTTGTCGAAGATATAGACCTGCGATCCTGCATAACGGCGAAACTGCAACGCAATCAGTGCCAGCAGCACGGACTTGCCCGCACCGGTGGGCCCAACCACCAGCATATGCCCGACGTCGCCGACATGGGTGGATAGACGGAACGGTGTCGATCCTGCCGTCTTGGCATAGAGAAGCGCTGGCCCGGCGAGATGCGCGTTGCGCGCAGGGCCGGCCCACACTGACGACAGCGGCATCAGATGCGCAAGATTCAACGTGTGGACGAGCGGTTGACGGACATTGGCATAGACATGCCCTGGCAGCGAAGACAGCCATGCTTCGACCGCATTCACACCTTCGCGAATGGTCGTGAAGCCAAGACCGTTGACGATCCGCTCGACCTGCCTGACCTGGACGTCGACGCGTGCACGATCCGTGTCGGCCACCGTGATAGTTGTGGTGAGGTAGCCGAAAGCGACATGATCACCGCCTAGCGCCTGGAGTGCGAGATCGGCGTCGACCACTTTATTGTCCGCATCGCTGTCGAGCAACGAAGATGGTTGGTTGTACATCACCTCCCGCAGCATGGCTGTGATCGACTTGCGCTTGTTGAACCACTGGCGCCGCAATTTCGTCAGCGCTTTGGTCGCATCAGACTTATCGAGGGCGATGAAGCGGGTCACCCAGCGATAGCCGAAACTTTGATGATTGAGCGCATCGAGAATGCCAGGGCGGCTCATGTTCGGAAAGCCAAGCACGCTCAACGTACAGATATGCCGCTCGCCCAGCTTCGGCTCGAGCCCGCCGATCAGTGGCGTGTCGGCGAGCAGCGCATCGAGGTAGACCGGCGTCTCTGGTACCGCGACCGGATGATGGCGATCCGATACCGCACCATGGAGATATGTGAGCGTCTGCGTGTCATCGAGCGCCCGCACCTCGGGCATGAAGCCCGCGAACAGATCCAGCGCGCGATCAGTCTCGGCGACGAAGCTTGCAAGGACGGCGCGCCAGTCGCGCCCTTTCTCGGTCTCGGGTCGCTCGACCAGGGAGCGGCCCGCCGCATCGAGGCTGTCGACCGGCGGCAGCCAGGTCAGCGTCATATGATAGCGGCTCACATAGTGTTCGCCCTCGGCAATGAACGTAGCGCGCCGCTCGCGATCGACCAACCAGGATGCGGGATCGGGGAAGTCGCTATCGGGATAACCCATTGCCTCGCGCCGCTCTGCGTCGAAGAACAATGCCCAGCCGGTGCCGAAACGCTTGAGGACATTGTTGGCGCGCGCGCAGGCCGACACCAGTTCGCCCTCGGTTGCGGATTCGAGATCGGGGCCGCGGAACGCCAACGTACGCTGGAAGCTGCCATCCTTGTTGAGGATGATGCCGGGTGCGACCAATGCCGCCCAAGGTAGATGATCCGCGAGACGATCTGCGCGGTGACGATATTCAGCAAGGTTCAGCACGCGAGATAGCCTTTCTGACGGAGGTGACGCAGCAGCACGGGTGCGAAATCCGGATCGCGCCGCGCGGCGAAGACGGCGAGGCTGTGCCCCGCCGCCCAGAGCAGAAGACCGGCCGGCCATTGTTGAAGTCCAAGGCCAACGGCCGCGCAGATCGTACCGTTGACGATTCCGATCATCCGGGGCGCGCCGGCGAGCAGGATCGGCGCCGCGAGGCTGCCGTGAACCGGGGCTTCGAAACCGACGACATGGCCATCGGCAATGTGCTGGCCGCTGGAAGTCATGCGATCAGCGCTCCGCCGCCGAACGAGAAGAAGGACAGGAAAAAGCTCGATGCGGCGAACGCGATCGA
>JAYVRZ010000334.1:0-27248 GCA_043775965.1 Sphingomonas sp.
CGCTGGTCCGCAAGCGGGAGCAACCTTCGTTTGCCACGTCGCGTTTGAACAGAGATTTCCGGGAGAAGATCATGATTCGCAAGACGCTGTTCGCCACCAGTCTGCTCGCTACCACGCTGCTCGCCTCCACCGCCTGTTCCGCGCAGCCGGCGGGGGGCAAGCCGTTCACGGAAACCGTGGTCGCCGACTTCGATTCTCCGTGGGCGATGACGTTCCTGCCCGACAAGCGCATGCTGGTGACCGAGAAGCAGGGCCAGATGCTGCTCGTCTCCGCCGACGGCAAGTCGCGCCAGACGGTCGCGACGCTGACCGTCGATTCGGCAGGGCAGGGCGGGCTGATGGACGTCGTCCTCGCGCCCGACTTCGCGACCAGTCAGCGTGTGTATTTCAGCTATTCGACCGCAGGCGAAGGCGGCAAGGGCGTCGTCCTGGCGCGCGGCCGCCTGCGTCCGAACGGGGGTGGCGGCGAGCGTCTCGGCGAGATCGAGGCGCTGTTCAGCGCGCGGCCGTTCGTCGAGGGCAATGGCCATTATTCGGGCCGCATCGCGTTCTCGTCCGATGGCAAATACCTGTTCTTCACCAACGGCGAGCGCCAGAAATTCACGCCCGCGCAGGACCCCAAGGTCACGCTCGGCAAGGTCCTCCGCCTCACGCTCGACGGCAAGCCCGCGCCCGGCAATCCGCTGGTAGCCAAGGGCTTCGCACCCGAGATCTGGAGCTACGGCCACCGCAACCTGCTCGGCATTGCGTTCGACAAGCAGGGCAATCTCTGGGAGCAGGAGATGGGGCCGAAAGGCGGCGACGAGGTCAATCTGATCAAGCCCGGCCTCAATTACGGCTGGCCGAATGCCTCGAACGGCAGCAACTACGACGGCACCGACATCCCCGATCACAAGCCCGGCGATGGCTACGAGCCGCCCAAAGTGTTCTGGAACCCGGTGATCTCGCCCGGCGGGCTGATGATCTATTCGGGCGCGATGTTCCCGCAGTGGAAGGGCGACGCGTTTATCGGCGGGTTATCGTCGAAGTCGCTGGTCCGCGTGCACTTGAACGGCACGACCGCGGCGAAGGGCGACCAATGGGACATGAGCGCCCGCATCCGCGAAGTCGAACAAGGCCCCGACGGCGCAATCTGGGTCCTGGAAGACGGCGGCGATTCGCAAGGCCGCCTGATAAAACTGACCGCGAAGTAAGCCAAATTCCCTTCCCGCTTGCGGGAGGGGTCAGGGGAGGGCGCGACGTACGTACTGGCGTCCGGTCTGTGAGGCGCACCCCTCCCCCGACCCCTCCCGCAAGCGGACGGGGAGCAGAACAGGAAGTCAGTCGCGCACGATCAGATAATTCATCCGTGCCGCGGCAATCGGCTTCTCCCGTTCGTCCTGCCACGCGGTCGCCTCGACATTGGCCACCCGCGTCCCCAACCGGGTCACCACGCCCGCCGCCCGCGTCAGCTTGTCGCGCCCGCCGCGCATGAAATCCACCGTGACGTTGACCGGCTTGATCCGCCCGCCACCTTCGGCCTCGAGCGCATGCTGCAAAGCCGCGATCGCCGCCATCTCCAGCAACCCCGAAATCGCACCCCCATGCAGAAATCCGGGCCGGCCCAGCACGTCATCCGCAAACGGCATCAGCAGGACAGGCGGCGCGCCTTCCATTGGTTCGACCGAAATGCCGAGGATCGCGGCATAAGGGGGAAGACCGATCACCATGAGTCGAGCACCATGAACGTCCCTGCGACATGCGCCAGCGGATCGTCCGGGTCGCCGTCATGCGCCTGCCCGCGCACGAACGCGATCGAGCGCGTGATCCGGTAGCATTCGCCGCGCCCGATCACCGTCTTGCCTGGAGTCGCCGGCCGCAGGTAATCGACGCGCAGGTCGAGCGTCGCATGCGGTACGAACGCCTTGCGACGCGTCCAGATCGCGAGGCTCGTCGCCATGTCCATCATCGTGATGATCGGCCCCGACGCGATCACGCCGCTCGCCGGATCGCCGATCAGTCGCTCGTCATAGGGTAGCGCCAGCTCCGCCCAGTCGTCGCCATGCGCGTTATAGCGCATCCCGAGCGTAGCGCCGTGGCCGACGAACCTCGCCTTGGAAAATCGTTCCGGATCGAATCCACTCATCGATACTCGTCTACACGGCACGCGGCGCTGTGCAACATTGCGGCGCTGCGCAGCCCGGTTTAGCGTCCTGCCAGACGTGAGAGGCCCGCCAAACATGCGAGGCCCGCCAAAATCGAGAGGATCGCCCAAGTGAACGACGCCAGCACCGAGCGGGTCACCATCGCCGTCGCCGACGGCATCGCCGACGTCCGCCTCAACCGCGCGGACAAGATGAACGCGATCGACCCGGCAATGTTCGAGGCCATTGCCAAGGCCATCGACCGCCTTGCCGGCATGACCGACGTCCGCTGCGTCGTCCTGTCGGGCGAAGGCAAGGCGTTCTGCGCCGGGCTGGACATGGCGTCGATGGCGGGTGGCGGCTCGGGCCTCACGCTCGACGCGCGCACGCACGGTCTGGCGAACGGTCCGCAACAGGTCGCCTGGGGTTGGCGGACCTTGCCTATGCCGGTGATCGCCGCAGTCCACGGCGTCGCGTTCGGCGGCGGCTTCCAGATCATGTCGGGCGCCGACATCCGCATCGCCCACCCAGGCGCGCGCTTTGCGATCCGCGAAACCTATTGGGGCCTCGTGCCCGACATGGCCGGTATCGCGCTGTGGCGCACGCTCGCGCGCGACGACGTGCTCCGCGAACTGACCTACACCGCACGGGAATTCGACGGTGCCGAGGCGTTGCACCACGGCTTCGTCACGCGCCTGTCCGAGGACCCGCTCGGCGACGCGATGGCGCTGGCCAAGACCATCGCGGCAAAGAACCCGCATGCGATCCGTGGCTCGAAACGTCTCTACAACCTCGCCGCCGACTCCGACGCGGCAACCGTGCTGCTCGCGGAAAGCGAGGAGCAGGTCGCGATCCTGCGCACGCCCAACCAGATCGAACAGGTCCACGCCAACATCGAAAAGCGCACGGCTGTGTTCACGGATTGAGTTCGGACGGAAGGCCCTCCACAACGCTCATACCACCTCAGCGAAGGACGGGCCGAATTGGGAGCCGTCGCTGAGGAGGGGCAGGGCTATTTTACGACCACCTTGCCAATTGGGCCCCGGCCTTGGCCTGGGTAGGTACTCCGAAGATTGACGCCAGCGACTACTTGCCCGGCACCCTTGTTTTCCCCGGCAGATCGTAAGGCGTGAATTCCCGAAAACGGCAACTTGCCGACGGGATAGACATGCCCGCCGACACCGTCCGGAACCGGTCGTTGTGGCACAATTGCCCGCTATACACATCGACGATCAGCGTATCGAATGGCCGCAGCGAAGGACACGCCCCGACCGGCCCGGTCATCCAGATCCGCCTGCCGGACGGGCGGTACAGGATCGTCTGCGAATCGACGATCTGCGGCCCGCCATTCTGACGGATATCGATGCACTGCACCGGCGCCCCAGCGATTCGTCCGGCGAGCGGATCGGGCGTGCTCGCCACCAGCGTTCCCGCCAGCGAGCCGAGCGCCAGTACCGCTGGGATCCGCGCGCGAATCACGGTTTGCGATACGGGATGAAGTCGCCGAAGCTGCAGCTCCCGGTCGGAAAGCGCGACGCCTGGTCGAACGTCTGCGCGATGTCGCCGCGACATAACTGCCCGGTCGAGGTGCGCGTGACCAGTATGTCGCCGCGCCCGATTCCCTCGCACCCGCCGACAGTGTCGCTGCGATAGATCAGCCTGCTGCTTGCACGGTACAGGATCGTCGCGCCGTATCCCGCGCTCTGCTTCTGCGGAAACTGGCTGATGCAGCTTTCGGGCTTGCCGGGAACCAGCCCCGCCAGCGCCTTGGACAGCTTCTGCTGCACGTCGGCATCGCGGACCTCCGCGCGCTGCAACTGCGCCGGGGTTTGCGCGCACCCGGAAACCAGCGCCGGCAGCAGGAGTAACGACAGGATCCGCATACGCATCGAAACGCTCCTCAAATCTCTCCGCCCACCTATACGCGCCTCACTTGCGAAACGCATCCTTTGCCGCGCGGTAGCCTGCGAACTGTTCCACCGACGTCGCCCGCAGGAACGGGTTGGTGGCGCGTTCCAGTCCGATCGTCGTCGGGACGGTCGGTTCGCCGTTCGCGCGCAACGCATCGACTGTCGCCATACGGTCCATGATCGCTGCGTTGTCCGGTTCCGCGACCAAGGCATACCGCCCGTTGCTCTGCGTATATTCATGCCCGCAGAACACTTCGGTCTCGTCCGGGAGCAACGCGTAACGCTGCATGTTCGCGAACATGTCGGCGGGCGTTCCCTCGAACAGCCGGCCACAGCCCATTGCGAACAGCGTGTCGCCGGTGAAGATCGCGGCGTCGTCTGCGAAGTGGAACGCGATATGGCCCTGCGTGTGGCCGGGCACGGTCATCACGGTTGCGACGTGGTCGCCGATCCGGACGACGTCACCTTCGCCAACCTGCTCGTCGAGCGTGGGGATCTTGTCCGCCTCGGCCGCCGGGCCGACGATGGTCGCGCCATAGGCCTTCATCTCGACATTGCCGCCGGTATGATCGTGATGATGATGCGTCGTCCACACCCGGTCGATACGCCAGTCGCGCTTCTTCGCGGCGGCGATCACCGGCCCCGCCTCTCCGGGATCGACCACCACCGTCTCGCCCGAGACGGTATCGTGGATCAGCCAGCTGTAATTATCGGAAAGGACGGGGACGCGGACGATATCGAGCATCACCAGTGACCCGTATTCGGCATCGATGCCCAGGGCTCGGCGGGGGGCAGGCTACCGTCCTGCAACAGCTCGATCGAGATATTGTCGGGCGTCCGCACGAACGCCATGTGCCCGTCGCGCGGCGGGCGATTGATCGTCACGCCGGCATCGTGGAGCCGCTGGCAGGTCTCGTAGATATTGTCGACTCGGTAGGCGAGGTGACCGAAATTGCGGCCTTCGCCATACTCCTCCGGATCCCAATTGTGCGTCAGCTCGACCTCGGCACTCTCGTCGCCGGGGGCGGAGAGGAAGATCAGCGTGAAGCGCCCCTTCTCGTTCTCCATCCGCCGGACCTCCTTCAGCCCGAGCAGCTCGAAGAACGCGATCGTCTTCGCCGGATCGCTCACGCGGATCATGGTGTGGAGATATTTCATGCTGGCTCCGAGGGTTGTTCGGAACGGGAGATAGGGATGCGGGGCAGGGGGTGAAAGGGCGGGCGCTGACGCCACGAGCGAGGAAGCTTGTTTCCCCGCGAAGGCGGGGACCCAGACTGGGCTCCCGCCTTCGCGGGAGAACAAGGAAGCGAGCGCTAGCGCCCGATCGGAGCACCGGCTTTAGGCGCGCTCGCACGAGGAGCGCTGGTTCCGGAGTCGAACTGCTTCAACGCCGTCACCGCACTCCGCCCCACCGGCGTCTCCGGCGCCAGCCGCGCAGCCTGCCCCCAAGCCTCGCGCGCACCGGCCTCGTCGCCCGCCATCGCCGCGATGTTCCCCGCTTCCAGCTGCACCGAAGCGTCGTCCGCCGAGCGCCGCAACGCCTCGCCAATATCCTTCTTCGCGCGCGCCGGATTCCCCTCGCGCCGCGCCAGCGTCGCCGACAGCAGCCACGCCAGCGGATCGTCCGAGGCATTGGTCAGCGCCAGATCGATATCGGTGCGCGCCGACTCCAGGTCCCCCGTCGCCACCAGCGCGCGCGCATGATCGAGTTGCGCCTCGCCCAGCGGCAACCCGGTCAGCGTCCCCGCGGTCAACGCCGAATCGAGCGCCGCGCGCGCCTTGGCCGGGGCCGCCGCCGCCAGCCACGCGTTCCCCGCCTGCGCCCAGTAGGTCGCGGCCCCTGCATTCCTAGCGAGTTGCGCCGCGCGCGCGGCCTCCTCGAATTCGCCCGCCGCCGCCGGCCACGCCTTGTCCGCCGCGTAGGCGAGCCCGGCACATTCGCGCGCCGCGAAGCGCCCGCCCGCGATCCGCCAGCGCGCCGCCTCGGCCCGCGCCGCCGTCGGATCGGTCTGGACGAGCGCGATGCACCGCTGCAACCGGTCGGTGCGGATATCGAGCGGTCCGGCGGGCGCCGGAACCGGGGCGGACGTCTGGCCGGAAAGCTGAGCGGCGGCGAGCGCGAGCAAAATCGAGATCATAGGGCGGCGATTACATCCTCGACCGCCCGGATGATGAGGGAAATGTCGCTGTCGCGCGACAGGCGGTGGTCGCCGTCCTTGACCAGCCACGTCTGCACGTCGGCTGAACGCAACAGCTCGGCCAGCCGCGCGCTGCGCTGCCACGGGACATCCGGATCGCGTTGGCCCTGGACCAGCCGGACCGGGCCGTCGAACGCGATCTCGCCGAACATCAGCCGGTTCGCCTCGCCGGACGACCAGAAGGCGCGCGTGTAGACCGTCGGTTCGGGCCCATAGGGATTGGCGCGCTCGATCCGGCCGTTGGTGAGCAGCGCCATCTTCTCCTCGGTGGTGAAGCCCCAGTCGGTGAAGTCGGGCGCCGGCGCCACGCCGACCATTCCCTTGACCAGGTCGGGCCGCGCCTTCGCCGCCAGCAGCATCAGCCACCCGCCGAGCGACGAGCCCACCAGGATCGCCCCGTCGCCCCCATCCCCGACTAGCGCGTCGAGCATCGCCAGCACGTCGTCGCGCCAGTCGACCAGCGTCTGGTCCTCGAACGCCCCCTCGCTCTGCCCGCACCCGCCATAATCGAACCGCAGGAACGCCCGCCCCTCGGACTTTGCCCAAGCCTCCAGCGTGACCGCCTTGGTCCCGTTCATGTCCGAGGCGTAGCCCGACAGGAATACCAGAGTCGGTCCGGTTCCCGGCGTATGGTGATAGGCGAGGCGAGGGCGCTCCTTGGCGGGAGGCGTCTCGGCGGGGGTGGACGCGGGCGTGGCGGCGGCAGGAGCATCGGTCATGCCGCCATCCTTAGCCGCGCGTCACCGGCGGAGAAAGTCGTCCAATGCCGCCTGGAACGCGACCGGCTGATCGAGCATCACGAAATGCGCCGCGTCGCCGATATCGACATAGGTCATGTGCGGCGCGGCGGCGTAGGCCTTCCGGTACAGCGCATCGGCGGCCGGCTTGGTCGGCCCGGCCGCATTCCACGGATAGACCAGCGTGATCGGCGCCGCGATCGACGCCATGTCCGGGCGCAGGTCGGTCGTCAGATCCTCGTACATCGCCTGCGCCGAGACGCGCGCGTCCGCCTTCGCCGCCCAGTCGGCAACGGTCGTGCGCGACATGGGCTTCAGCGCCATCCGTGCGGCAAGCGCTTCGTTCGCCGCGGCGTTGGCCGGCTTGCCGTACGCCGCGGCCATGCCCTCTCGCATCGCCTTCGCCTGTGGCTCCAGCATCGCCACGGTCGCACCCGGCACGAAGATCTCGCCGATATAGGGCAGCGAATCGACGATCATCAGCCTGCCGACATCGCCCGGATGCGCCCTGGCCAGCATCAGTGCGACCAGCCCGCCCATCGAGTGTCCCACCACCGCCGGCGTACCTAGCTTCGATCCGACGATCAGCGTGTGAAGATCGCCGACGATCCCGTCGAGAATCCCCGGCGCCAGGTTCGCGCGCGGATCGTCGCCGCCGAAGCCGTTGACCTGCACGACATAGACCCGGTGCGTCTTGGCGAGCGTCGGCACGACGCCGTCCCAGACCGCGCGCGGCGAGGACAGGCCCGGGATGAGGATAACCGGCGTGCCCTTGCCCACGGTCTGCACCGAGATGTGCGCCATCTGCGTCGTGGCCGCATCTGCGTGTTTCGCGGGGGGCGGCGCGGCTTGGGCATGGCCGGCGGCAGGATGCAGGACGATCATCAGCGTGACGGCGGTGGCGGCGAGGCGGGCTTTGAGGTGCGCAATCATGTCAGGGCTCCTTCGACGGGCTGGTGAAGATGTCTTCGATCGTGAGGTCGAACAGTTCGGCGATCTTGAACGCGAGCGGCAGCGAGGGATCGTAGCGCCCCGTCTCGATCGCGTTCACGCTCTGCCGCGAGACGTCGAGCCGCTCGGCGAGGTCGCCCTGGCTCCAGTTCCGCTCGGCGCGAAGGACTTTAAGGCGGTTCTTCATGATCGCCCGGTCCTGACGGCGACGATGTTGAAGCACCCGCCGACCATCAATCCGGCGAACCACAGGATGCCCGCCCAGTAAGCGGGAACGTGCGGCGTCAGGCCGAAGCTTTCGAGGAACCCCCAGATCGTGGTGCCGCAAAGCATGAACCCGGTTGCGATCAACGTCTGCCGAATAGTCAGCATGCGGATATACTCGTCGGGTTCGTCCGCGAGGTAGCGCCCCCAGGCGAGAAATATCCCGACCAGCGGCAAGGCCGGCAGCACGGCGGCAATGTAGGCGACGAAGCCCGTCGGCGGGCGCGTCCTGAACAGCGCGACTACGCCAATCAACGCTCCGATATAGGCAAGGCTGAGGCCAAGAACGGTAAAGTTGTAGCGCCGCAGCGCGGGACTTTTATGCATGGTCAAGCACCCTTTCGAATCAGTAAAGGATACTTGTCAAAAATTCTATCGTCAGTCAACTAGGCTTTACACATGGTCGTGCGAGCTTGTCATAGCCGCACATGCCAAAAAGGCCTGGAGCAAAACCGCTCCAAGCCTGACCCTGCCTAACCTTGTTTTTGGAAAGAACGCGGCGCGCGCGCCGTCAGACGCGCGTCAGATGATGAATTCGACCGTCTTCATCTGGACCTGATCGGCCGCGACCGCGCCTCGCTTCTGGACCATCTGGCGGTGGAGTTCTGCGACCGTGTCGCTACCGCGCGTCTTGCAGAGCGCTGGGACGAAGGCATGGACCAGCGCGCCGAGCCCGCCCTTGATCATCGTCACGCCGAAGCGCCCGGCGACGCCGAAATGCTCGGTGTAGCTCTCGCCGACGGTGGCGGGGTGGTCGAGGAACAGGCGGCGGAACATGGGCGGTCTCCTGGCTCGACCTATATCAGCGGGCGGCGAGCGCGTCGACCATCCCCGACGCTAGCACGCTCAACGTGTCGTCGCGCGCGCCCATTACGACGATCCGGTCGCCCGGCCGCGCCTCTGCCACCAGGGCCGCGGCGGCGTCCGCCCGGTCGGCGACATGACGCGCGTCGCGGCCGCCTTCGACGATCTGCGCGACGATGTCCGCGCTGGTGACTGCGCGATCGACGGTGCCGCCATAATAGGCCGGGTCGGGGAGCACGAGAATGTCGTCCTCCGCCATCCGCTCGACGAAGGTGGCGACGAGTTCGCGGCCCATCACCTTCAGCGGGCCATAGCCGTGCGGCTGGAACAGCAGGAGCAAGCGGCCGGGGAAGGCGTGAAGCGTGTCGAGCGTGGCCGCGATCTTGTCGGGGTTGTGCCCGAAATCGTCGATCACCGCGACGCCGCCTGTCTCGCCCACGAAGTCGAACCGGCGACGCAGCCCCGTGAACCCCGCAATCGCCTTCACAGCATCCGCCAGCGAAACATCCGCCGCCATCGCTGCACCGATCGCGGCGAGCGCATTGGCGACGTTATGCCGCCCAGGTACGGCCAGCTTCACCGGCGTCCGCACGCCGCGCGACACGATATCGAAGCGGATCGCGAACGGCTCGGGCTTGAGGTTTTCGGCGCGCAGGTCGGCCGACGCGTCGATCGCGAACGTCGTCACTTGCCCGCGCGGCAATCGCGAGGCGAGCGCGGCGGCGTCGGGATCGTTGGCGTTAATCACCGCAGTTTCAGCCTTTGCGATGAAGTCGCCGAACAGCACACGCAATTCTTCGAGCGACTTGTGATCGAGGCTGACGTTGTTGAGCACTGCGATCTTCGGCGCATAGCCCGCGATCGACCCGTCGCTCTCGTCCACTTCGCTCACGAACGCCTCGCCCTCGCCGACCAGCGCGCTGGCGAACGGCGCGTCGGGGGTGGCGAAGTTCTTCATCACCGCGCCGTTCATCACGGTCGGATCGCGGCCGACGACGTGCAGGATCCATCCGATCATGCCGGTGACGGTCGACTTGCCGCTCGTCCCTGCGACACCGATCGGCAACCGGCTGTCGTTGAACAGCGACGCGAGCATCGCCGCGCGGGTCGAGCGGGTGCAGCCGAGCGCGTCCGCGGCGATCATGTCCGGTACGGTCGCCTCGATCGCCGCGGAGGCGATAACCAACTGGTCCGCCGAGACGACGCCGCTGCCGTCCTGCGGGAACAGCGCGACGCCCTTGGCGGCGAGGTCGTCGAACTTGGCGGGGACGCGGCCCTGGTCGAGGTTGCGGTCCGAGCCGGCGACGGTCGCGCCGCGCCCTGCGAGGATCATCGCGAGGGGCATCATGCCGCTCCCGCCGATGCCGACGAAGAAACAGGCGCGCTGGAGAGAGGGGTTGGTGATATCCATGACGCCGCGATATGGGCGGTTGGGTAACGGGGCAAGGTGAGACGAACAATGCGCATCGGTGTCCTCGCCGCGTCGAGCCGGACCAACCCCGCCGCGATCGCGAAGATGACCGCGTACGCGGCGACCGCGTTCCCGGAGGTCGAGTTGGTCTTCCACCCGCAATGTCTCGAAACCGACGGCCATTTCGCGGGTTCGGACTTCGCGCGGGCGGCGGCGTTCCTCGAATATGCGAACGATCCGGCGTTCGACGCGCTCTGGTTCCTGCGCGGCGGTTATGGCGCGAACCGCATCCTGGCGATGGTCATGCCGGAACTCGGGCGGGCGGCGCGGCACAAGATGTATCTCGGCTATTCCGACGTCGGCTTCCTGCTCGGTGCGCTTTACGCCCGGCGGATCGGGCGGCCGGTGCACGGGCCGATGGTCAGCGACATCAACCGTCATGACGGCGAGGCGACGGTGGCGCGGTCGCTCGGCTGGATGGTCCACGGTGATCGCGCAGGACTTGAGCCGGGGCTGGATGGGCGGCCGTCGGCGGCGTTCAACCTCAGCATCCTGACGTCGCTGATCGGTACGCCGTGGCTGCCCGACCTCACCGATCACGTGCTGATCGTCGAGGAGGTGTCGGAGGCGATGTATGCGATCGACCGGATGCTGTTCAAGGTCGCCAACGCCACGCAGCTGAAGGGGATTGCGGGGTTGCGGCTGGGCGCGGTGACCGCGGTGCAGGAGAACGATCCGCCCTGGGGCGAGACGCTCGACTACATGATGATCCGCTGGTCGCGCGACATGGGCGTGCCGTATCTCGGGCGGGCGGAGATCGGGCACACGCAGGCCAACCGGGTGGTGCCGTTCGGGGTGGTTTGAGGTTCGGCGAAGCCGCCGCCCTGCCTTCGTCTTGAAACGTCATCCAGCCCCCCACGTCGTCCAGCCCCCACGTCGTCACCCCCGCGGAAGCTGGGGTATCCCGGTTGGCGGGTGCTGCGGCCTGAACCGGGAGATCCCAGCTTTCGCTGGGATGACGAGAGTGTCGATGGGATGACGGGAGTTTCGTATGATGACGGGAGTTTCGCTGGGATGATGGGGATTGATGCGACGCGTTCGTTCCGTACCCGTCACCCCAGCGGAAGCTGGGGTATCCCGGTTGGCGAGCGCCTCGGCTCGAACTTGGAGATCCCAGCTTTTGTTAGGATGACGGGTTGGGGTGGGCATGATTCTAGATTTAGCGTCGAAATTTACGGCGTCGGGGTTGAAGCCGCCGCCGCCGGATCGATCACCTTCACACCGCCGAACCGCAGCTTCGGCTGCCCCGGCACCGTATAGCTCCCCGCCACCTGCTCCACCGCCCAAGCGCGGAGGTTCGCCACCACCTCGAGGCGCTGCAGCCGCTCGCGCTCGCGCATGAACACGATCAGGTCGTCGCGCCGGTTGCAGTCGCGCATGTCCGCCGTCGCACACGGCGAATAGAGGATCGCCAGCGCGACGATCCTGCCCGCGGGATCGAGCACCGCCGCGCCCTTTTCGGGGCAGCTATGCGCGCGACACGCGGTGAAGCGGTACAGTTCGCCGATCCGGGTCGGCTCGTCCGGCGGACCGTGCAGCACCTCGATCTGCTGCGTCGCGACGTCGCCGTCGGCGTAAAGATAGCTCGCCTTGCGCTTGCCGATGAAGCGCCGAACCGCGGCCGTGAACGCAGGCGCCACCACGAGCTGGTTCGTATCGCGACACGCCGCGAGCCGGGTCGGCGCACACCGTGCCACATTCGCAGGCACGGGAGCCGTAGCAGCCGACAGCATCAATAGAACACCCAACATCACGCTCTCCCAAACGTCGCCACCATGCTGCCTGCGCGCGTCGTGTCCGTCTAGAGTAGCCCTCTTCGCGGATCGCCTTATATACACGCCCATATGCATCGGGCGCCCAGCGCGCTCGCACGCACCAATCCCGAGAGAAAGTCTCCCATGTCTGCAATGTTCCGAATCACGCTTCCCGACGGTTCCGTCCGCGAGGTTGCGCCCGGGACTACCCCCGCAGACGTCGCCGCCGCGATCGGCCCGGGCCTCGCCAAGGCCGCGCTCGCCGCGCGGATCGACGGCCAGGTGCGCGATCTCAACCGGCCGTTCGAGGGCGACACCGCGCTCGCGCTGGTGACCGCACGCGACGAGGCCGATGCGCTCGAACTCGTCCGCCACGATCTCGCGCACGTCATGGCTGAGGCGGTGCAGCACCTCTTCCCCGGCACGCAGATCACCTTCGGGCCCGCGACCGACGACGGTTTTTACTACGACTTCGCCCCCAAGGATCGTCCCTTCACCGATGAAGACCTGCCCGCGATCGAGGCCGAGATGCGCGCGATCATCGCCCGCAACGAGCCGTTCCTGCGCGAGGTCTGGTCGCGCCAGCAGTTGATCGACCGCTGGACGCAGCAGGGCGAGACCTTCAAGGCCGAATGGGCCGCCGAACTGCCCGAGGGCGAGGAACTGACGATCTACCGCCAGGGCGAGTGGCTCGACATGTGCCGCGGGCCGCACATGGCCTCGACCGGCAAGCTCGACCCTGCGGCGTTCAAGCTGACGCGCGTCAGCGGCGCCTATTGGCGCGGCGACCAGAAGAACGCGATGCTCAGCCGCATCTACGGCACCGGCTGGCTCAACAAGAAGCAGCTCGACCAGCATCTCTTCCGCCTCGAGGAAGCCGCCAAGCGCGATCACCGCAAGATCGGCGCGGAGATGGACCTGTTCCACCTCCAGTCCGAGGCGCAAGGGTCGGTGTTCTGGCATCCCAAGGGCTATATCCTCTGGCGCCAGCTCGAGGCGTATATGCGCCGCCGGCTCGATGCCGCGGGCTATGAGGAGGTGAAGACCCCGCAGCTGATGGACGCCAAGCAGTGGGAGCAGTCCGGCCATTGGGGCAAATACCGCGAGAACATGTTCGTGGTGCCCGACGAGATCCCGAACCCCGAGGACGAGGGCGAGATCTTCACCGGCAAGGCCGACCTTATGGCGCTCAAGCCGATGAACTGCCCGGCGCACGTGCTGATCTTCCGCCAGGGGATCAAGTCGTACCGAGACCTGCCGCTGCGGCTCGCCGAGTTCGGCTGCTGCCACCGCAACGAGCCGCATGGCGCACTGCACGGCATCATGCGTGTCCGCCAGTTCACGCAGGACGACGCACATATCTTCTGCCGCGAGGACCAGCTCGTCGTCGAGGTGCAGCAGTTCTGCGAGCTGCTCGACAGCGTCTACCGCGATCTCGGTTTCGAGGATTATGCGGTGAAGCTCGCGCTGCGCCCCGAGAAGCGGTTCGGTTCCGAAGAGATGTGGGACAAGGCGGAGAGCGAATTGCGCGAGGCCGTGCTCGGTTCGAGCTTGTCGGAATCGATCAAGGCGAAGTTCGAGGAGTTGCCGGGCGAGGGGGCCTTCTACGCACCGAAACTCGAATTCCACCTGACCGACGCGATCGGCCGGACGTGGCAGGTCGGCACGATCCAGTCGGACCGCGTGCTACCGGAGCGACTCGACGCGTCCTATGTCGGTGCGGACGGCGAGCGGCATCGCCCGATCATGCTCCACCGTGCGATCCTCGGCACGTTCGAGCGTTTCATCGGCATCCTGATCGAGCATCATGCGGGCCGCTTCCCGCTCTGGCTGGCGCCGGTGCAGGTGGTGGTCGCGACGATCGTGTCGGACGCCGACGACTATGCCGGGCAGGTCGCCGAGACTCTTCGCAAGGCCGGGCTTCGCGTCGAGACCGACCTGCGCAACGAGAAGATCAACTACAAGGTGCGCGAGCATTCGCTGGCCAAGGTGCCGCTGCTGTTCGTGGTCGGCAAGCGTGAGGCCGACGAGGGCACCGTCGCGATCCGGCGTCTCGGTAGCCAGGGCCAGGAGATGATGGCGCTCGCCGATGCCGCGGCATGGGTTGCGGACGAGGCGCGCGCCCCCGATATGTAAGGCTCGATACGTAACCTCTACCGGGTCGGCTTTCCGAGCGCGTGGTTTTGCGCTATGTAGCGGCCCAAATACTTTGTCAGAAACTTCAGGAGCAACCCCCATACGTCCTCCCACGATACGCCGGCCGATGCAGACGCCCGCGATGAACGGTCCGCGATTCAACGAATTCATCCAGAGCCAGAAGGTCCGCGTGATCGATCACGAGGGCGAGAATCTCGGCGTCATGTTCACGCGCGAGGCGATGGAGCAGGCGGCCGAGCACGGTCTGGACCTGGTCGAGGTATCGCCTAACGCTGATCCGCCCGTCGCCAAGTTCCTGGACGTCGGCAAGTTCAAGTACGAGGCGCAGAAGAAGGCGAACCTCGCACGCAAGTCGCAGAAGACGCAGGAGATCAAGGAGATCAAGATGCGTCCGAATATCGACGACCATGATTACGACACGAAGATGAAGAAGGTGAACGACTTCATCGGCGAGGGCGACAAGGTCAAGATCACGCTGCGCTTCCGTGGCCGCGAGTTGAGCCACGGCCAGCTCGGGATGAACCTGTTGAAGCGCGTGCAGGACGACGTCGCGGAGATCGCCAAGATCGAGGCGTATCCTCGCATGGAAGGCCGTCAGATGCTGATGGTGCTCGCACCGAAGTAACGGCGCGGTGGCTTCGGCCAGAGGATAGACGTTGAAGGCTGGTCGGTCCCGAGGGGCTGGCCGGCCTTTTTCGCGTTTGGGGGGGGCTGTGCAAGCGATGGTCCTACGAACGCCGCGCTCGGCACCCGCCTCCTTGTTCTCCCGCGAAGGCGGGAGCCCAGGCTGGGTCCCCGCCTTCGCGGGGAAACAAGCTTTCCCTCTCTGCTCACGATCTCTCTCTCTCTCTCTCTTTCTCCCTCTGTGGTTTGCGCCGTGATCTGCGACGAGCGCGGCGCTCCGTATCCCGCTCTTCAATATGCAAACCCGCGACGGCGGAACGACCCTAGCGCGTTGCCGCAAGGAGCCCCTCACGACGCCCGCCCGATCGAAACCGTTGCAATTCGAAACTAGGGTTTGGTGCCTGTCGCTGTGTGGCGATTTGGAGACACAGTGTTCAAAAATACGTTTCCGTATGCGGAAATTGCTAGACGCGTACGTCTGAATCTCTCTACCAATCGGCCAAACCATAAGTTCGAAAAATTCGAACGTTCAGGAGAGAATGCCGATGCGTATGACCGCATACCTGTTGTCCGCCGTCGCAACCGCGGCCTTCGTCACGCCGGCATTCGCGCAGGACGTGCCGACTACGCAGCCCGAGGCGCAGACCACAACAACTGCGTCGGGTGCGGGCGCAGGGTCGGTCGACGCGGGCCAGGGGCCGGTCGCCGCGCCTGCGGAATCGGCGGGCAATGCCAGCGACATCGTCATCACCGCCACGCGCCGTTCGGAGCGTCTGTCGAACGTCCCGATCGCGGTGTCCGCGGTAGGCTCGGCCGCGCTGGAGAACACCGGCGCCAACGACATTCGCCAGGCGACGCAGCTTGTCCCCTCGCTGCTGATCTCGTCGACCGGCAGCGAGGCCAACGCCTCGGCCCGCGTCCGCGGCATCGGTACGGTCGGTGACAATCCCGGTCTCGAAAGCTCGGTCGCGGTGTTCATCGACGGCGTCTATCGCAGCCGCACCGGCTCGGGCCTGAACGACCTCGGCGAAGTCGATCGTATCGAAGTCCTGCGTGGCCCACAGGGCACGCTGTCGGGCCGCAACGCGACCGCGGGCTCGATCAACATCCTGACAAAGCTGCCTTCCTATAACTTCGGCGGCTATGCCGAGGCGACCTATGGCAATTACAACAACATCCGCATCGCGGGCGGGCTGACCGGTCCGATCATCAAGGACAAGCTCGCGTTCCGCCTCGACGGCGTGTTCGGCAAGCGCGACGGCTTCTACTACGACGTCGTCAACAAGACCGATTACAACGACCGCAACCGCTATTTCGTGCGCGGCCAGCTGCTGTTCGAGCCGTCTTCCGACGTGACGGTCCGCCTGATCGGCGACTATACGCACCGCGACGAGAAGTGCTGCGGCGCGGTCTACGTCAACACGCAGGAAAAGATCGACCCGACCCCCGGCGTCCCCGGCGATTTCGCGATCAACCCCGCGGGCAATCGCATCGTCCAGGTCATGCAGAGCATGGGCGCCGTGTTCCCGAGCGCGGGCGATCCCTATAACCGTCGGATCGCCAACACGCTGGGCCGTGCCTATTCGAACGTCACGACCGATTATGGCGGCTCGGGGCAGATCGACGTCAACCTCGGCGGCGCATCGCTCACTTCGATCACGGCATACCGCGAATACAAATCGGGCGGCGCGGCCGATATCGACTACGGTAACCTCGACATCGGCTACCGTGCGGACGACGGCAACAGCTACCGCCAGTTCCACACGTTCAGCCAGGAAGTCCGCCTGAACGGCTCGCTCTTCGGGGACCGGTTGAACTGGCTGATCGGCGGCTATTATTCGAAGGAAGACCTGGTCGTTGCCGACAATTTGAAGTTCGGCACGCAATATGGTGCGTTCGCAGCCTGCCGCATCGTTGCGACCGCCAATCCGCTGGCGGCGTTGCGTAATCCGAACAATCCGGGCTGTCTCAGCACGACGCCGCAGGCGGCACTTGGCGGCGCGAACGGCCGGCAGGCGCTCGGTGCCGGGTTCGGTGCGCTTGGACCCACGATTCTCGCTGGGCTCGATCGCCTGAGCACGCTCAACGATTTGGGCGACCAGCGCTCGACCTACTACCAGGACAGTGAGAACTACGCGTTCTTCACGCACAACATCTTCAAGCTGACCGACACCCTGTCGATCACAGGCGGCCTGCGCTACACGCACGAGGCGAAGGATTTCCACGCCGACTTCAAAAACAACAATACGGTCTGCCCGGTCCAGCAGGCCAATCTCAGCCCGCTACTCGCCAGCGCGGCCGTTCCCGCCGCGCTCAAGACGCTCGTCGGCGGTATCATCACGTTGACCTGCACCGGCAATTCGACCTCGGCGCTGAACGGGCTCGACCTGAACGACGGGTTCAAGGAAGGCGAGTTCACCGGCACCGGCGTGGTCTCGTGGAAGCCGCGCACCGACACGCTGGTGTATGCGAGCTATTCGCGCGGCTACAAGGCGGGTGGCTACAACCTCGATCGGTCGGATCTGACGGCGAACGTCTTCTCGTCGCCGACCAATGCGAGCGCCGCGAACCTGCGCTTCGATCCCGAAACCGTAAACGCCTATGAAGTCGGCCTGAAGTTCACGTCGAAGGACTTCACCTTCAACGTCGCGGGCTTCCGCCAGGAGTTCAAGAACTTCCAGCTGAACACCTTCAACGGCACCAACTTCATCGTCCAGAACATCAGCACGTGCGGCGACAGCCTCAACGGCGGCGACACCGACGCCAGCGCTGCAACCGGTGCGTGCACCGGCGACGTCAAATACGGCGTCGTGTCGCAGGGCTTCGAGCTGGAGGCGGGGTTATTCCCGGCACCGAACTTCACGGTGAATCTCGGCTACACGTACACCAATACGCGATTCCGCAATAACCTGGTGGGCAGCGAGAACGGGCAGGCGCTCGATCCCGCGCTGTTCCTGCTGTCGGGCAGCAACCTGTCCAACGCGCCGAAGCACACCGTGACGGCGTCGACGGCATGGACCCCGGACATCGGATCGTCGGGCATGACCGCGTTGTTCTACGTCGATGGCCGCATGACCAGCGACTACAACACCGGCTCCGACCTGTTCCCGGAAAAGGCGCAGGACGGCTTCTTCCTGATGAACGCCCGCGTCGGCATCCGTGGGCCCAAGCAGGTATGGGCGCTCGAAGTCTGGGCGCAGAACCTGCTCGACACCAACTACCAGCAGGTGGCGTTCAACGCGCCGTTCCAGGGTGCCGGCAGCCAAGCGCAGACCCAGGCGTTCGGCACGACCGCGAACCAGATCTTCTCCTCGTATCTGGGCGAGCCGCGGACCTACGGCCTGACGTTGCGCACGCGCTTCTGATCGGGTGACGACGGGAAGAGCCGGCCTGCAGTGCGCTGCGGGCCGGCTTTTTCGCGTCTCGTTCCCGTCATTCCCGCGGAGGCGGGAACCCATATTGGCTCCCGCAGCGGCTGGTTACGACCGCTCGAGGATATGGGCCCCCCGCCTCCGCGAGGATGACGGGTCAAGCCAAGGCAGAACCCGCCAAGATCCGTCACCTCAAGCCGCCAGGTCGATCTCTTCGCCGGCCGCCGCCGCCAGCAACCTTCGTTCCAGCGTCTTCAGTCGCGCGGGCTGCGTGATCCGGTCCCCGGTCAGGTCGGTGATGTAGAACGTATCGACCGCGCGCTCGCCATACGTCGCGACGTGCGCGGAGTGGATCGTCACCTTCGACTGGAACAGCGCGTTGGCGAGCTGGTTTAGCAGCGCCGGCCGATCGCGGGCGTTGACCTCGACGACGGTGAAGCGGTTCGACGCCTTGTTGTCGACCAGAGCGTTGGGAACGATGTCGAACGCCTCCGCGCGGGTGCGGGGCAGGGGTTTCGCGACCAGCCGGTCGGCGAGCTTGCCGCGGTTCGCCAGCGCATCCTCGATCGCGGTCTTGAGGCGCGACAGCTGGCCGGTCTCGTCGAAGGGGCGCCCGAACGGGTCTTGGACGAGGAAATTGTCGACCGCCATGCCGTCCCGTGTAGTGTGGATCCGGGCGTCGATGATGTTGCCGCCCGCGACGTGGATCGCGCCAGCGATGCGGTAGAACAGGCCCGGGTGATCGGCCGCGTAGATCGTCACCAACGTGGCGCCGCGCCCCGGATAGACGTGCGCGTCGATCGCGAGCTGCGCGTCGCCGGTGGTCGTCAGGAAACGCGCATTATGGGCCAGCACGTCGTCCGGCTCGGCGATCCAATAGGCTTCGGGAAGGCGGCGGACCAGCGTGTCGAAACTGTCGTCGGCCCAGCCGAGTTCGTCGCGCAGATGCGCCTGCTTGGCGGCGATCCGCTCGGCGCGACCCTTTTGCTTGTGGCCGAGCCGCAGCACTTCCTCGGCGGATTCGTACAGGTCGCCGAGCAGCTGGCGTTTCCAGCCGTTCCACACGCCGGGACCGACCGCGCGGATGTCGACGATCGTCAGCGCGAGCAACAGGCGCAAACGCTCCGGGCTTTGCACGATGTCGCAGAAATCGAGGATCGTCTTGAAGTCGCTGAGGTCGCGCTTGAACGCGGTCGCCGACATCAGGAGATGCCAGCGCACCAGCCAGGCGACCGTCTCGGTCTCGGCAGGGGTCAGGCCGAAGCGGGGGCAGAGCCGTAACGCAACCTCCGCGCCGAGGATCGAATGATCGCCACCGCGGCCCTTGGCGATGTCGTGCAACAGGACCGCCACGTACAACGCGCGCCGCGACACGATCTGTTCGAAGATCGCGCTGGCGAGCGGATGGTCCTCCTTCAGCTCGCCCTTGTCGATGCGGGCGAGCAGGCCGATCGCGCGGATGGTGTGCTCGTCGACGGTGTAGTGATGGTACATATCGAACTGCATCTGCGCGACGACCCGCGCGAAATCGGGCACGAACCGGCCGAACACGCCGGCCTCGTTCATCCAGCGCAGCACGAGTTCGGGATCGCGCGGCGATGTCAGCACCTCGAGGAAGAGGGCGTTGGCGGAGGGGCTGTTGCGCACTTCGTCGACAAGCTTGGCGTCGCGGGCCGCTGCGCGCATCGCCAGCGGGTGAATCTCGACGCCGTGCTTGTCGGCGAGCTGGAAGATCTCGATCAGGCGACCCGGATCGGCCTGGAAAAAGTCCTCGCTCGGCAGCGCGAGGCGACCGCGATCGAGCACGAACCCGTTCAGCTTGCGCGGGGAACGCCGTATCGTCGGCAGGCCGAAGCGCCGTCCGCGCGCCGCGAACTTCTCGTCGAGATGCGCGAGGAAGACGCCGCTGAGCGTGCCCACGGTTTTGGCCTGCAGGAAGTAGAACTGCATGAACCGCTCGACCTTCGACTTTCCGGGCCGGTCGGAGAAGCGCATCCGGTCGGCGATCTCGCGTTGCAGGTCGAACGTCAGGCGATCCTCGGCGCGCCCGGTGATGCTGTGCAGGTGGCAGCGGACGGCCTGGAAGAAATTGTCCGCGCGGTGGAACAGCCGATATTCCGCCTTGGTGAACAGTCCGACGCCGACCAGCTCGGCGGCGCGCTGGACGTCGTAGATATACTTGCCGATCCAGAACAGCGCGTGGAGATCGCGCAGGCCGCCCTTGCCCTCCTTGACGTTGGGTTCGACGACATAGCGCGTGTCGCCCATCTTGCGGTGGCGCGCGTCGCGTTCGGCGAGCTTGTCGGCGATGAAGGTCCGCGCGGTGTCGGCCTGGACTTCGGTCTTGAAGCGGTGCGAGGCCTGTTCGTAGAGGTCGCTGTCGCCGCAGACATAGCGAGCTTCGAGCAGGGCGGTGCGGACGGTGACGTCGGCCTTGGCCTGGCGGACCATCTCGTCGAGCGAGCGACTGGACTGGCCGAGCTTCAGCCCGAGATCCCACAGCGCGTAGAGCATCGATTCGATGACGCGCTCGGCCCAGGGCGTCTGCTTGCCGGGGGTGAGGAAGCCGATGTCGACGTCGGAATGCGGCGCCATTTCCGCGCGGCCATAGCCGCCGACCGCGATCACCGTCAGCCGCTCGCCCGAGGTCGGGTTGGGCAGCGGGTAGAGGCGGTGCACGGTGAAGTCGAACAGCACGCGCAGCAACTGGTCGACCAGATAGGCCTGCGCGCCCGCAGCTTCGAGCCCGCGCGAGGGATGTTCGACCAGCCGTCGCTCGACTTCCTGGCGGCCGGCATCGAGCGCCGCCTTCAGCAGCACCGTCGCGTCGCGCCGCAACGCGGTGGCGTCCACGCCCTCCAGCGCAGCGATGGTTTCGGCGAGCGCGCGGCGATCGACGATCGCGCGGCGGTTGGGCAGGTGGTCGAAGCGGCCGGTCATGCCGGTTCAGATAGGCGCGGCGGGGCGTTGCGTCATCAGGATTGCGCAAACGGCCCGCGAAACGTAACCGGACGCGCGAGTGGAGAACGAAAATGAGCGAAGCATTGCGCGCGGACCCGGTGAACGGCGGCCCCCTACGTGTAGCCCTGGCCGGGCTCGGCACCGTCGGTGGCGGCGTGATCCGGCTATTGGATGCGAACCGCGACCTGATCGCGCGCCGGGCCGGGCGCGAGATCCAGATCGTCGCGATCTCCGCCCGCGACCGTGCCAAGGATCGCGGCGTCGACCTGTCGCGCTTCGCCTGGGTCGATGACACGACCGCGCTCGCGAAGCAGCCCGATGCGGACGTGGTGGTCGAGCTGATCGGCGGGTCGGACGGTCCGGCGCTGACGCTGGCGCGCAACACGCTGGCGGCGGGGAAGAACTTCGTCACCGCGAACAAGGCGATGATCGCGCATCATGGCCTCGAACTTGCGCAGGCTGCCGAGGCGGCGGGCGTCGCACTGAAGTTCGAGGCGGCGGTCGCGGGTGGCATCCCGGTGATCAAGGGCCTGCGCGAGGGCGCGGCGGCGAACGAGATCGCGCGGGTGTACGGTATCCTCAACGGGACGTGCAATTTCATCCTGTCCAAGATGGAATCGGAAGGACGCGACTTCGCCGAGGTGCTGGCCGAGGCGCAGGCGCTGGGGTTTGCCGAGTCCGATCCGAGCTTCGACATCGACGGCGTCGATGCGGCGCACAAGCTGTCGATCCTGGCGGCGGTGGCGTTCGGGACGCAGCCGGCGTTCGACGACGTCGCGGTCAGCGGCATTCGCCACGTGCTGGGCGCGGACATCGCCGAGGCGGCGGCGCTGGGCTACCGGGTGCGCCTGCTCGGGTTGGCGGAGGCGGGGGCGGACGGGCTGTTCCAGCGCGTCCATCCGCATCTGGTGCCGATCGACCATCCGCTGGCACACGTCACGGGCTCGCTGAACGCGGTCGTCGCGGAGGGCAATTTCGTTGGTCGGTTGCTGTTCCAGGGTGCGGGGGCAGGCGACGGACCGACCGCGAGCGCGGTGGTGGCGGACCTGATCGACATCGCGCGCGGCGAGTTCGGACCGCCGTTCGCGATGCCGGTCGTGGCGCTGACGGCAGCGCCCAGGGCGGACAGCGGCGAGCGGCGCGGGCGGGCGTATCTGCGGTTCACGGTCGCGGACCGGGTCGGCGTGCTGGCCGAGATTGCGGCGGCGATGCGCGATGCGGGGGTGTCGATCGAAAGCCTCATCCAGCGCGGCGCTAACGCGGACGGCAGCGTGCTGGTGGCGATCGTGACGCATGAAAGCCCGGAACGGTCGATCGCGCAGGCGCTGGAGAAGTTGCGCGGGTCGCAGAGCCTGATGGGGCAGCCGATGTGGATGCATATTCTGGGGTGAGGGGGCTCCCAGTCCTTGAATAGCACCACCCCGGCGAAGGCCGGGCCCAGTTGGAAAGGTCGCAGTAACGGAGCGCGCGCCTCGTTAGTGTCGTCCCCCAACTGGGCCCCGGCCTTCGCCGGGGTGGCGCCCTGAATAGTGCTAAAGTCTCTCTCCACCTTGTTCTCCCGCGAAGGCGGGAGTCCAGACTGGGTCCCCGCCTTCGCGGGGAAACACGTGGAGGGCGATCATGTTGAAGTGACGGGCTGCGCTACCTTACTTCACTGGCTCATCGAGCACGATCGGCACGCGGTTCGACTTGTCCGGCTTCTTCCGAAACTTCCGCCCGATGTCGCGTACCAGCGCCATGGCGTCCTTGCCCTCGTTATTCTCGCAACAGCTATGCGGATCGATCAGCGCGCCGATGCCGCGGATCAGCACGACAGGGACCGTGAACAGGTCGACGCCCGTGCATCCGCCCGGCGGACATACCGGACCGGCATTGTCGAGCGCCGCGCGCGGATCGCCGGTCGGCTGGCGCGGGCGATCCTGCGGCGGGCGTTCGCCGGGCAGCGGCAGGCGCTGCTCGGCCGCGCCCTTGCCGCCGCACACGACCACCTCAGTTAGGCTGGAACCCGGGCAGGCGGGCGGATTGAGGATCGACCAGCGCTGCGGCGGTGGTGCGACGATAGGTATTGCTGGCGGTTTCGACGCGGTCGACGGGGACACTTGCAACAGGGCCAGCAACAGGATCATCGCACGTCGTCCGCCTAGTTCACGGTGCCGACGGGACCGTCGAGGTCGATGGGCACGCGGCCGGTCTTGTCGGGCTTTTTCGCAAACGCGCTTTTGACGAGGCCGACCGCCGCCTTGGCGATCGGGACGATCGGCGGCCCGAAACTGCTCGGGCATCCCCATTGGGTGGCGGCACACGGCGTTGCGGACAGGCTGAGCGCCCGCGCAGCGCTCAGGTCGGGGTTCGAGGCGATGGCGTGATCGGACGGGCCGCGGTCGTCGCGCATCGGCAGGCGTGGCGTGCTGACGGCGGGCGCGCCGCAGACGACGACGTCGTTGCCGGCTTTCGAGGCGGCGGCGCAGGGATCGACCAGGATCGAGAAGCGCTGCGGCGTTGATGATGACGTCGATGGAGCATTCGACGGGGACGTCGATATGGGCGTCGGCGGGGGCCCCGGTGTGGGCCCCGGTGCGGGCAGGGGCGCGGCGGCCTGGATCAGCACGGTCAGAAGAATGGCGAGCATGCGATCGTTTCCTATGGCGCGGGTTTGCGGACCGACGTGGCGCCGTCGCCGCCCACCGTCATGGTGACGCCGGCCATGCCACCACCGACCTGGAACGGGCTGAGATCGGCGAGCGGCGACGTTCGATGGAGGAGCCGCGTGCGTTCGTCGCGCAGGCTTTCGTGCGCGGGATCGCCTGGGTCATGCACCACGAACGGCACGCGAAACCTGTCCGCGGTGCGCATGCCGCAGACCGTGATATCGGACGCATCGGTGCTCTGGATACACGGCTGTTCGGCAGCCATGCGCGCCTTGGCGGTCGCCATCAGCGGGTCTTCGATCAGTATCGACAGCAGCATCGCGAGCATGAGCGTCTCCGGAACTGGATCGCAGCGTGGCCGCGATCTCCCGGAGGAGCAAGCCTCATTCGCCGATGGCGGTGACTCCGAGACGGGGGATTTCAATTGCCGGACAGCGATCCATAACCACCTGCAGTCCGGCGGCTTCGGCCCGGGCAGCCGCTTCCGCGTTGACCACACCGAGCTGTAACCACACGGCTTTCGCACCGACAGCGATCGCCTGATCGACCGCTTCGCCTGCCGCGGCCGAATTGCGGAAGATGTCGACGATGTCGATCGGGTCGCCGAGTTGCGACAGGTCGCGGAAGACGAATTCGCCGTGGACATGCTCGCCGGTGATCTGCGGATTGACCGGAATCACGCGATAGCCGTGCGCTTGGAGCTTGGCCATCACGCCGAAGGAGGGACGATCGGGGCGGTCCGAAGCGCCGATCATCGCGATCGTCCGGGCGCCTTCGAGCAAGGCCTTGATGTCGGCATCGGCAGTCAACGGCATCGATGCCTCCTGGCTCTGGAAACCCTGGTCCGCTCGTACCGTGGCTCTACGCGCCAGGTACGACCGGTAATCAGACAACGTCGATCGGGGTCGATCGGGCCCGCCGGTTTCACAGCGTTCCGAGCCATGCGACAACCTGAGTTGCAATCGGCATGAATACCGTATCGCCGGGCTCGGCGGCCGGCGGCGTGCCGGCATCGGACGCGGTACGGATCGAGATCGTCAGCGGCACGCGGCCGAGGAACGGGATGCCGAGTTCGCGCGCCGCCGCCTCCGCGCCGCCATTGCCGAACGGGTCCGAGGCTTCGCCGCAATGCGGGCAGACATAGCCGGCCATGTTCTCGACCAGGCCGATGATCGGGATGCCGGCCTTCTCGAACAGGTCGATCGCGCGGCGTGCGTCGATCAGCGCGAGATCCTGCGGCGTCGACACGATCACCGCGCCCGCGGGGCGGTATTTCTGGACCATCGTCAGCTGGACGTCGCCGGTGCCGGGCGGAAGATCGAGCACCAGCGTGTCGGTCGCACCCCAGTCCGCCTCGACGAGCTGGCCGAGCGCGCCGGCCGCCATCGGTCCGCGCCACGCGATCGCCTTGCCCGGCTCGACCAGCTGGCCCATCGACAGCAGCGGTACGCCGTACGGGGTCGGGACCGGATCGAGCACCTTGTCCTTGGCGGTCGGGCGCGTGCCCTCGACCTGCATCAGGCGCGGTTGCGACGGGCCGTAGATATCGGCGTCGACCAGCCCCACGCGCCGTCCGGCACGCGACATCGCGATGGCGAGGTTGGCGGCGAGCGTCGACTTGCCGACGCCGCCCTTGCCGCTGGCCACCGCGATCAGGCGGCGGGTCGAGCGCTCGGCCGTCACCGCGATCCGCACTTCGGACACGCCGGGCTGAGTCGCGGCCATCCGCACGGTTGCTTCGAGCGCATCGCGCGCCTGCGGGTCCAGCCCGGTCGCATCGATGATAATGCCGATGCGCGTGCCCTCGAGCCGCACGGTCGCGCGTTTGCCGGAGACTGCGGCGACTGCCGACTTTACCGCTTCGATGTCGATCATGCGGGGCAGATAGGGCCGGTCGGGCCGCTTGGCACTGTTTTTCCGCCGCCGCACACCTATAAAGGTGAGTATGACGATCTTCTCGCGCTGGCTGCGGCGCCCCAATATCCTCGCCACCGAAACACCCAAGGGCCCCTGGGGCGGCTCGGGCGATGACGGCAATAGCGGCGGCGGCAATAGCGGGCCGCGCAATCCCTGGGCGTTGCCGCCCGGCGGTCGCAAGCCCAACGCCAAGCCGACCGCGCTCGACGAATTCCTGCGCAAGGCTCGCGGGTCGGGCGGCGGCGGTGGCGGCAATGGCGGCTTCGGCGGCTTTCCGTCCGGGGCCAACGCCCGCGCCTTGTGGGCGATCGGCGTCGCGATCATCGCGGTGGTCTGGATCCTGTTCACGGCCGTCCACCAGATCGGCCCGCAGCAGCGCGGCGTGGTCACTTATTTCGGCAAATATGCAGGCACCCTCGATCCCGGCGTCAGGCTGACGATGCCGGCGCCGATCGCGGACGTCACGGTCGTCGACGTGCAGAAGATCCGGACCGACAATTTTCCCGTCGGCGACGGCGAGAACCTGACGCTGACCGGCGACCAGAACATCATCGACCTCGCCTATTCGGTGCGGTGGGACATCGCCGATCCGCGCGATTACGTGTTCCAGCTCGCCGAGCCGAACGAGACCGTCCGTGCCGCCGCCGAGAGCGCGATGCGCGCGGTCGTCGCGACGACCACGCTGGAGCAGGCGATCGGTACGGGCCGCACGGTGATCGAACAGCGCGTCGCCGAACTGACCCAGCAGATCCTCAACGACTACAAGTCCGGCGTCCGCATCCAGGGCGTCGCGATCAAGCAGGCTGCCGCGCCCGCGCGGATCGTCGAGGACTTCAACGCGGTCACCGCCGCGCAGCAGGAGGCGATCGCCAACCTCAACCAGTCGCGCTCCTATGCGCAGCAGGTCGTGGCGCGCGCGCAGGGCGAGGCCGCGTCGTTCGACAAGGTGTACGAGCAGTACAAGCTCGCCCCTGAGGTCACGCGCCGACGGATGTATTACGAGACGATGGAGGCGGTGCTCGCCAAGAGCGACAAGACGATCGTCGAGACGCCGGGTGGTGTCGTGCCGTATCTGCCGCTGTCGAACGCCAAGCGCCTGCCCAATCCCGAAGCGGTGGCGCCTGCACCTGCCGCTGCGGCACCCCAAGCCCAGTCCGGCCAAGCCCAGTCCGGAGCCGCACAGTGAACGCCGTGAGTTTCCGCAATCCGATAGCCGCGGGCATCGTCGCGTTGCTGCTGGTGATCGTCGCCGCTGCGACCTTCGCGATCGTGCCCGAGACCAAGCAGGCGGTGATCCTGCGTTTCGGCCAGCCGATCCGGACGGTCAATGCGTGGCAGCCGAACACCGCGTTCGGGCA
>JAYVRZ010000335.1:0-12119 GCA_043775965.1 Sphingomonas sp.
AATCCATGTCGACCGGGTAACCGCCACTGATCGCGATCATCTCGGAACGCTGCGCGCCATCATGTCGGAATGGCTGCGCGCGATCATCGGAATCCGCAGATCATGTCCCGCAAGGCCACAGCACGCACCGAGCCGATGCTGAACGGCACCGCCGCAGGCCCGATCGGCACCGGCTTCGCCAGCACCGTCGACCCTAGGAATACGGCAAATCCGAGCGCGGCTATCGAACGAAGGATCATCTACAGTCCCATGATGATTGTTGAATATTGCCGGAATTTGGGCGCTCATCAAAATGGTGTCCAGCGACTTCGTGCTTGTTAGGCATGGTCGCTCAAGGTTCTCGATCGAGAGGCCTTTTTCTGGAAACGAACTGCGTCATCCAATGTCGGCTAACGCCGCCAGCCTGCCGATATCGGACGGTCCGTGATCCCCCAGTCAGGACGCCTATGACGGCAGATCGGACGCCAAAAGCGCCTGACGCAAAGGTGAACGAGTGTCTGAAGTCGGGAAGTGGCGACGAGCGCGTGGATGTCCGATTGTGGGTCATCGCTGCACCTGAGCGATCGGTAGGACTCGACCAAAGGAGGTCGTTCAGTGCCGCCCCGGCGACCGTCTGGTTCTGACGAAAGCCGCCGATTAAGCTGCGCGAAGCAGATCGTCGGCAACTCAGCTAGATTACAACGTCATCGCCATCTGAGTTGGGTCAAATAAGCAGCCGTTCGTTCACATGGAGGCGAACGGTACACCCATAGCCGAATACCGCACGCCGTCCCCGCCTGATCAAGCTCCGATGGCGCGCAACTGCTATTTGCAGTCCAGTCGTCGAAGCCCATGCACCGTTTCGATGATCGCAACCGTGACAGAGCATCCGTACAAAAACGTCCTGGATGCGAACGCTTCAACTTTGCGGTTACAAACCCTGAACAACTATCGCGCGGTAATGCGCTGCCTGTTGTCGGTACGGCAGCGCCGCTTGATAGGCTGGACTTTCGTACCATGCTTTGGCTGCCTCGACCGTAGAAAATTGTAAGAGGATCACGCCGTCCGGCGTTGGTCCCTCCAACGCCTCGACCGCGCCGTATATCGCCAGCGGCGTAAGCATGGCGACGAATTGGCCGGCATTTTCGCGATTCATGCGCTGATATTTGGCCATCGCTGCGGCATCGTGGACCGGTTCGTCGCGGATGAGGATCATATAGGCCGGCATGGGGCGCTCTCCAAACTACGGAGTTTCTGTGGCGTCTGGAATGGTGCAGCTGAGACGTCGTCCATCGCTCCGAAGTGGCTCAAGCGAAGCTCGCCAGATCCTCGGGGCGAAATGGCATTAGGCTCGACGCATCGCCTGCGTGGACCTTTGCCGCCCACATCGGATCGGTAATAAGTGCGCGGCCGACGGCGATGAGGTCGAATTCTTCCGCCTCCATGCGCCGGACCAATCGGTCGAGCGAGGTCGGCGTCGAAACCTCCCCTGCGAAGACATTGATGAAATCCCCCGACAGGCCGACCGAGCCGACGCTGATCGTCGTCGCGCCGGTCAGGCGCTTGGCCCAGCCGGCGAAGTTCAGGCCGTCTTCGCCATCGATCTCCGGGAATTCGCTTTCCCAAAAACGGCGTTGCGAGCAGTGCAGAATGTCGGCGCCGGCGTCGACCAGCGGCAGCAGCCAATCGGCCATCGCATCGGGCGTCTCGGCAAGACGTGCCTTGAACGCCTGCTGCTTCCATTGGCTCACGCGCAAGATGAGAGGATAGTCGGCCCCCACTTCGACACGCATCGCTTCGAGCACTTCGGCAGCGTAGCGCGAGCGCTCGCGCAGCGTTGCACCACCATAGCGGTCGCTGCGTCCGTTGGTCCCGTCCCAGAAGAACTGGTCGACCAGATATCCATGAGCGCCGTGGATCTCTAACGTGTCGTAGCCTAGTGCCTGAGCATCGCGCGCAGCCCGCGCCCAGGCGTGCACCGAGTCGGCGATGTCCTCGTCGCTCATCGCGACCCCGTGCAGCTCGCCGGGCTTTACCAGGCCCGACGGGCTTTCGACGTCACCCTCCGGCTCGTAGTCCGCGGTCATGCTGCGGATCGAGGCGGAGTGCCACAGCTGCGGCCCCATCGCCCCGCCGGCGACGTGCACCGCGTCAATCACCTGCTTCCAGCCGGCCAAAGCGTCGCCATGGAAAAACGGAATGCCCGGGTCGTTGCGCGCATTGGGCCGCTCGATCACCGCACCTTCCGAAAGGATCAGCCCGACCTCTGCTGCGGCGCGCTTGCGATAATAGTCGACATGCGATTGGTTCGGCAGGCCGCCGTGCGCAAAGGAGCGGGTCATCGGCGCCATCACGATGCGGTTGCGCAATGTCATCGATTTGCAGGTGAACGGCTGGAACAGCACATCGGGGCCGGGCATCGCACTTCCTCTCACGCGACGTAATCGTCGCCGTCGGCTGTATTATCGACATGTCGCGCCAGGCCAATCGCAGAGTGTTTAGGCCCTAAACCTTCGATCGTGAGACGGGGACGAAACTCCTCGCCAGCTGCGTGTGGAGTTCGCCCATAATGCGTTCGAGCGCGTCGCGATCCACTTCAGGCAGGCGGCGAAACAAGGCGATGAAGCGGCTTTTGTGTTCCAGCGCCGCACCGATCGCCCGGACCTTGGCCGCACCCGTGTCGGTCAGATGCAGCAAGACAGCGCGGTGATCGGTCGCGCTGTGCGCCCGCTCCAGCAGGCCTTGAGCAGCGAGCCGTGCGACCCGTGTGGAAATGGCCGCGTTGGTAACGTGCAGCGCCAGCGCCAGATCCGTTGCGCGCAGCGGGGTGGGACGTTCCATCATCAGCGCGCCAAGCAGGTGGAAATCTGCAATGCTCAGATCGTGCCGCGCACTGACGGCGTTTAGATCGGCGGCCAGACGCTCGCCGACCTTGAAGCTGTGCCACACGGCCGCGAAGTGGCTGACGTTGAGGTCGAGTTCGGAAAAGAACGATCGGCCAGCCTCAACCTGATCGACAGGAGGCCTGAGTTCGAACGGCGACGTTGCCACCGCGTCAGGACTCGACGCCGGTTCGCGCTTCACGTTTCGCACTCGACGACGGTCGCGATCCGGAACGAGGCGCGATCGAATAGGTTGTGTTCGTCCGCCACGATTTCATCGGGCATGATCGTCGTGGTCAAATACCGCAGCGTTCCCCGAAACGTTGCTTCGTCGTCGAACCAGAGTTCGGTGACGACGTCGAACGGTAATTCTCCCGGATCGCCTGTCTCGGGATGCCTGTGCGGATCAATGTAGCGCCGTACGTAGCGGCGGACGCCCGACGCATATTTCGACACCAGCGGTACGTGATGGGTCTCGTAATAGGCGCGGAACGCCGCGACCGACATGCCAGGCCGGCGTTTCATCATCAGCAGGATCTTGTAGGTTGCGTCCACGATATTTTATCCAGTTGCCTCTGCGTGAAGAGAAATTTGGTAGACGGTTACGCTGCAAGCCAGTCGCTGAAGCTGCACACGCATTATATAGTTGCGCGACGTTCGCATGCATTCGACGCGTCTTGTCTGATCCGGCGTTCCGGTAAGGCTTCTATCGACCGCTTATCTGGGTTTAACGCGCGTCGGTCATCGAAGTATATGCGAGCCAAGCCCGATAAATGGGCGCGCATCCAGATACAGGGAACTCAATGCATCCCTGCCTCCTTCTAGCACAAGGGAGGTAGGGCTGCGCATCAACCCGCGCGCGGATGACAGCTGCGGGACCTTTTCGCATCCGAAGCTGCCGTATAAACCCGCCAGGCTTGCTGCTTCCGGTCCGATGTTGGAAAGCCCATGAATGTCTGCTCTTCCCGGAAACTGACATTCGGCGCCGTGTCAACAAAGAACGGCTTCGTCCCACTTCTTGCCCCCGGTGCTGGCTTTGGTGACCGGTCGAGAGCCCGTCTCGCTAAGATTAACGAGCGTCTGAAGTTGGGAGTGTGGGGCAGAGCATTGAACGGCGACTTATGGGTCTTCCTGGGTTAGACCTAGGCGGGTGGGCACGGTCCGTACAAAGTATCGATTTGCGCGGCGTTTTGCTTGAGCGACCCGAGTTTTGCCTTCGCGCGCAAAGCGTCAGTGACCGCATCAGTGTTCGCAAGTGGTAGCGGCACGCGGTTGCCGCGGTTGCAGGTCCATTGCGTACCGTATCGCTGTTTACCGGAGAGCTTGAGCTCGACGCGGTCCGTTAACATCGCAAAGTTGCGCGGATCAATCTCGTCTTCAGACGCTAGCGGTGCCATGAGGCGCAAGGCAGTCAGCTGGAAGGCTAAATTGGCATCCACATGTTGGACAAGCAGCCAAGCCGCGCTGGATGCCGCGTCACCTACCCGACCGACAATCTCGCTACGACCACTCATACGACCGGTCGCTACATCTGCAGCTGGTTCGATAGTCTCGTCTGACATCACGGCCCCGTTTAAAGAGCCGCCATCAACCCGTTGAACGCTCCGCCTACAAGGCGACCTTCAGACCATGCTTACGGATGGTCGCGGCGCCTGGCGGGACAACGTGTTCGTCGAGCGCCTGTGGCGCTCGGTGAAATACGAGGAGGTCTACCTGCGGGCCTATAGCTCGGTTAGCGAGGCCCGTGCCTCGATCGGCCGGTATCTGACGTTCTACAACGGCCGACGCCCGCACTCATCGCTTGACCGCAGGACGCCCGATCACGTCTACTTCAACCGGCCGCTTATCGCAGCGGCATGAAACCGGCGGACGTTCCACTTAGTAATCGCGCCGAGCTGTTCAAATGAACCGGGCTACCTCTGTGTAGACAGTTTCGAAATCGAAGCCGAACCCGCTTATCCCAACTGTTCAGATTTCCCGACCCACCTTTATCGTGCGTGGTGCCACTTACCCGCACGATGGACGCTTTGGCATAGTTTCCGGCGCAAAAGCGATATCAACCGCCGGCACCCCTCTCTAGGTTTTCCTATCATCGTGTTTACCATCGCGACCGGAACCCGCTCGGCATGCCCCCACTAGCGTAAGGAGCAATGGAAGAAAGATATGCGTCCATGGCGATTCTGCCTGTCTGCGATGCATCGTTATTAGCGTTTCGCTCGGAAATGAAGCGATAGTTCAGCCATGCCTCGCATAATGACCAAGGTGAAGAAACATCCCACGGAGGGGGCGCGCATCGTCAGAGAAGCGCCACCTGACCAAATGCCGCCGATCAGATATCAACGGAGAACACAATAATGCGTGCAGCCATTTTGCGGGAATACGGCGTGCTTCCGCAGATCGAGGAAGTTGACATTCGGGAACCGCAATCGAATGAAGTTCTTGTTCGCATCGCGGCTTCGGGCATTTGCGCTACGGATCTTCATGTACTTAAAGGCATATACAAGGTGGGCGACGCGCTGCCGATCATCCTCGGCCATGAAGGTGCCGGAGTGATCGAGGCGGTCGGCCCCGGTGTGACCGATCTGAAGCGCGGCGATCATGTCGTCATCGCGATGGGCTCGCCATGCGGCCGTTGCGAATATTGCGGCGAAGGGCGCATGCAATTCTGCAACGGCAATCCGCCCAAGTCGACATATGGCGAAATGGATGACGGCACCTACCGCCTTTCGAAGAATGGCGGGCCGGTTCACTCGTTCGTTGGTATTGGGTCGCTTGGCGAATATGCGGTGCTGCGGCGACGCAAGGTCTTCAAGTTGGACCCTGACGCGCCGTTCGATAGCATGTGCCTGATCTCATGCGGGGTCACCACGGGCCTTGGTGCGGTGTTTAATGCGGCGCAAGTTACACCGGGCTCCTCGGTGCTGGTGTTCGGCTGCGGCGGCATCGGCCTCAGCATCATCCAGGGTGCGAAAATCGCCGGAGCAGCAACGATCATCGCGGTCGACAACAACGCTGGCAAGCTGGACCTCGCATCGAACTTCGGGGCGAGCAATTGCATCCTGTCGCCGCCTGACCCGGCTGACCTCGCCGCGGAAACACGCAAGATCGTTCCCCGCGGTGTCAATTTCGCTTTTGACGCAGTCGGCACCAGGATCGAGCGGATCCATCAGCTCATGGCGCTAACCGATCTGGGCGGGCTGACCGTGGCGGTGGGCGTGCTGCCGTTTTCCGATAGGGTTCCGGTGCTCGCATCCGACCTGCTGTACGGCGCCCGCAGGCTGACCGGCGTCCGCGGCGGTAATGGCGCGCCAGGGCTCGACATTCCCCGAATCCTAAACCTGTATCGCACCAAGCGGTTGATGCTCGACGAACTGGTCGGGGATTCCTACGAGCTCGAAGAGATCGGCGCGGCGTTCGATGCGGCCGCGAGAGCCGAGCATGCCAGGACGGTGGTTCGCGTCACACCGAGCCTGCTTTGACACGCGCCATGCACACGTCCGGCTACATCAATGGCGAATATGTGGCGGGCGAGGGCGAAGAGCTGATTGTCGAGAACCCTTCCGATGGCAGCGAGATAGCGCGGTTCAAGGGTCTTGCCGTGACGCAGATCGACGCTGCGATCCTGGCGGCGCGGCAGGCGTTCGACCACGGCGGCTGGAGCGACCTGCCGATGCAAGAACGCGCTGCCCTTCTTTACCGGTTCGTCGATGCACTGGAGGCGCGTTCGGCGCAGACCAGCGCCGTTCTCGCTGCCGAGACCGGCTGCCCGCCGCATACCGGCACGTTCTTTGCGCAATTTGCTACGCCTTTGAGAATGGCGCGGGAAATCATCGAGTTTGCCGCAAGCCTCCCCGAGATCGAGGACCATCCCTTGCCGCTGGGGGAGAGAAGCGATCGTCTAGGCGTACCTGTGCGAAGTTTGAGCCGGTACGCACCGCTCGGCGTGGTGGTAGGCATATCCGCGTATAATTTTCCGCTCAACACGGCTGTCTGGAAAATCATGCCGGCGCTTATCGCGGGCGATACGGTGATCCTCCGGCCTAACCCGCTGACGCCGCTGTCGGCGATGGCATTTGCCGAGGCTGCCGAGGCTGCGGGCCTGCCGCCAGGCGTACTGAACGTGGCGATCGAAGCCGGGATCGAAGGGGCGCGGCTCCTGACCACGCACGCAGCGGTCGACATGATCAGCTTTACCGGATCGTCGTCGGTCGGCGCGCAGGTGGCAACGCAGGCCGCGGCAAGCTTTAAGCGCGTGCAACTCGAGCTTGGCGGGAAATCCGCGCAGATCTTCTTGCCTGACGCTATCGACAAGGCCGTGAGCGCAGCGGTCATTGTCTGCATTGCGCACGCCGGCCAGGGCTGTGTGTTGGGCACGCGCCTCTTTGTACCCGAGGCGAGCAAAGCCGGAATAGTGGAAAAGGCAGCCGCAGCGGTGTCCGCGCTGCGACAGGGTTATTCCTCCGATCCCGAAACCCAGGTCGGACCGGTCATCAGCGCGGGTCAGGTTGCGCGCTGCGAACATTTTGTGAAGCTGGCGGTGGCGCATGGCGCGCGTGTCGCAGCGGGCGGCAAGCGGCCCGCGCATCTTATCCGGGGCTATTATTTCGAACCGACGGTCCTTGATTTGCCCGACAACCGCAATCCCGCCGCGCGGGACGAAATTTTCGGACCGGTCGTGGGAATCATCGGGTATCGCGACCTGGATCACGCCGTCGAGATGGCCAACGATTCCCGATACGGTCTGTCGGGTTATGTCTTCGGGGACAATGTCGAAGAGGCCTTTGCAGTGGCGCGACGCGTGCAGAGCGGAGCGGTGCACGTCAACGGTGCCGTCGCCAGTACCTATGTTCCTTTTGGCGGGATCAAGGCCAGCGGCGTCGGGCTGGAGCGGGGGGTCGAAGGAATGCGGTTGTTTCAGCGGCGGGTCATTCACAGCGTGACCGGATAGAAATACAAGGTTGGAAACATCCCGCCGGCTCGTCTCCTTTCGGAATATGGACGTTGGAGTAAGATTATTGGGCAAATCAGCCTACATCATCGTCAGCATCACGTATATCTCGCCACATCGAAGGGGCGACGCAAGCCTCGGCATCGTGCTCGCAGAGCTATCAGTGAGCGAGGGATCCAAGCCGGCAGTCCGGTCGAACTCGCGCTTGCCATTGCGTAACCAGGAGAGTTGGAATGAGTGCCACCGATATCATGACCAAGATCGTCTTCGACCGGGTCAACCCCACGATCGGTGCGCGCGTCCATGGTGTTCCGATCGATCAGCAGCCTTCCGCCCGAGTCGTCGATACGCTGCGCCGCGGACTACACGAACATGGCGTGCTGTTCTTCCAGTATGACGAACTGGTGGACGCAGACCAGTTCCTGCAATTCAGCACGCTGTTCGGCGAGCTACAGCCCGTTTATGGATTTTCGTCGAGCAAGGGCGGTGGCATCGACGCCAGGATTCAGCCGTTGAAGGAATATCGCACCGGTCAGTGGCACACGGACGGAACCCCTTTCGAGCGCCCTCCGCAAGCGGCTTTGCTCACCACAGTCGAGGCGCCGGAACTGGGTGGTGGCACCATGTGGGCAAGCATGTATGCGGCCTATGACGGGCTGTCGTCGCATTATCAGCGGCTGCTCGACGGCCTCGAGGTGGTACACAGCACCATCCGTACCCCGTTCATCAAGGAGCAGACGGAAACGGTCCATCCGGCGATCATCCGCGACCCGGTGACCGGCAAGAAGGCGCTCTTCGTCAACTCCGTCTATTCAGAGCGTTTCCTCGACCTGAGCGAACGCGAAAGTGACTCGCTGATGAAGTTCCTGTTCGAGCATGTGAATCAACCGGAATACCACGTCAGCATGACCTGGAAGCCCGGCACGCTTGTGGTTTGGGAAGAGCGCGTCACCCAGCATCGCGCGGTCGATTCCTTCGTCGGCGAACGCAAGCTGCGGCGGCTGACGATCCAAGGTGACAAACCAGCCGCCTGAGCAGTTGCACGACGGTGCCCGCAGCGGCGGGCCAACGCATGAAAGAATTCGACACCTGTGAAATTCTGCGATTTTCCTGCGGCCAACCTGCTTGCCGGCAAGGTGATGGTCATCACCGGTGCCGGCAGGGGCATGGGGCGGGTTTTGGCCAATGTCGCCGTGCGTGAAGGTGCAAAGGTGCTCGTTGCGGACATCAGCGGAGACGAAGCGGCCGCCGCTGCGGCACTCGGTTCGAATGCAGTCGCGTTCCACCTGGACGTAACCAGCGAAGACCAGATCGAGGCGATGTTCGGCGTTGCGGTTCGTGAATTCGGTAGGGTCGATGCATCGGTGCACTTGGCGGCGGTTCCCGGCGGCAGGCGCGGACCGGACGTTTCCTACGAGGAGTTTCAGGATCACGCGCGGATCAACCTCGGCGGGATGATGATGTCGACCAAACATGCCATCAAGACGATGGCGCCGACCGGTGGCGGCGCCATCGTCAACTTCTCGTCCGTCGCGTCGCTCGGTGGTATCGCGTTCAATTCGACCGCCTATTCCGCTGCCAAGGCCGGAGTGAACGCGATGAGCAAATCCTACGCGGTCCTGCACGGGCCAGACAACATCCGCGTGAACGTGATCGCGCCCGGCTTCACGCTCAGTGAAAAAAACCAGCGCATACCCGCGGACCGGCTGCCCGAGATGCTGGGCAAGGCCGCGCTGCGCCGCGCCGGCGACCCCGAGGAAGCCGCCCAGCTCGCGACGTTCCTGTGTTCGGACCGTGCCGCCTTCATCAGCGGCGTGATTATACCGGTAGATGGGGGCTGGTCGGCCCGACTTGCATGACATGTTCTCAAAGGAAGAATTGATGGAAAAACTCATCATTCAAGTCCGCATAAACGAAGGGCAGATGCGCCAGACCAACCCGCATGTTCCCTACAGCCCGGCAGAGATCGCCGAGCAGGTCGTCGAATGCTGGCGGGCGGGCGCATCGATGGTTCACTACCATGCCCGCGATCCCGATACGGGCGAGATTTCGAGCGATCCGGAACTCTATGCAGACGTCGTTCGCCGCGTGAAGCGGGAATGCGACATCTTAACCTTTCCGACTTTGGGCGGGATGATGTTGCCGACCGTGGACGAGCGCCTGGCGCACATCATCCGAATGGCGAGCGATCCCGCGACCCGGCCCGACTGCATCCCCGCTGACATGCTGACGAGCAATCTGGACTATTACGATCGCGAACGGAAAGCCTTCAGGGGCAGCCGCGAGCGCGTGTACATGAATACGACCAAGATGCTCCAGGAGCTTTGTGAAAAGACCCAGGCGGTCGGCGTTAGGCCCATCGCGATGATGTGGAACATCGCGGGCGTGCGCCTGACCGAGGCGTTCGTCGAAATGGGACTTTTCCCGACCCCATTGCTCTGCGAGTTCACCGTGTTTGGCGAAGGGTTCCAGGAATATGGTCACCCAGCGACGGTCAAGGGATTGCAGGCGCTCACCGATTTCATGCCGCAGGGCGCGCACTGGCATTGGATGGTCAGCGTGATCGGCGCCAATCCCTTCGCGATGCATGCCTATGCAATCGCCAACGGAGGCCACGTCGCCGTCGGTCTTGGCGATCACGCCTTTCCCGAACTTGGCTATCCGACCAACGCGCAGCTTGTCACGCGGATCGCCGATATGGCCCATACGATGGGTCGCGAGGTCGCTACCGCCACAGAGACGCGGGCACTGCTGGGTTTCGAACGCGCATTGCTTCCCGTGGCTTGATACCCCGGCATTCCCGCCTGCTCGTCCGATACGACGCGGGAAGAAGGATGGGGCTGGATCGGCCACCGAGATTTTGACCGAATGATATGATCGAGGAAAGGATGCCCTTCATGGCTACGCTAGCAGAGGCCCGCATCACATCGACGCAAAGCGCGCTCTTTATCAATGGCGAACTGCGCGACGCAGCGGGCGGAGCCACGTATGACAATATCAGCCCGTGGACCGGCGAAGCCATCGGCACGGCCGCCAATGCCTCGGCTCAGGACGTCAGCGACGCGATCGGCGCTGCCCGCCGCTCCTTCGACACGACCGACTGGTCGACGAACCATACAAAACGGCTCGGCCTTCTCAAGACGCTCCACGGCCTGTTCAGCGCCGACGCCGAACGCCTCGTCCAGATCGCGCGCGACGAGACGGGGTCGACCATCTTCATCGCCAGATACGTCCAGATCCAGCAGGCGCTGAGCGGCTTCCAGGATCTTCTGGACGCGTTCGAGAAGATCGAATGGACTCAGGACCGCGGCAAGCGCGGCCCCGATGGTCGGGTCAGCCACCGGATCATCATGCGCGAGGCGGCGGGCGTCGTCGGCGCGATCACGCCGTTCAACGTGCCGTTCTACGTCAATATCGAGAAGGTCGCGTCGGCGCTGCTGGCCGGCTGCACGGTGGTGCTGAAGCCCGCGCCGGACACGCCGCGGCTGGGCGCGATCTGGGGCGAATATGCGATCCGGGCGGGTTTTCCCGCAGGCGTGCTCAACATCGTCACGGGTAGCGATCCGGCGCTCGGCGAGGCGTTGGTGGTCGATCCGCGCGTCGATGTCATCACCTTCACCGGATCGTCGGCGGTCGGCAAGCGCATCATGGAAAAAGGCGCGGCGACGCTGAAGCGCGTGCTGCTCGAACTGGGCGGTAAATCGGCCAAAATCATCCTCGACGATGTCGGGGATTTTGCGCGCGAGGTAGCCGCCTCGGTCATTACCGGGCATTCGGGACAAGGCTGCACCACGCGCTCGCGGCTGCTGGTGCCGAAGAGCCGCCATGACGAAGCCGTCGAAATCCTGAAAGCCACCTATGCCGCCTATGACGGCAAATGGGGCATCTACGACGATCCGCAGGACGCCATGGGGCCGGTCATCTCGGAGCGCCAGATGCGGCGGATCAAGGCGGATATCGACCGCGCCGTGGCGGACGGCGCCACACTGATCGCCGGTGGCAACGTGCGGCGTACCTCCGGCGGCTTCTTTGTCGAGCCGACCTGCTTCGTCGATGTCGGCAACGACATGAGGATCGCACGCGAGGAAGTCTTCGGGCCGGTCCTTGCGGTCATTCCTTATGAGGATGAAGACGATGCCGTCCGCATCGCCAATGACAGCGAATACGGCCTGTCGGGTGAGATCGCCTCGAGCGATGTCGAGCGCGCCGTCAAGCTGGCCAGTCGCTTCCGCAGTGGCACCGTCTCGATCAATGGCGGGCGCGCCGTCGACGGCGACCTGCCCTTTGGCGGCTACAAATCCAGTGGTCTC
>JAYVRZ010000336.1:0-2680 GCA_043775965.1 Sphingomonas sp.
CTTGTGGCCCAGAGCAGCCCCTGTATTGGCAGCGTAATACAGGCCATTTACCTCCGCCCACGGTTGCTCTAGCTCTACCGGCATGACCGATACCGCAGCGCCGTCCTACGCCCCCCACCCGGCCACCTCGTACACCGACCCAGCCCGTCCGCCGCGGCGGAAATGGCGGCTCGTCCGCGGGGTGTGGAAGTTCCTCGTGGCGATCAAGGATGCGCTCGTCCTAATCGCGATGCTGCTGTTCTTCGGGCTGATCTTCGCGGCGCTCAACGCGCGGCCGGGGACCAGTGCGATCAAGGACGGTGCGCTGGTGCTGGACCTGAACGGCTCGATCGTCGAGCAGCCCGAGGAGCAGGCCGCGTTCGCCGCGCTCTCGGGCCAGAGCACGACTCGCCAGTTTCGCCTGCGCGACGTGGTGCGCGCGATCGATACCGCGCGGACCGACGGACGCGTGAAAGTGGTGGTGCTCGATCTCGACAGCTTCGGCGGCGCGTATCCCGCCGCCCTCGGCGAAGTCGGCGATGCGCTGGCGCGGGTGCGGGCGAGCGGCAAGCCGGTGCTGGCCTATGCGACCGCGTATACCGATGGCGGCTACCGCCTGGCGGCGAATGCGAGCGAGATCTGGGTCAACCCGCTGGGCGGCACGATCTTCATGGGTCCGGGCGGAAACCAGCTCTATTACAAGGGCTTGATCGACAAGCTCGGCGTCAACGCGCATGTCTACCGCGTCGGCCGCTACAAGTCGTTCGTCGAGCCCTATACGCGGGCGAACCAGAGCGACGATGCCAGGGCAGCTAGCACCGCGCTGTACGGGACGCTGTTCTCGCAGTGGCAGGAGGCGGTCGCCAAGGCGCGACCCAAGGCGCAGGTCGCGCAGTTCATGAGCGCGCCCGACAAGGTCATCCTCGCGTCGAACGGCAACATCGCCGACGCGAACCTGCGTGCCGGGATCGTCGACAAGCTCGGCGACCGGACGGCGTTCGGGCGCCGCGTGGCGGAATATGCCGGCAGCGACGACAAGAAGCCCGCGGGCAATTTCACCACGATCAAATATGACGCCTGGGTGAAGGCGAACCCGTTGCCGACCGCGGGCGATGCGATCGGCGTGCTGACGATCGCCGGCGATATCGTCGACGGCGAAGGCGGCCCCGGCAAGGCGGCGGGCAAGACGATCGAGAAGGCGGTGCTCGACGGGCTCGCCAAGAAGACGTTGAAGGCGCTGGTGGTCCGCGTCGATTCGCCCGGCGGCTCGGTGCTGGCGTCGGAGCAGATCCGGCTCGCGATCCTCGAGGCGAAGCGGCAGAAGCTGCCGGTGGTCGTGTCGATGGGTGGCCTGGCGGCGAGCGGCGGATACTGGGTGTCGACGCCCGCCGACGTGATCTTCGCCGAGCCCGGCACGATCACCGGCTCGATCGGGATCTTCGGCGTGATCCCGACCTTCGAGAACGCGCTCGCCAAGATCGGCGTGACCAGCGACGGGGTGAAGACCACGCCGCTGTCGGGCCAGCCGGATATCGTCGGCGGCACCACGCCGATGTTCGACGCGATCGCGCAGGCGGGCATCGAGAACGGCTATCGCGAGTTCGTGTCGCGGGTCGCGGCGTCGCGCAAGCTGTCGCCGGCGCGGGTGAACGAGATCGGCCAGGGGCGTGTCTGGGACGGCGGCACGGCGCGGCAGATCGGGCTGGTCGACCGGTTCGGGACGCTCAAGGACGCGATCGACGAGGCGGCCAGGCGCGCCAAGCTCGATCCGGCCAAGGTCCATGCCGAGTATCTGGAGAAGAAGCCGGGGTTCCTCGCGACGATCGCGCAGGGCTTCAGCGATACGAGCGACGATGATGCGGGCGGCGGCGATGCGTTCGCCCATGTCGCGGCGGACCGACGCCAGATGCTCGCGCGGGCGGTCGGCGACATGAAGCGGCTGGCGACGTCGGGCTCGATCCAGGCGCGGTGCCTGGAGTGCGGCGGGATGGGACCGACCTCGGCGGGTCTCGGCGATGCCAAGCTGCTCGACCTGCTGCTGGCACGGATCGGGTTCTGATGATGGCGGTGTCGGGCAACGCCGGCGGGATCGTCATTCGCGCCGCGGTTCCCGAGGATGCCGCGTCGATCGCGGCGATCTATGCGCCGCACGTGCTGGTGGGCACCGCCTCGTTCGAGACCGAAGCGCCCGACGCGCGGCAGATGCGCGCCCGGATGGCCGCGTCGGACGGGCTGTACCCGTGGCTGGTCGCGACGATTGGGGCGGAGGGCGGCGTGCTGGCCTATGCGTATGCCGCGTCCTTCCACAAGCGCGAGGCGTACCGGTTCACCTGCGAGACCACCGTCTATGTCGCGGATGCGGCGCAGCGCCAGGGCGCGGGGCGGCTGGTGTACGAGGCTCTGATCGATACGTTGCGGGCGCAAGGGTTTACGCAGGCGATCGGCGCGATCGCCTTGCCGAACGACGGCTCGATCAAGCTGCACGAGGCGGTCGGGTTCCGCCGCGCGGGGGTGTACCGCGAGGTCGGGTACAAGAACGGCCAGTGGATCGATGTCGGGCATTGGCAATGCGAACTGAACGACGCGGCCGTGCCACCGGTCGAGCCGAAGCGGTTTGCGGATGTCGGGGTCGTGCGGGGGTAGGTTTGCTTTTCGGGAAGGTTTGACCGCCGACTGCGCGGCCTTCGCCGGCGGAGGCCAC
>JAYVRZ010000337.1:0-8976 GCA_043775965.1 Sphingomonas sp.
CTCACATCGACTACGAGACTTCGATCGGAACCTTCAGTCTGATCCCGGCCTGGCGCCACTCGCTCCGCGACATCCTGAGCGCAAATGCCGCACAGCAGATCGGCAATACCTCCGAGGCCGACCAGACGTCGCTCGAGGCGCGGCTCGTCAGCCCAAGCGGCGGCACGATCGACTATATCCTCGGGGCTTACTACTTCAGCGAAGACATCGACGACGATGTCCACAACACCGCTGGATCGCAAGCTTCGTTCCAGATCACCAAGACGCGGACCCGCTCGCCCTCGGCATATGGCCGACTGACCTTTCACGCGACCGACACGCTCCGCTTCAGCGGCGGCGTCCGTTACACGCAAGACAAGAAGCGCTTCGCCAGCACCACTCGGGCGCTGCAGCTGCTGTGCACGATCCCGGCTGCATCGGGTGGTTGCCCGAACGTGGCGCTGCTGCCGTATACCACAAGCTTCGATTTGCAGCCGGTCCGCCCTGCGGCCAACTTGGCGACCCTGCCGATCGCCAACGGCGGCTTGGTGCGCCGCGTGGAGACAGCGGCCAAGGGCCGGTTCAACGACAGCAAGGTCACCTACCGCGGTGCCGTGGAATTCGATATCGCCCCGCGATCGCTGCTCTACGCCAGTGTCGAGACGGGCTTCCGCGCCGGGGGCTTCAATCCGGACGCGGCCTACGGGCCCGAGAACATCACAGCCTACACGATCGGCTCGAAGAACCGCTTTCTCGACAATCGCCTGCAGATCAATATCGAGGGCTTCTACTGGAAATACCGCGACCAGCAGTTGTCGTTCCTTGGAATCAACTCGGTTGGCAGCGTCGGGCTGTTGACTCGCAACATCGGCCGCTCGCTGGCCAAGGGCATCGAAGTCGAGGCACTCGGCCAGGTCACCCCGACGACGCTGCTGCGGGCAAACGTCCAGTACCTCGACAGCGAGTACAAGTCGTTCACTTACGTCACCCCGGCGCGACCGTTCACCGGCTGCGCGACGACCCCTTCGGCGACCCCCACCGGGGCGCCGTTCACCGTCAATTGCGCTGGTTTCCCACTTTACAACGCGCCCAAGTGGACGGTTAATCTTGGGGCCCAGCAGAGTTTCGCGCTGAGCGACAGTCTCGAACTCGTGGTCGATGCGGATACCCAGTACCGTTCGAGTCGATCGACCAACTTCACCTTCACGTCGCAGGACCACGAAGGCGGCACCTGGGTTTCCAACGCACAGGCCTCGCTTATCGGAGGCGATGGAAGCTGGTCGGTTTCGGCATTCGTCCGCAATATCGAGAACACGCGCTACCAGACGTTCGCCACCCAGGTTCCGGCATCCAACCTCTACGTTTCGATCAACGCGCAGCCCCGCACCTACGGACTCAAGGTCGGGACGCGGTTCTGATCGATCGGAGGACATGAAGGGTGCGCACATGACGATCGGCCAGGCGGCGCCAAACGGCAGCAATCCGCTCGACGCGGCGCCGCTTGGCAATCGCCAGCGGATCATCCTGGCGCTGGCGGTCCTGATTGCCGCGCTTGACGGATTCGATACGCTGGCGATGGCCTTCGTCGCACCGGCGGTAGGCAAGGACTGGCAACTCGGTAGGGGCGTACTCGGCCTGCTGCTGTCCAGCGGGCTGGTCGGGATGGCCGTGGGATCGATCTTTGTCGCGCCCTGGGCGGACAAGCTGGGGCGCAGGACGATCGTGCTGGGATGTCTCGCGGTCCTGACGCTCGGTGCGGCCACGTCCGCTCTGGCACCCTCGGTCGCGTTCCTGGCTGCTTCGCGGGTCATCACCGGGATCGGGATCGGGACGATGGTGGTCATGACTACGCTGATCTCGGCCGAATTCAGCAACGCCCGGATCCGACCCGTTGCCATCGCTGCGATCGCCACGCTCGGTTTTCCGCTGGGGGGCATCCTTGGCGGTCTGGGAGCCTCCGCCATCCTGAAGAGCGGGACTTGGCCGACGGTCTTTTTGGCCGGCGCCATCGCGGGCGCGCTCATGCTTGTTCTGGTGGCAATCATCCTGCCCGAATCGCCCGCGTTTCTGCTGGCCCGCCAACCCCGCAATGCGCTGGCTCGCGTGAATGGGGTACTCCACCGGCTCGGACATGCACCTTTGGCCGTGCTCCCAGCGGCAAGCGAAAGGCCGCGCAAATCCTACGCCGCCTTGTTCGCGCCTGGGTTGGCGCGCGTCACGCTGCGGTTGGCCGCGATCAACGTGCTGGTGGCGGTGGCCGCGTATTATTTGCTCAACTGGTTACCGCAGCTGGTGGTCGATGCCGGTTTTCCGGTTGCGACGGGCAGCTTGGTCTCAGCGATCAGCGGCACCATCGGGCTGGCCGGGGGAACGCTGTTCGGGGCGCTGGCGATGCGCTATCGGGCCGATCGACTGGCGGCGGGGGCATTTCTCGCGATTGCCGCATCGTTGGTAGGATTCGGCTTTGCGCCGCCGCTATTGCCGCTGCTTATCGCCACCGCGGGCCTGTTCGGGCTGGCGCTGTCCGGCTCGACCGGGACGCTGTTCGGCATCCTGGCGACGAGTTTCCCGCCGCAGCTTCGCGCCGCCGGAACCGGGTTGGTGATGGGGGTCGGGCGGATTGGCAGCGCGGCCGGACCGGCGCTGGCTGGCTGGCTGTTCGCGAGCGGATTTACGCGCGCGAGTGTTTCGGTGGCTTTCGCCCTGGCCCCCTTCGTCGCGGCGATGCTGATGATGACACTTCGCCAGGCGCAATCGGACGCCACGATAAAAGGGGCCTGACATGCGCAAGGCAATCGGTATCGTCGCGGCGATCCTGGCGCTGCTTTCGGCAGTCGCGGGTCTGTTCTATGCCTACGCCAGGCATTCGATGCCCGATCCCAACGTCCCGCTGGAGGTCGTTACCGCGTCGCCCGACGTGTACTGGATCAGGGGCGGGATCTCCACCATGGGGTTCGTCGTCGGCAAGACCAGCGTGATCGCGATCGACGCCCAGTTCTACGAGAAGACAGCCGCGAATGCGCTCGCCGCCATCCGCAAGGTAACGTCAAAGGCGGTGCGGTATGTGGTCCTCACCCATAGCGATCCCGATCATGTCAACGGCCTGCCGAGTTTCCCGGCGGGCGTGGAAGTGATCGCCCATCCCCGGACCAAGGTAGAAATGCTGGCGGCGCTGGATGGCTGGAAGATCAACCCGTCCGCCCCCTCACCGGCACTGAGACGGTACTTGCCATCGCGCCTGATTGCATCGAGCGCCGATCTCGAGATCGACGGAGTACGTCTGGACTTTATTCACGTCGCCCCGGCGCACACCGACGGCGACCTGGTGATGTTCCTGCCCGCGCAGAAGGTGGTGTTTGCGGGCGACATCCTGACGCCCGAGATCGGTGCTTATCCGGGCATCCACCTCGACAAGCATGGATCGTCCCTCGGGTGGATCAAGACGGTCGAAGCTATGCTTCAGCTGGACGCCGACGTTTTCATTTCGGGCCACGGAAAGCCACTGAACCGGTCGGAGGTGGAGGCCAGGCTGGCTACTGCAACGCTGCGGCGTGCCGAGATCGCGGCGCTCGTCGCCAAGGGCCGGTCGCTCAAGGATATCCGCGAGGCGCTCCGCGACAAACCCTTGCCGGGTGTCGCGTCGCGCTTTCCGACCTTCGTCGAGACGACCTATACCGAGCTTACCGCGTTCAAAACCGGATAAAGCCCTCTTCCACCGGCTTCTCCGAAATGCCGCTGGCGTTTTCGAAGCACGAGCCATCGTCGAGGATCTGCCATTTCGGATCCGACATCCGATGCCAGATGTTGGTCATCGCCACCGGCTCGGTAAACGCCTCACTGTCGTCAAGTGTCAGGTGAATGTGGAAGACATCCGGCGCCACCCGGCGGATCGACCAGTCGATCCGTAGCTTGTCGCTGTGCGGATTGCGCATCCCGTCGAGGGGTGTCGGCGCGATAAGCCCGACAGTTTCGACGATCAGCGTGTCGCCGTCCCAATGCCCGATCGAGTGGCCGTTGGCACTCGATTTGAAGTCGGTCGGGTGCGGTCTACCGTCGGTCCAGATCACCACCGGGAACGAGCCATACATGAAGAACGTGACAGCTCCCGGCGTCTGGACGATCTCGTCCGGATAGACCTTCGAAGACAGCATCAGCGCCAGTCCGAACGGTCGGCAGCGCGCGCCGACATCACCCAACGCAACGCCTTTCTTAGTCGCTTCGCGGCGCTGCTCCATGATTGCCTGGTACTTTGGCGAATAGGGCAGGGGCCACGGAGCCCAGTAAACCGGTGGACGGCCATCGGCAGATGTCCGCGAATTCGTCTCAGGCTCACCCCCCGGCACCGCCATCGCGGAACCAAGCCAGAGACCCGAGATGTCGGGCGAAGAGGGATCGCCGTTGAACGACACCCCGGCGGGCGGCCAGTGCATCGATTCGTCGGCCCGCGCACTTGCGGGTTGGGCAGCGGCCACGGCCGCCGCAATTATAAGAAGCGATGCGTTGCCCGGCGCAGGAATGCTCACGAAAGGTTTCTCCTTTTGCATCTTCGGCGCTTGGTTCCAGGTCAGCAGCAACTCAGGACGACTGCAAATGGCCGTCGTTGGCTTGCACCCTGGAGATCAGCCCGTCGAGGTAGGCTCGATCTCGATAGTGTCCCGCTCGCACGACACCCGAAATGCGATGCAGGTTGCGAACCTGAGCAGTCGGATCGGCGTCGAGCAATACCAGATCCGCAGCCATTCCGGGCTGGACCCGTCCCATCGATTCAGGCCGACCGAGAAAGGTCGCCGCGTCGCTGGTCGTCATCTGAAGGATGCGCAACGGCGAAAGACCGGCGCGGGCAAGTTCGTCGAACTCCTGATGGAGAGCGAAGCCCGGCACTTCCCAGCCGGCACCGCTCGCATCGCTTCCCGCGAGCATGGGCACCCCTTCTTCATCCAGCAACTTCACCAGACGAAGACTGGCCGCGTATCCGGCGCGCATCGTCGCGCGGTCGTCGCGGGAATAGATCTGGGCAAACTTCGTGGCGGCGGCCCGCCAGTCACGCACAGTTTCCCTGGTCATGTAACGGAGATTGGACTCACGCGTGAAAGCGGGATCGTCGGCGAGGTAGATGCTTTTCAGGCGGATGAGCGTGGGCACTTGCCAATTTCCGGCCGCTTTCAGATCCTGCATCGCCTTGCGGCAGCGCCCTTCGTCGAAGCTGGCGAGCGCACGGCGCATGGGCTCGACCCCGCCCGCTTCATGGTCGGCCGCCGCAGGGTTGATCACCCGCTTCGCCAAGGCCCAATCGGCGAGCTTTTCGAGGACGTGCGACCGAATGGCGGGGACTTGCGGAAACTTCGTCGTGGCATGGACTTCGGCGAGGATCTGTCCGCCGTCCTTGGCGCACGCGATGAGCAAGCCGTTGGCCGGCCCCAGATGCTCGATCGCGCGCATGCCACTTTGCGCGGACGCAACCACGCTGACGCCAGCAGGAACGTGACCGGCCACCGGGATGCCGATCTTGCGGGCCTCGTCCAGCGCGGCGAATAGTACCGGCCCGCTGACGAACCCAGCCTTGATGAAATCGGCTCCATGCGCCTTTTGCTCGCGCACCGTTTGGCGCGCCTGTTCGGGCCGGGAGGCGTTGAGCGGGGTCAGCAGCGCGCCGGGAAGGGTCAGCACCGCAGGCGCATCGACGGTTAACGGTAGCCGGGACGTGCGGCGCTCGTCGAGCAAGGCGTCGGACCCGGACATCTGGCGGAATCCGGTGATGCCGTTGGCCAGCATCAATGCCAGGCCGCCGCTCGGATCGCGCGCACCGAGGGGGTGGGCGTGCATGTCGTTGAAACCGGGAATCAGGAACTTGCCGGCCGCCTCGACCCGCTGCGCGGAAGCGAAGTTTGCCGGAAGGCTTCCGGGCTCCGCTAACCCGGCGATCTTGCCGCCTTCAATCAGGACGGTCCGGTCGGGGGTGTGCGTGCCGGTGGCGGGATCGACGATCGTCACCCCGACGATCGCCAGTTTCCCGCCGGTTTCTATCCGCGTGACCGGACGGTCAGGCTCGCGGGTGACATAGGCGAGACCTGCGTACAGCACGCCTGCTACCACCAGCAGGACCAGCAGCGATTTGCGCTTCCAGCCCATGACTAGCGGACTTCGGCGCAGATGATCTGGTAGGGAAGCCCGGCAAAGCCATAGAGCCCGGCGTTCGTGCCGATCGCGGGTTCGCCCGCGCGCAGATCGACCTGGGCCTCGACAAGCGCTTCCAGAAGCACCTCCATCTCGATCCGCGCGAGGTTCATTCCCGCGCACATGTGCGGCCCGGTGCCCCAGGCGAGGTGATCGCGCGCGTCGCGAGTGATATCGAAGCGATCGGGGTCGGCATAATGGCGCTCGTCGCGGTTGGCGCATCCGTAGAGCAGCATCACCCGCGCGCCTTGCGGCAGGATGGTGTCGCCGACCGGATAGTCGGTCGTGGCGACACGCGAAAACCAGCGCAGCACCGAACTGTGGCGGACGCCCTCGAGCACCGCCGCGGGGATCAGTTCGGGCCGTCGGCGCAGCAACGCCCATTGCCCGGGGTGACGCGCCAGGTTGTAAAGCAGATGGCCCTTGGCGAGGATGGTCGTGTCGAGACTAGGGACGATGTAGGCGCTGATCGCTCCCATCGCCTCGGGCATCGACAGCTTGCCCGTGCCGACCGCGCCGAACAGTTGCGCCGCCCAGCTGCCGTCGCGCACGGTTTCGGGATTCAGCGACGCCATGAACGCGAAGATGTCCTTCATGCTGGCAACATCCGCCGGATCCTGGCGGGGGCCGATCGTGTTGAAAGCGGCGGCCGCCCATTCGAGCATCCGCTCGCGCCCCGCCTCGGGCAGGCCGACGAGGTGCGATACCGCCTGGACCGGAAGGAACGAGGCCAGCGCCGCCATCGCGTCGAACTCGTCGGTGCCGGCCAGCACGGCGACCCTCGCCGCGATCAGTTGCTTGAGTTCGCCCCGCGCCTGCGACAGCCGTGCAGGGGTCAGCGGCTTCATCACCGTCGCGCGCATCCGGCGGTGCAGATCGCCATCGGATTGCAGGACGTTGTTGCCCTTGAGGGCGTTGAACGTCTCGCTGAAACCCACCCCCTGACCGCTGATCAGCCGCCCATCGTCGCGCAGGGCCGCCTGGACATCGGCAAACCTGCCGATCGCGTATATATCCGGTCGGCTCAGTCGAACCAGAGGTCCCGCATCGCGCAAGGCGCGGTAATCCTCGAACGGATCCCTCAGGCTCGCCTCGGCAAACAGGTCGAGATTGAACTCGGGGATCCCCTGGAGGGTTGTCGCCATCAGAAGTGATACCTTGCTTTCACCCCGTAAGTGCGCGGTGCGGCGGGGAGGTAGACGTCGTTCCCGGCGGTCTCGGTACCGCTTGAGAAGTAGTACTTGTCGAACATGTTGCGCGCGAACAGTTGCAGACTGAAGCCCGATTCGTCAGGCTGATGTGTTGCTTCAACCCAATTGAGCGACTTTTAGAAAATCTATTTTTATATGTCAAACAGAGTTTGTGGAGAAAACTGTCCGAAAATCAGGCTCCTCCGTGCTCAGCATGGGCGATGATCAGACGTGTGGTTTCGCGGATGTGGTCTGACATTGCCTTCACCAGTCCGTTAGCGTCGCGGGACAGCGCCAAATCGACGATCCCCTGGTGCTCGGCATCGACGTCGCGGGCAGATTCCACGAAAAACGAACGCACGCGATAGCGTTCGGATTGCTCATAGAGTTGCGCATGGAGCAAGAGGAGGCGGCGGCTGCCGCAAGCCTTGATCAGCGCGTTGTGGAATGCAGCGTGCGAACGTCCCCATTCGGCTATCAATTCTTCGGTTTCGATCGCGGAACGGTTGCGCACATTGATATTCAGGCTGCGCAGGCGATGCGTCGCCGCGAGGATTTCGGCTTCCCAATGCACGTCGCCGTCAGCCACCGAGCGTCGCAGGGCGATCCCTTCGATCTCGCAGCGCAATTCGGTGAGATCCTCGAGGTCGGCCACAGACAACGGGGCGACGACGAATCCGCGCTGGTCTCGCGAGACGACCAGTTGCTCGGGCACCAGCCGCGACAGTGCTTCCCGGATTGCACCCGGGCTGACGTCGATCTCGGTCGCCAGGTCCTGGATCTTGAGTTTGGTTCCAGGCTCGTGGCGGCCATTGAGGATGGCGCGGCGGATCACGTCATAGGCAAGGCTTGCCTGGCTGCGCGGCGAGGGCGCTTCATCGTCGGACCCGTCGGTGAGAGCCAGCATCCTGAAATCCTTCGGAAACTATATTTTCCAGGAAATTGCACGAATTTTGCGTGCCGACAATCGATTTTGCGGTTGACAGCTCCCGCGTCGCCGCCAGCACGGACAGGTCTGGCGCACAACTAGACAACGCCATTCCCGCCGCCATCAACACCAGACTGACCAGGATGAGCGGCTTGCGCCCGAAGCTGTGAGTGGGCGATACTCTAGTGCGCCAACGCCAGTCGTAACGCGCCTTCCCACCGGTCGCCGCGCCATGCGACGATATGGTCGGGACGGATCAGCGCCATGCGCGCCTCGTAGCGGCGCATGATCTTCTCGCCGGGTCTGACGATCTCCAGCGGCACGCCGAGCAGCTTCGCCTGCGCCCGGGCGAGATCGATCTGCGCGTCGTCGGCATCGTCGGCGGCCAGCAGCGCGAAGCCCCAGCCGAAGACATCGTAGAGCGAGCGGCCATCGTCTAGCCAGCCATGCGGCGCGAGGCAGCCCGGGTAGGCGCTGGGCCGGTATTCCTGGCCATCCTGCGGCGGAGCGGAACCGTCCTCGCTCGCGATGATCGGCGAGTTTTCATAGCACAGTCCGAGCACGGTCCCGAGGGTGTGATACTCGCGTGCCTTGACCTCATGCAGCCGAGCGCCAACTTCGCGGCGGACCGCTTCACCGTGAGCGTCGTCGTCGTCGAGTCCTTCGCGCCACGGCGAGCCAAGCATCATCTTGTGGTTCTCGACC
>JAYVRZ010000338.1:0-13337 GCA_043775965.1 Sphingomonas sp.
GAACCTGACCGGATTATCCGGTCCGACATAATCATCAACCGCCTCGGGCAGCAACAGGAGCTGCGAGCGGTCCGTTCCAGACAGAGGCGCCATGCTACACATACCATGCGACGCGATCTACGGGAATCCTCAAGCCGAGTTTTCTCACGCTCTGCACAAGTTGAGGGCAGAGCGCTGGTTTGACGCTAAACAACGGCAAGGCAGAACATTTGCGAACGCTTAGCAGGGGATAACCGTCGCCTGCGACGTTGAGGGACTTGCGGCGTGCGGTTTCGGCTGCGCGATCCCACATGAAGTCGCCTTAGAACGCAATATGCTCCCAACCGACCGAGGAGTTGTGAGCGAGCAGCGCGGGATCGGATTCTTGGCCGATCGAACGGAGGTGCTGGACGGCATCGGCGATATAGGTGAAGTTCCAATAGACGATCGCAGCTATAACGGTGTTCAGCCCGGAGGCACGATATTGCGGCGTTTCGTGGGTCCGATCGATGATCCGACCTTAGCGAAACGTGCAGATCGCCTGCGTCAGAACGTGGCGCTGTTCGCTCTTGTTCAGGCCCGGCTGGCAGCGTCAGCGAAGATCGGGATTTTCCAGCCAGTCGAGCATGAAGAAAGTCCGCTCGATCTTGCCGATTTCCCTGGAGGGTAACGTCGACCTGATCCTGGCGTTCGTATGCGGCCAGTTTGTGCAGCATCGCTGATGGCGCGACGTGCCCCGCCTGCAGCGATGCGACCAAGCGAAGGACCTCTGCCCAATGTTCGCGGATCGTGTTGGTCTTAACGCGCTTTCCGAGCAGCGAACCGATCGTCGGACAGGAGGTCGGGGGGCCAAGCGCCGCCATCCGCCGGTTGGGAAAATCCCGCAGGCGTGGGCAGAACCGGAATCCCAGCATCGCGTAGAGGGCGAACACGTGATCAGTAGCCACTCGTGTTGATATAATGCTCCGCGATCTTTAGCTACGGGTCGTGATGAAGGAGGCCATGCGCCAGCGTGAGATCGCGCTGCTCAGCCTGGAGGAAAAAATCGATACCTCCTCCGCGGCCGGCGAGCTGGTTTTTCACGTCTTCGGTGCCATCGCGCATGTTGAGCGCCGGCTGATTTCGGAACGTACCCGCGACGGGATCGCCGCGGCGCGCGCAAAGGGCAAGCTGCCGGGGCGACACCGCTCGACGGTGACGAGGTGAGTGCAGCGTTGAAGCTCATCGCTGCTAGCGTGTCGCCGACTGAAGCGGCGCTCCAGCTCGGGATCGAACGGTTGACGGCTGATCGCGAAATGAATCAACTAGGAATCGGGCGCGCCCAAAACGCATAATCAAACATAGGGCAATCTTCCAGGGTCTGACATCATTTACCCCGCCGCAGCACGGCGAAGATCGGGAAGTGATCCGAGGGATAGTGTTGACCACTGTGCGTTGTCATGATCTCGGCCTTTATCGGTATGAAACCATGAACCATAATGTAGTCGATCATCGTATCAGGATGCCCGGTGAAGTCATGGAATGTCCCCGAGGGTCCAGCCTTTTTGAGGGAGGTTTCCCACACATCGGTCAGTGCGACACCCAACCGACGGTGCGCCTCGCTATCCGGCGTCGCATTGAAATCTCCAGTCAGGACGATCGGCAAGCCGCGTGCAAGCTTGGGTAGGCTTGCAGTGATGAGATCCGCTGATCGACGACGCGCTTCTTCATCCTCGTCGTCGCGATTCGCGAAGTGGGTGTCGATCATCAGAAAGCGATACGGCTTTCGACCGCGCGTCCCGAATATTCCCCAGTTCACCATGCGCGGCAACGTCGCCCCCCACGCCATGCTGCCAGGTACTTCGGGCGTCTCGGACAACCAGAAATCACCGTGCATGATCAGGCTGAGCCGATCGGCGCGGTAGAAGATCCCCATATGCTCGTTCGCGTGCCCACCGAACCGGTCGCGACCGAACCAACGATACTTTGGCAAGGCACGAACGATGTCGTTCGCCTGCGTTTGAAACAGCTCCTGCGTGCCGACGATGTCGGGATTTGCCTTCCGCACGGTTTCAGTAAAAATGTCGCGCCGGTTTTCCCATATGTTGGCCCCGTCATCCGGGTTGGGATACCGGACATTAAATGTCATGACGCGCAGGTCCTGCGCGAGCGCTGGCACCGGCAAGGTCATTGCAAACGCTGCAACGAACTTTAGGAAATTATGCTTCATCGGAAGACCTGCTGATGTTGATACGACGTGAGAAAGCCGAGTGTCGTTTTGGCGTAACGAGGGAATGTTAGGACAGCGGCGTGACATCGGCTTCTATGATCTCCCCGCAGGCGCTGCCCCGCGCATTTTACCGCCTTGCGGGCACCGAATCGTGGGAACGGTTCTCGCTGCACGGGATGAAGGCTCTTTTGACGCTGTACCTGGTGGAGCGCATCCTCGTGGACGGGCAGGTGGCTCCATGGGGACTGAAAGCCTTGAAGTCGTCGCTGGAAGGGGTGTGGGGCACACTCACGCCGCTCGCCTTCGCGTCCCAGCTTTATGGCCTTTACGCGGCCCTGACCTACTTCGTCCTTCCGTTGGGTGGCTTGCTCGGCGATCGGTTGATCGGGCGTCGACAGGCGATAATCGTTGGCGCCCTGACAATCGCGGCAGGGCATGCCTGCCTTACCATAGCCAATATGCTTCTCCTGGCCCTCCTCTTGCTGATCCTGGGCACGGGAATGTTGAAGGCGAACCTTGCCGCGCAGGTCGGTGACCTGTTTCGGCCGGATGACTCGCGCCGCGGAACCGCTTTTGCCCGGTATCTCATATTCCTCAATATCGGAGTAATGCTGGGGCCGTTGGTCTGCGGTTGGCTGGCGCAATCGATAGGCTGGGAATATGGATTCGGCGCGGCCGGAATTGCGATGCTGGCTGGTCTTGCAATCTACATCGGCACGCCGACGGCAACCGGACCCGGTTCCAACGCTGGTCGAAAGGAACCTCCTCTTCATAGCAGTGTCACACCGTCGGTAGGCGTCGCTGCCACGGCGATCCTCATCGTCGTGCTGGCTTTCAGCGCATACGAGCAGATATCGAACATTTTTCTTGTCTGGATCAAGCAGAGAATCCAGCTCGATGTTGCCGGTTTTTCCGTGCCACCCGCGTGGTTCGTAGCAGCCGATGGATTGCTTACGATCGTTATGGTTTTTGCCAGCCTGCGGATCACGACCCTGTCGCGAATGCGCCATGGCGACCGACTGCTGGCGGGTTGCGCTGCTATCATGTTGGGGTACGCAGTGCTCGCTTTTCTGAGTTGGGCGGACGTCCGGTCGATCGCCGCCCCCATCATTTTTATGGCATTTCTCAGCCTCGGCATCGCGTTGATCTGGCCCGCCGGGCTTGCGATCGTCACTGCCGCTGCGCCTGCCGGGCTTGCTGGTACGATGGTCGGCCTGTTCTACCTGCATGGCTTCTTCGCCAATCTTGTCGTTGGGTCAGTCGGCACGCTGTACGAACAAATGTCGGCGCCGTGCTTCTGGGCGCTGCATGTGGCTATCGCAGGATTGGGTTTCCTGTTGGCATTGCCGATGCGCAAGAGGGTCAATGGCAGCGTCATGCTGTTAGATTAGCAAATCGTGACATCGACCAGCGACAAGGCTGCCCGATAATTCTCGTCCGGCTGCGCATCAGTGAACAACATGTCGATTTCGGAAAACGACAGAACGTGCGTTACGCTGCGGCGTCCAAATTTCTGTGCGTCCACTGCTACAAAACACCGGGCTGATTGGCTGATCATCTGCCGGCAGATCGCCGCTTCGTCGACATTATAGTTGGTTAGCCCGACGATCGGATCCACGGATTCCGTTGAAACAATAGCTATGTCTGGCGTGAACCGAGCCAGATAGTCGCTGGCGACGTGTCCGAAAGCCGCATTGTAACCGTAGTCATATTCGCCTCCGGCCAAAAACAGCCGGTTGCCGTTGCGGCCCGCCAGTTCGTTGGCAACGCCAAGGGCGTTGGTGACGATCGTAAGATCACGCCGTTCCCGCAATGCCTGCGATATATAGTAACTCGTCGAACTGGCATCGATATAACAGGACTGGCCGTCTGGGATGGCAGCCGCGACAGCCGCAGCGATACGCTTCTTCGCTTCGCTGTTACGGTTGAGGCGGGTCGTGAACGGTCCCTCCTCACTGGAGCGTTTGAGACGTGCACCCCCATGAAGGCGCTCGGCGAGGCCATCGACCTCCATCTTCCGCAATTCGCGACGGATCGTCTCGTCTGACACCGATAGCAGCGTTGCCATCTCCACGATGCCACGGGGTTCTGATGCCTTGAGCAGATCAAGAATGTCTTGCTGTCTGTCGAGCCGTTTCATCATTTTTCTCACATAACGCGGCGCAAAAAGACAATCAACATCGTGATTATACGATGTGGCGTTTATGTCGCTATCTCTGCAATAATCGAAAATAACCGCATAAATGATCATAGAATCATTGTTTTGTCATAAAATATACACATCATACTAACAGGGGCGTTCGACAGAACGAGCGAGTTAGATTTTTTTATCTTTGGGGGGTTTATGAACGATATCAACGGGTCGGACACAGCTGCGCTTCGGCGCGCTACCTTGGCTGACCTCTTGGGCAACACGGCGAAGGTTGCCATCGCAATCGTGGCCCTTGTCGGGCCGTCGACAGCCTATGCGCGGTCTGCCTCAGATGCGCAGGCGCAGGCCCAGTCGCAGGCTGTGACGGTCGGAACGTCCGATGATATCAAGAACGCCGAGGGTGAGGATATCGTCGTCACCGGTCACGCGTCGAAGAAGGCAGAAATTCAGTCGACCGGTACTACCAGCGTGTTGTCCGCTGCCGACCTCCAGCGTCAGCCCAACGTCAGCGTTGTCGACGCCCTGGCGCGGCTACCCGGCATTTCGGCCGCACCAACCGACTTTTTTGGATCGCCCTCGTCGGGCAACCATGGCGGACTCGATGGTGCTGCCCGCGGCGGATCGAGTTTCGTTTATCTGCGTGGCCTGAGCGGTTCGTACAATGTGAACCTGGTGAACGGCGCGAACGCCGCGCAGGGCATGCCCTATTCTCGCCAGATCCAGCTAGATCTGTTGCCTCCCGTGGGTATCGCCGCGGTGGTCGTCAACAAGACGTCGACTGCCGACATTGACGGCGACGCCATCGGCGGCACGATCGATTTCCGGACGCCGACCGCTTTCGACTTCAACAAAGCGACGCATGTCGGCGTGTATCTGCAGGGCGGACTGAGCCAGTACGCACTCGATTACAAGACACCTGCCGGCACGGTGATGGCGCAGGCCGAAGTGTCGCACCGCTTTGGCGGCAGCGAGCAGTTCGGCGTCTACGCGTCCGGCTATTACGGCAAGCGCAACTTCGCTTCGACGATGGTCGACTTCCAGGCCGGCCAATGGGAGTTCGCCGTTTCTCAGGGCGAACAGGGCTCCAATCCTGATGGGTTCGCCAAGAAGGACAATTTGCTGCTGACCAGCACGAACGCCCAGTTCACGGAAGGTCATCAGCTGCGCTATGGTGGTGCTGCCGGGCTGGACTGGCATTTAAGCGGTACGAAGCTGTACGCGCGCGGCACCTATGCTGTGTCGAACATCGAACAGAGCATCTACCAGAAAAGCATTCAGGCCGACGGCTATTCGGCAGCGATCCTCCGCCCTGACGGACTGTACCAAAATGCCGAAAGCGACGGCGAATATCACGCTTGGTTCGAAACCGCGCCAGCCGAGTCCACGCTCGCCTCGGGTGTCGTGGGCGGCACCACCGATGCCGGTCGTCTGACAATCGGCTATAGCGGCTTCTGGAGCTGGGGCAAAAGCGCCGCACCGGACCATGCTGAAGTCACATATCAAACGTTCTCGGGTAACCAGCTGAACGGCCCGTTTGCTGTCAGCTACCGTAACGGCTACCCACTGCCCTTGCTCAGCACAGCACAGCTCGCGCGCTTTAATAATAACGCGCTGTATGGTGTCGAGGAGGATAGCGGAGAGTTCACGAATTCACGGAGCACAGCATCCAAGATCGGGGGTCGTTTCGATGCCACCTACAAAGTCGGCTCGTGGCTGGACTCGGTAACGGCAGGCATCAAGTTCGTCGGCAGCAAGCGGAAAACCTATTCGCGCGATTACAGTAATTTAAACTTTCTGCCGACGGGGCAGGCGTACAGCGCAAGCCCGTTCGCGCGCGGCGAAGTGTCGTCGATCGATCAGCAATATTATCCTTACAGCTTTATTCGTGGCGACGATGCCGCCCTGACAAAGGCAGCGCGCGATGCAGCAGCGCCGGTGACGCTGTCGGCTAACGACTTCAACCGTAACACGCTCTCGGGACATGAAAACGTCTATGCGGCCTATGCGCTCGCCAGGATTGTAGCCGAGGGCCTTGAGGTTCAGCCGGGGCTACGCTTCGAGCATACCGGTATCGACAACGTGTTCTGGAACTCGGTGCGTCTGAGCGGCACCGCCACGACGGAGGTCCAGGAAGGTTTCAAGTCGAGCAAGACTGACTATAACATCCTGCTACCGAGCATCCATGCCAACTACCGTACCGGTGAAGAGAACGTCATCCGTGGCGCGATCTGGCGCAGCTATACCCGTCCGGCATTTTTCCAGTTGGCAGGCGGTAGCCAGACCACGGTCAACTCGGATGGCTCGGTCAGCGTCACCGAAGGCAATCCTGACCTGAAAGCGGTGAAATCGTGGAACTTCGATGCCAGCATCGAACATCAGAACCGTGGTTTCAGTGCTTCGATCGCCGGCTATTACAAGGCGATCAGCGATTATCTCTATGACCGTGGCACGAGTTTCCGCGCTACCCAGATTGCCCAGACCGGGGTCCAGTCGGTGTTCAAGCCTGTCAATGGTGGGTCGGCCGCACTCTACGGGGTCGAACTTGCCGCACGTTATCAGTTGGTTGACCTGCCCGGCTGGGAGTCCGGCTTCGGCATTTCCGGCAACATGACACTGCAGCATTCGCAAGCGCATCTGAACGATGCCTCGACCGACAAGACGCAACAGATGCAGGGGGCACCGAACCGCCTCTACAACGCGTCGCTGTTCTACGAAAAGGGCGGCTTCTCTGCGAACATGTCGTATCGCTATAATGGTTCGCTGATCGCGGCGTACCGGTTCGGTACATATGGCGGCAAGGATCTGAACGACACTCAGCGCGCGACCAGCAGCGTGGACTCCACGATCGCCTACGCGTTCAGCGAAGACCTCAAGATTGCGGGAGCGGTGTCGAACATCTTCGACAATATCAGCTATTATCGCACCATTGGTCCAGACAGTTACCAGGTGCCGCAGATCGTTCGCTGGGGCCGGACTTTCACCGCGACACTGACAGCAGGCTTCTGATCGGTCTTATGCTCATGCCCGCCAGTTCACCGGGATTGGCGGGTATTTTTGATGACGGCGGTCAAGAGACGAGTCTGAATGCGATTCATTCCTGCTGTTTTTGCGACCGTCATGGTCGGTCTTTCGTCTGACACCTTGGCCCAAACAGTCGTCGTTCCGCCCGAAGGCCAAGAGCCATTTGTCTATCTTGCAAAAGGCGCCTTCGGCATACTTGCTGTCCTGCCGCCTGCACCGCGTCGCGACGATCCGCGGGGACGCTCGGCTCGCGCGATATTCCGTCAGACACGCACGTTTGCAGGCTCGGCACGGTGGGGGTTGGCGACCAACGACGTAAAGCTTGGCATCGATGATCTGATACGTGACTTCAGTTGCGCCATGGGCGTTGTCCTGACATCGCAAAACGCGCCGCTTACTGCCCGTTTGATGGACAAGGCGGGTTCCGACACCGCCCGGAATACCGGGATTGCGAAGGCATTTTACAAGCGGCAACGACCCTGTCTCATCGACAAGGGGCCGGTGTGTCAGCCCGTTGCGGGATTAGCTGGCAGCTATGACTATCCGTCCGGCCACACCACGGAGGGATGGACCTCGGCAATACTGCTAGCACAACTCGCACCAGACCGCGCCACGGCCGTTCTCGCGCGGGGACGCGCCTTCGGCGAAAGCCGGATCGTGTGCGGAGCGCATAATGCCATCGCGGTTGAAGCAGGCCGCCTGTCGGCGAGCGCGACACTGACGGCCGCGGCGTCGTCTTTGGCGTTTCAAATGAATTTTGCCGCGGCCCGTACCGAAATGACCGCGCTACGCCGATCTTCGACGACGCCTCGGCCGGATATCTCGGTGTGCAGTACCGAACGTGTGCTGATCGCAATGCCCGTTATCAGATAGGACCGTTCCGGCGTTTATGCTGAGCGTCGACAACCAGAGGGCTACACATTGATGAGTTTAATCGTCAGGATCGTTCAATGAGCAGACACCGGTATTTGCCTGCACCGCTGATGGGTTTGGCGAACCTGACGTTCGGCGCCTATGGCGCGCTTTGCCTGATGACGATGCCGCAATTGCTGGCGGCCCGTGGTGTTGCGCAGGTTACGATCGCGTCGATCACCGCGCTGGCATTGATCCCGACCTTTGCCGGCTTCCTGATCGCGCCGATCCTCGATGTCCGTTTCAGCCGTCGGACCTACGCGATCCTGTTTGGCCTGCTGACCGCCATCATCGCCTTCGCCGCGATCCTGAGCATCGGGTCACTTGAGCGGCTGACGGTCCTGCTCGTGCTCGGCTATCTGGCCGCCAACCTGTATTACAATGCGCTGGGCGGCTGGCTCGGCGCCATCGTCCCGGCCGGGGAGGAGGGGCGGCTGGCTGCAGGATTCACCATAGGCAATGTCGCCGGTTTTGGGATGGGTGCAATCCTGTTCATTACGTTCCTGCGCGCATTGCCCGGACTGGCAGGACCATTGGCCTGTGCGCTCGCCATTGCCGTCCCGCTGCTGCTGCTCGCGTGGATTCCGGCATCCGTCGGCGACCGGCGCGGGGCGCGGGAAAGTTTCACGACGCTCGCGCACGATCTGGGGGCGCTGGTGCGGCGTCGCGTGGTGTTGCGCACGTTGTTTCTGTTCTGCCTGCCGGCTTCGTCCTTCGCCTTGACCAATAGCCTTGGCGGGCTGGGAGGTGTCTTCGGCGCGTCGGAGCGGTTCGTCTCGGTGATCGCCGGCATCGGGGTCACCAGTGCGGCGATTGCGGGTACGTTGTTTGTGCCGGCACTGGTCAAGCGGATCGAACCGCTGTTCATCTATCTGGCGATCGGCACCATCGGGGCAGCGTTCACCCTCTCGCTGCTGGGACTGCCACGAACCCGGGCGGTGTTCGCGCTGGCGCTGGTCGGACAGAATATCTTCCAAGCAGCGGCCTTCGCCGTCGAAAGCACGATCGTGTTCCGCAGCATCGGCCCAGACAACCCACTCGCCGCGACCCAGTTCGCGTTCCTCCAAGCGGCGACCTGCCTGCCGATCGCCTATATGCAGGCGCTGGACGGGCAGGCTTACGACCGCGGCGGGTTGAACGCCATGCTGATGACCGACGCGGGCGCATCGTTGTTGGCGTGCCTGTTGCTGCTGCCGGTCACCCTGTACTGGCGCGCCGCACGACGGACGACCACGATCCACCCGGAGATTGCGTGATGACCACGCCGTTCGAAACGCGGATCATCACGCTGGCCAGCGGTCACGATGTCACCGGGTACAGCCATGGCGACGGGGAAGAAACGGTGATGCTGGCCAATGGCGGCCCGGGCTTGCCCTGCTTGTATCTGCGCACGCCGCATGCGCGGCTGGTGGAGGCCGGGTATCGTGTTGTGTCCTGGGACCAGCTCGGCTGCGGCACGTCCGACCGACCTGACGATAACGCGCTATGGACACTCGAACGCTATGTCGCGGAGGCCGAGGAGGTTCGCGCCGCCTTCGGTGCGGAGAAAGTCCATTTTCTCGGCCATAGCTGGGGTACGTGGCTGGGCACCGAATATGCCCTGACCCATCCGGACCGGGTCGCCAGCCTGATCCTGGCGAACGGCGCCTGCGACATCCCCCATCTGGTCGAGGAACTGAAGCGTCTGAAGCTGGGCCTCGGCACCGAGACGATGACGATGATGACCGCGCATGAGGCGGCTGGTACGATGGATCACCCGGAATATCAGGCGGCAATGACGATCCTGAATTATCGCCATGTCTGTCGCCTGAAACAATGGCCGGAACCGTTGACGACCGCGCTGGCGGACTGGAACGTTGGGCCATATCACATCATGCAGGGCCCGAACGAGTTCACGTTCACCGGCAACATGACCGACTGGAACCGGGTGCCCGACATGCACCGGATCACCGCACCGGCGCTGGTGCTGACGGGCGTGCATGACGAACTGACCCCGGCCTGTTCGGAACGCATGCACCGTGCGCTGCCCGACTCCCGCATCCACGTCTTCCCTAACAGTTCCCACATGCCGTTCTACGAGGAGCCGGACGCCTATTTCGCGCTGCTGGTCGGTTTTCTCGATACCGTGTCGCATGGCGGGTGACGGCGTGAACCTTGCCGTCGACCTGGCGGGCACCCGCTACCGGTTCGCCGATCTCGCAGCCGTGATGGCCGCTGCCTCGCCCTATCGATCGGGCGACGTGCTGGCGGGGATCGCCGCGCGCGATGCGACAGAACGGGTGTCCGCCCGGTATATCCTGGCCGACCTTCCGCTGCGGACCTTCCTGTCGCATGTGCCGGTTCCCTATGAAACGGACGAAGTCACGCGGCTGATCGTCGACCGGCACGATGCCGATGCGTTTGCGACGATCGCTCCTCTGACGGTCGGCGGGTTTCGCGAATGGTTGCTGGCCGACGACACCGATGGCGCGACGATCGCCGCGGTGTCGGCCGGGATAATGCCGGAAATGGCGGCTGCGGTGTCCAAGCTGTGCCGCAACCAGGATCTAATCGCGATCGCGGCGAAGATCCGCGTCGTCACCCGGTTTCGTAGCACGATGGGGCTGGCCGGGACGCTTGCCGTCCGCCTGCAACCCAATCATCCGACCGACGATCCGGCGGGTATCGCCGCGTCGGCGCTCGACGGGCTGCTGATGGGCTGCGGCGATGCGATGATCGGGATCAACCCGGCACGCGACAATCTAGCCGGCACGATCGAACTGCTGCATCTGCTCGACCGCCTGCGCGATCGATATGCGATCCCCACGCAGAGTTGCGTCCTCACGCACATCACCACCAGCATTGCCGCGATCGAGCGTGGCGCGCCCGTCGATCTGATGTTCCAGTCGATCGCCGGATCGCAGGCCGCCAATGCCGGCTTCGGAATCACCCTGACCCTGCTGGCGGAGGGACGGGACGCGGCCCGGTCGTTGACCGGGGGACGATCGGCGATCAGCTGATGTATTTTGAAACCGGACAGGGTTCGGCCTTGTCGGCCGACGCGCATCACGGCGTCGATCAGCAGACGATGGAGGTGCGGGCCTATGCCGTGGCCCGCGCGTTCGACCCGTTCCTCGTCAACAGCGTCGTGGGGTTCATCGGTCCGGAATATCTCTACGACGGCAAGCAGATCATCCGTGCCGGGCTGGAGGATCATTGCTGCGGCAAGCTGCTCGGCCTGCCGATGGGGGTCGATGTCTGCTACACCAACCACGCGGAGGCGGATCAGGACGACATGGACATCCTGCTGACGGTGCTGGGCGTGGCGGGGGTCAATTTCGTGATGGGGGTGCCCGGGTCCGATGACGTGATGCTGAACTATCAGTCGACCAGCTTTCACGACGCCCTTTACGCGCGCCGGACGCTCGGGCTGACGCCTGCGCCGGAGTTCGCCGAATGGCTGCTCGCAATGGAATTGGCCGATGCGTCGGGCGCGCCGCGCTTCACGACGCTGGAGGCCGGTGCGAGGCGCCTGAGCCTGCCCGCGTCCCGGCCCGCCGGACCGACCCTGTGACCAGCCCCGACGATCGCCACGATCCCGTGGCATGGGCGCGTGCGGCAACGCAGGCGCGTATCGGGCTGGGGCTGACCGGGCGCGCATTGCCGACCACGCCATTGCTGGCGTTCCAGCTCGATCATGCCCGCGCGCGGGACGCCGTGCATGCCGCGCTCGACCCGGACCGGATGGCCGATGCCCTTGGCCGACCGGCGATGATCGTGGACAGCCGGGCAGGCGATCGCGCCACCTTCCTCACCCGCCCCGACCTTGGCCGCCGGTTAGCGGCTCGGTCGGTGCAGGACCTGTCCGATGCGCGGGGCGAGGGATGCGACCTGGCGATCGTTCTTGCAGATGGCCTGTCGGCCACCGCGCTGCACGCGCATGGGCCGGCCATGACCGACGCGATCATCGCCGCATTGCCCGACTGGCGGATCGCAAGGCCGATCATTGCGCGACAGGCCCGTGTCGCGTTGGGAGACGAGGTGGGCGAGGCGCTCGGAGCGGCGATGGTGCTGGTCCTGATCGGCGAACGACCGGGCCTCAGCTCGCCCGACAGCCTCGGTGCCTACCTGACCTGGGACCCGCGTGTGGGCCGGCAGGACAGCGCCCGCAACTGCGTCTCCAATATTCGCCCGCCTCACGGCCTCTCCCATGTCGTGGCGACCGACACGATCGTCTGGCTGCTGCGCCAGGCGCGCGACCGGGGTGCCAGCGGCGTAGGGCTGAAAGACCTGCGCGAGACAACCGCAAGCCTTGAGACGGATCGTTAAAGTGCGTCCTTGCGGGTGATGGCGGAGTTTGCTTGCCGTTGTTTGCGTAAGATCAGCGCTCTGCCCTCAAGATCACACTTGCCAAACTCGTCTACAATATCAACCGCTTGGTCTTCCACGAACGGCAGACCGCCACGGGATAGCCGCGTCCGCCGACGGTGTTTTCCGGATCAGTCAGACAAAATTCCGCCTCCGAGTCGCCGCCACTGAAGAGGATGCTGTTTTGCGCTGCCATCAACGCCCCACGGCTGCATTAGAGCGGTTTCCGGCCGATGTGCGTATTCCGATGAAGTGGGCCGGGCGTACCGCTCTGAAGCGGGCCACCGTTCCAACGTGAAGCAGGCCACCCGTTCCGATCTGAAGCGGGCCACTTAGGGGGTGCCTGCTCGGGTCGTACGGGACAATTTATCGAACGGTCTGCGAGGTCAAGCGTCGAGTGCGGAAGCGCGCCGTTTGCGAAGGCTCTCGCCGGTGAGATCGATGCGGTAAGCGTTGTGAACCACGCGGTCCAAGATCGCGTCGGCGAGCGTGGGATTTCCGATGATCTCGTACCACCGGTCCACGGGAATCTGGCTGGTGATGAGGATGGAGCCGCGGTCGTAGCGATCTTCGACAATCTCGAGCAGGTCTCGGCGGCGATCGGCGCTGAGCGTTTCTGGCCCCCATATGTGGACGGCTCCCGCCTTGCAATGGCCGAGCGAACGTTTTGATCAGATCGTTTGCGTCCATATGTCCGGCCTTTTGGTGCAGTTTCGT
>JAYVRZ010000339.1:0-7221 GCA_043775965.1 Sphingomonas sp.
TGCGGTCTCGCCTTCGGTCGCGACCGCACCGGCAGTGAGGCCGCCATCCTCGGCATGCGCGATCACGGTCACGTCTAGGTCGCGCGCATAGGCCAGCACGCGCCGCATCACACCGCTGTCGGCGATCCAGTGTTTGCCGGTGCCGACCGCCTTCGCGCCGGCGGAGAGACAGATCGCCATTTCGGCGAGGTCATTCCCGGCAAGCCCGCGCGTGGCGGCGGCGATCGGGTGGATCCAGAGGTCGGGCTTGCCGATCAGCGCGGCGCGCTGGACGATGCCGGGGTCGTCGAGCACCGGCGACTGGTCGGGCATGAGACCGATCCGGACGATCCCGCCGGCCCGGAAGGCTGCGCGGTCAACCTTCGCGACGCCGAGGTCGACGATCCCCGGCGCGATGGTCTTGCCCCCGCAGTCGACGATTTCCGAGTCGGAGGGAATGTCGACGACCCCGGTCGCGACGACCACGCCGTCGCGGACCAGCACATTGCCCTTAGACACGCCACCGACCGGGCAGGCGAGCACGGCGTTGGTGAGCGCGAGGATCATGCCCAACCCTCCACGCCGCGCGCTCGTCGGGTCAGCACGTCGAGGCAGGCCATGCGGACCGCGACGCCCATCTCGACCTGCTCGGTGATCGCCGAGCGCGCGTGATCCGCCACTGCCGAGTCGATCTCGACGCCGCGGTTCATCGGGCCGGGGTGCATGACCAGCGCATGGGGCGCGGCCTTCGCCAACCGGTCGAGCGTCAGCCCGTAGCGCAGCCGATATTCGCGCGTTGACGGCACATAGGCGCCGTCCATCCGCTCGTTCTGCAACCGGAGCATCATCACCACGTCCGCGCCCTCCAGCGCCTTGTCGAAATCGGTGAAGGCGGTCACGCCCATCCGCTCGATCATCGGTGGCATCAGCGTCGACGGCGCGCAGACGCGGACCTCGGCGGCCAGCGCGGTGAGCGCGAGAATGTTCGAGCGCGCGACCCTGCTGTGCAGCAGGTCACCGCAGATCACGATCCGCTGGCCCGCGATCGCGCCCTTGCGGCGGCGGATCGTCAGCGCGTCGAGCAGCGCCTGCGTGGGATGCTCGTGCCGCCCGTCGCCCGCGTTCAGCACCGGGCAGTCGACCTTGTCCGCGATCAGCCGCACCGCGCCGCTCGACATATGGCGGATGACGATCACGTCGGCGCGCATCGCGTTGAGCGTCATCGCGGTGTCGATCAGCGTCTCGCCCTTCTTCACACTCGACTGCGCGGCGTGCATGTTGACGACGTCGGCGCCCAGTCGCTTGCCGGCGATCTCGAACGACAGCAGCGTGCGCGTCGAGTTCTCGAAGAACGCGTTGATCTGCGTCAGCCCGGCAAGCCGCTTGTCGGGTGTGGCGTGGCGACGGTTCGCGCCGACCCAGGTCTCCGCCTCGTCGAGCAGGAACGCGATCTCATGTGGCTGGAGTCCGTCGATGCCGGTGAGGTGGCGGTGCGGGAAGACGGCGCCGCCTTCGATGAGGGCGGCGGGGCGATGATCTGAGGTGCGCATTAAAGCTGTGGGATAGTGGCCGCGGGGGCGGGGGGCAAGCGTCGCGGCGTCGACGGATGGTTAACCCGAATTTAGCGCGGCTGTGCGAGGCCAAATGCGACGAGGGGATCGGATGAACGACACACAGCATCACGTACCGGACGCCATACGCCGCTTATGGTGGGAAACTCGGTCGTTTGCCTTCGCGATGGTGCTGCTATCCGCCGTGCCGCTGTTGTGGCCGGCATTGCCGCCGTTGAGTGACCTGCCGGGGCACATGGGACGCTGGCATATCGCGATGGCGTTGCCGGGCTCGGCTGATCTTCAGCGTTATTACGCGTATCGCTGGGCGTTGATCCCGAACCTCGGGATGGACCTGGTGGTGCCCGCACTGGCCCGACTGGTCGGACTGGAACCGGCGACCAAGCTCGCGGTGATCGCGATCCCCATGCTGACCGTCGGCGGACTGTTATGGGCCGCGCGCGAGGCACATGGGCGCGTGCCATCGACCGCGATGTTCGCGTTGCCGCTCGCCTATGCATGGCCCTTCCAGTTCGGCTTCGTCAATTTCGCGCTGTCGCAGGCGCTGGCATTCTGCGCGCTCGCCTTGTGGATCCGGCTCGGACGGCAGCATCGCCTCGTGCTGCGGGCTATCGCCTTCGTGCCGATCGCGTGCGTGCTGTGGATCGCGCACAGCTTCGGCTGGGGCCTGTTCGGGCTGATGGCGGCGGGTGCCGAGCTTGCCCGGTTCCGGACGGAGGGCAAGCGCTGGATCCCGGCCTTCGCGGGGGTCGCAATCCAGTGTCTCTCGCTGGCGTTGCCGTTAATTGTGATGGCGGCGACGGCTGGAAAGACCGGCGAACGCCTGGGCGCGGACGATTGGTTTGACCTGCCGGTCAAAGCCTTGTGGTTCCTGTCGCTGCTTCGCGATCGCTGGCGGTGGTACGACCTCGTATCGTTGCTGCCGCTCGTTGTGCTCCTGTATTTCGCGCTGCGGAGCCCGAGGATAGCGCTGTCTCCGCTGCTCGGATGGCCGGCCTTGCTGTGCCTCGGTGCGTTCCTCGTGCTCCCGCGCCTGCTGATGGGCGGCGCCTATGTCGACATGCGGATCGCGCCCGCCACGGTCATGTTGGCGCTGGTATCGATCGCCCCGAAAGACGCCAGGCTCTCGCGGCTGTTGGCGGTCGCAGCGATGACCTTCCTGCTGGTCCGCATCGGGGGCGCCACCGCGAGTTTCATCGAGCGTTCGCACGAACAGCAACGCGAACTCTCGGCGATCCCAGCGATCCCGCGCGGGGCCGCCGTTCTATCGTTGATCGCGCGACCGTGCTCCGGTACGTGGACTGACCTGCGGCGCGATCACCTGCCGGCGCTGGCGATCGTGCGACGCGACGTTTTCACCAACGAGCAATGGGCGATCGAGGGGCAGCAGGCGCTCCATATCCGGTACCCCATCGCCGCGCCGTATCTCTCGGACCCCAGCCAGAGCGTCTATCCGGCGATCTGTGGCGATATCGGCTCCAAATTCGAACCCACGATCGCGCACTTTCCACGTGCGGCCTTCACGCACGTCTGGACGATCGGGTTCCCGCCCGGCGCGGCCAAAGCGGCGGATTTGCGGCTGATATGGACTAACGGCGAGTCGTCGCTCTACCGTGTCGTCCGCTGATTTGCGCCGCTAGATCCGCGCCGTTACCAGCGCGTCGATCGCACCTTGCAGGATATAGGCGGCGGCCATCTTGTCGACGAGTTCGGCGCGTTTGGCGCGGCTGGCGTCCTGTTCGATGAGCGTGCGGGTGACCGCGACGGTCGACCAGCGCTCGTCCTGGAGCAGGATCGGCAGGCCCATGTCCTTGAGGTTCTGCGCGAACGCGCGGGTCGATTGCGAGCGCGGACTTTCGCTGCCGTCGAGGTTGATCGGCAGGCCGATGACGAGGCCGACGACGTGTTGCGCCTTGATGATCTCGGCGAGCGCGGTCTTGTCCTTCTGGAACTTGGTGCGGCGGATCAGGAGCGCGGGGCTCGCGAACGACCAGCCGGCGTCGCAGAGTGCGGTGCCGATCGTCTTGGTGCCGACGTCGAGGCCGATCAGCCGGCCACCGTTCGGGAGCGCGTCGCGGAACAGCGCGGGGGAGACGGTGATCACTTTGCGAAGGCCTTGAGGCGGCGGTTGGCGTCGGCGCGGATGTTCGCCCAGAACAGGCTGTAGTCGTAGACGTGGTAGTTGTTGCCGGGCAGCACGTACGGCCCGAGGCTGGGCGCCTCGCCGATCAGTAGGAAGCCGCGGTCGGCGCAGCGCGCGGGGACGCTGCCGACCGCGATCGTCGCGGTCTTGAGATCGGTGGACGGGACGAGCGTGCCGAGATTGGCGGTGGCGGGCGCGGCCGCGTCGGCGGTGCCGGTCAGCGGGTTGGTGCAGACCATCGGCGTGGCTTTGCGCGGCTGCCCGTTGAAGCCGGTGGTCTGGTCATAGGCGTCGACGATCAGTGCGGGATCGGCGGGCTCGGCGAAACTCTCCCACGACAATATGCAGCCGGTCTGGTCGGCCGAGCGGCATTCGGGGAGGCCCATCTTCGGCAGGTCGGTGGCGCGCGAGACGGGCCAGCCGACGACGTACGCGGCGACGATCCGCGCCTTCAGTTTCGGATCGGTGGCGATGCGGTCGCGGAGCAGGCGGGTGAGGTGGAGCGCGCCCTGGCTATGGCCGGCGAGGATTATCGGTCGGGTCGGGCCGGCCTCCTTGAGGAACCGGCCGAACGCGGCGGAGACGTCGCCGTACGCCAGCGCCAGCGCGCGTTCGCTCTCGGCGGCGCTGGTCAGGAACGCGCCGAACGTCGCCTGGCGGTAACGTGGCGCCCAGATGTCGCCGGCTTCGTTGAACGCGCTGGCCTGGCCGCGCAGGAACAGCTCCGCCCGCGCGTTTGTCTCGGGGTCGTCGATGGGCGCGTTCCAGTGGTCGCGGTTGATGTACGAGGTCGGGTGGATGAAGAAGATCGCCGCGCCCGTGCTGCGCTTGCCGGGGGTGTAGCCGGGGGGCGTCCAGAGCGCGGGATTGCCGGGCGCATCGGGGCGGGCGAGCCACATGATCTTTCGCGCATAGATGTTGCGCGGGGCTTCGCGTTGCGCCTGGAACGTCTCGCGCGGGACCATCGCGATCCGCAGCATCTGTGTGCCAAACAAACGGTAGGCGAGCAAAGCCGCGATCGCGAGGACGATCAGCGCGGCGATTAAATAGAGGAACTTGCGGGCCAAGCGGGACCTTCCGTGCAGGCGGTCCCGTCCCCGTGCCGTATGTGGGGAAAGGTTGCAATCGGTGCGTTATTGCCGGGAAGATCAGCGGCGGCTCGAAAAAGCCTTGTTCCCCCGCGAAGGCGGGGGCCCGGGATCTCGGGCGGTATCGTTTGTAATCCTGGGCCCCCGCCTCCGCGGGGGGACCAGAAGAAGACGCGGAGCTAGAAGGGTGTTGCGCCGCCGCTGCGCCGGGTGCTAGCCGCAGGCCATGTCCGTAGATACTGCAACCGTGAAGCGGATCGCGAGCCTTGCGCGCATCGCGATCACCGACGAGGACGCCGCCCGCATGGCGCCGGAACTCGGAAACATCCTTGGCTGGATCGAGATGCTCGGCGAGGTCGACACGACCGGCGTCGAGCCGATGACCGCCGTCATCCCCAACACGCTGCGGCTGCGCGACGACGTCGTCAACGCCGACCCGCTGACCGGCGGCGGCATCCGCGAGCAGGTGCTGGCCAACGCGCCGGCGGCCGAACACGGCTTCTTCGCCGTGCCGAAGGTGATCGAATAATGACTGAGCTTACCGACCTCGGGATCGCCGGTATCCGCGACGGCGTCCGCGATGGCAGCTTCACCGCGCGCGAAGTCGCCGATGCGTTCATCGTTAAGGTGAGCCAGGCCAAGGCGTTGAACGCGTTTCTTGTCGAGACGCCTGAGCATGCGATCGCCGCCGCCACTGCCGCCGACACCGCGCGTGGGGCCGGCGAGACGCTGAAGCCGCTCGCCGGCGTGCCGATCGGCATGAAGGACCTGTTCTGCACCAAGGGCGTCACGACGACCGCGGCGAGCCACATCCTCGAGGGCTTCACGCCGACCTATGAGTCGACCGTCTCGCAGAACCTCTGGGACGCGGGCGCGGGGATGCTCGGCAAGCTGAACATGGACCAGTTCGCGATGGGCTCGTCGAACGAGACCTCCGCGTTCGGCAACGTGATCAGCCCCTGGAAGCGCAACGACGGCGGCAACGCCTCGCTCGCACCGGGCGGCTCGTCGGGCGGCTCGTCCTCGGCAGTCGCCGCGCGGCTTTGCCCAGGCGCGACCGGGACCGACACCGGCGGCTCGATCCGCCAGCCCGCCGCCTTCACCGGGATCTCGGGGATCAAGCCGACCTATGGCCGCTGCTCGCGCTGGGGGACGATCGCGTTCGCATCGTCGCTCGACCAAGCCGGGCCGATGGCACGCGACGTCAAGGACTGCGCGATCCTGCTCGAGGCGATGGCCGGGTTCGACGCCAAGGACGGCACCTCGCTGCAGCTCGACGTACCGAAATGGGAGGCGGGTTTGTCCGCCAATCTCAACGGTCTGCGCGTCGGTATTCCCAAGGAGTATCGCGTCGACGGGATGCCCGAGGAGATCGAGGCGTTGTGGCAGCAGGGCATCGACTGGCTGAAGGATGCCGGCGCGACGATCGTCGAGGTCTCGCTCCCGCACACCAAATACGCGCTGCCCGCCTATTACATCATCGCGCCCGCCGAGGCGTCCTCGAACCTCGCGCGCTATGACGGCGTCCGCTACGGCATCCGCGACCTGCCGACCGGCGCCGGCTTGCAGGACATGTACGCCGCCACCCGCGCCGATGGCTTCGGCCCGGAGGTGAAGCGCCGCATCATGATCGGCACCTATGTGCTGTCGGCGGGCTTCTACGACGCGTATTATACGCAGGCGCAGAAGGTCCGGACGCTGATCGCGCGCGATTTCGAGCGGGCTTGGGAGACGTGCGACGTCCTGCTGACGCCGACCGCACCCTCGGCGGCGTTCGCGCTCGGCGAGAAGTCGGCCGATCCGATCGCGATGTATCTGAACGACGTCTTCACCGTGCCGTCGTCGCTGGCAGGGTTGCCGGCGATGTCGGTGCCGGGTGGCCTCGACAAGCAGGGCCTGCCGCTCGGGTTGCAGATCATCGGGAAGCCGCTCGACGAGCAGGGCGTGCTGAATGCAGGCCTCGCGATCGAACAGCGAGCGGGATTTACGGCGCGACCAGAGGCTTGGTGGTAACATGAGCGACTATCGTATCCAGGGCGAAACCGGCGAGTGGGAGGTCGTTGTCGGCCTCGAAGTCCATGCGCAGGTGACGTCGAACGCCAAGCTGTTCTCGGGCGCGGCGACCGCGTTCGGCGCGGAGCCCAACACGCAGGTGTCGCTGGTCGACGCGGCGATGCCGGGGATGCTGCCGGTGCCGAACCGCGAGTGCATCCGCCAGGCGGTCCGCACCGGGATGGCGATCGGCGCGCAGATCAACAAGTATTCGCGGTTCGACCGGAAGAACTACTTTTACGCCGATTTGCCGCAGGGCTACCAGATTTCGCAGCTCTATCACCCGATCGTCGGCGAGGGGTCGGTGACGGTGCTCCTCGACGAGAAGGACGAGGCGAGCGCGCGGACGATCGGGGTCGAGCGGATCCATGTCGAGCAGGACGCCGGC